>JAXDMJ010000028.1:0-9614 GCA_034666165.1 Candidatus Parcubacteria bacterium
GTCCTTGCGTTTCAAGGGTCTTACTCGCTTTTCCCATTATGAGATCAGTCGCATCCTTTACGAAAGATTTTGAATGTATGATCGTCGGCTTCATCCCGTTTATACGGCAGATTTTTATTGTCTCTCATTTTGAATCATTTGCCAAGAATCATTACATGCATGTTAAAATATTTGAGCATGAATTTACCGACAAAAGCTGAGGCGCAGAAAATCCTTGAGGAGCATGTCAAAGATGCGTACCAGCGATACCATGCGCTGATGGTCGCTACCGCTCTGGAAGGATATGCAAAGCAGTTCGGCGAAGATCGAAATCTGTGGTTCACGGCCGGACTATTGCACGACCTCGATTTTGAAGAGCATCCCGATACGCATCCCCGCGAGGAGCTTTCTTGGTTTAAAGAATGGAAGTATCCGGAAGATATGATCCACGCGATCGAAGCCCACGCGTATAATTACAACGGTTTTACGGCATTGCCACGGACAAAGCTGGCTGCCGCCTTGATGGCGTGCGATGAGATCAGCGGAATTTTTTACGCTTATCACAAGCTGAACCCGGTCCCTTATGGAACTATGAAAATGAGCTCCATAAAGAAGCGCCTGAACGAAAAGGCTTTCGCGGCCAAGATTGACCGCAGTACCATACAGAGGGGAGTCGAGACTCTGGGCGTCGGCTTGGACAAGCATATAGAGAATCTGATCAATTTTTTCGGAGTGTTACAATGAGCTATTTTGGGATATAATGGTTCTCCATGAAAAAGCCCGAGATGAGATCAGAGAGCCATAAAACGGGCGGCCAGATCCTGACCGGCGTAATTTCTACTACTCGAAAGGGAGCAGGATATATTGACGATGCCGATCCTAAGAAAGATTCCGTCTATATTGAAGAAGGGACCCTGAATACCGCTCTCAACGGGGATACGGTGGAATATGTGGTTCGGGAGAAGATCATCCGCGGGGCAAAGATGAAGGTCGGAGCAATCGGCCGCGTCGTTTCGCGCGCCAAAGAGACTTTCGTGGGCATCGTTCAAATGCCGGCCACAAATGACGCCGCGAACGACCGTAATGGAGGATCCCTCCTCGTTCCGGACGACAAGAAGATGTACGTGAGCATTTCACTCCCCGCTCACGAATCAAGAAACCTCAAACAGGACGACAAAGTCTATGTCCGGCTTCTGCCGTGGAGTGATCCAAAGATATTGCCGACTGGAAAAGTGCTCCGCGTTCTCGGCAAGAAGGGCGTGAATGATGTCGAGATGGAGTCGATCGTTCTCGAACGGGGGTTCGAAGTATCGTTCCCGCCGGCAGTTGAGGAGGAGGCGAAGCAGATCGGCAGCACGGAAAAGAAGATTACGGCCGAAGAGATCGCCGATCGCCGCGACATGCGGCAGACCCTGACGTTCACCATCGACCCTTTTGATGCCAAAGACTTTGACGACGCCATTTCATTCAAGAAATTGTCCGACGGACAATATGAGATCGGCATCCACATCGCCGACGTTTCGCATTATGTCCGCGAGGGCAGCGAGCTCGACAAAGAGGCCGTCAAGCGCGGCTGTTCTATCTATCTCGTTGATCGGACCATTCCGATGCTGCCCGAAGTCCTCTCGAACGACGTCTGCAGCTTGAATCCCCATGAGGATAAGTTGAGCTTCTCGGCGATCTTCGTCCTCGATGACCGTGGCCATGTCAGTTCGCGCTGGTTCGGCAAGACGGTCATGAATTCGGATCATCGCTTCACCTATGAGACCGCACAGGCGGTGATCGACGGGGATGCTTCAAAAGCTGCTGTATATTCAAAAGGAATCCAGACAGCTGCTTCGGCCGAAACGGGCATGCGATACCGGGAAGAGCTCGTCACCTTGAACACGTTGGGAAAAATCCTGCAAAAGGAGAAATTCTTCAAAGGGGCCATCGAGTTCGAGCAGGAAGAGATCAAGTTCCGGCTCGATGAGTCGGGCAAGCCGATCGGCGTAGATGTCTATGAGCGTCTCGATACTCATAAACTGGTCGAAGAGTACATGCTCTTAGCCAATCGCGAAGTGGCCAAGTTCATTTTTGAGTCTATCAAGAAGAAAGGGCCTCGAGATACCGGCGCCATTTATCGCATCCACGAAGTCCCCGACAAAGAAAAGATTAAAAATCTCGCGGCTTTCGTCAAAACCCTCGGTTACGATCTTCGCATACCAAAGGGCGGCGATGTGACTGCCCGCGATATCAACCACCTTCTGGACCAGATCGTCGATACGCCGCACGAATCACTCGTCCGCACGGCAGCTATCCGATCTATGCAGAAAGCCGTCTATTCGACCAAGAATGTCGGCCATTTCGGTCTGGCCTTTGATTTCTATACCCATTTCACTTCGCCGATCCGCCGCTATCCTGATCTCTTGGTCCACCGCATTCTTCTGAAACATCTCCGTGACGCAAAGTTCGGCGACCGCGACATTGTCGCTTTGCAGCATATAGCCGAGAGCTCCACCGCCCGTGAGATCGGAGCCGCCGAAGCCGAGCGCGAGTCCAAGAAATTGAAACAGGTGGAATACATGAGTAGCCGCGTCGGCCAGACTTTCGAAGGCGTCATCACCGGCGTGACCAAGTGGGGCATGTATGTCGAGGAGAACCAAACCAAGTCCGAAGGCATGATCGGCATGCGGAACATCGGCGCCGACTATTACGTTTTTGAGGAAAGGACCTATTCGATCGTGGGAGAGAAGACCAAGAAGAGATTTACTCTTGGCGATCCAGTCACTTTTAAAGTGCTGGCTGCGGACTTGGACAAGAAGACTCTAGATTACGGCATTGTCTGAATTTCTGCGTATGCGCAATATGTGTATAATGCGCCTATGTACCGCCACGCACAGCGTCACTTTAAGAAAACGGATCCGATCCTGTACAAAGCCAGTCTGGAGCATGATATTCCGGACATCACACGCTCGAAAAACGTCTTCCGGGATCTTGTGCGGGCCATAGTCAACCAGCAGCTTTCAGGCAAGGCCGCGGACACGATCTTCGGCAGGATTGAAGCGGCGCTCAAAAAGCGCCGTGTCGCGAGTCGCTCCGGCCGAACATCATTCACACCCGAGCGGATCTTGTCACTTTCGCCGAAGCAGATCCGCGCCTGCGGCCTGTCAAAAGCAAAAGTTAAAGCCATCCACTCGTTGGCTAGAGCGTCTTCGAAGGGAGAGATAGACCTCGTCAAGATCCATCTGCTTGACGACGCGGCGATCGTCGAGACTCTGACTAGAGAGAGGGGCATCGGTCCCTGGACGGCGGAAATGATCATGATGTTCTCGCTGGGCAGAAAGGATATCTTTTCAAAAGGCGACCTCGGCCTGCAAAAAGGCATCATGCAGCTCTACGGCCTCGCGGGGATGCCGACCAACCGGCTGATGGACAAGCTTTCACGGACGTGGTCGCCGTACCGCACCTATGCAGCCCGCATCCTCTGGCGCGTAGCCGATCAGATCAAAGTTAGGCCTAAGGGAAAAAGCCGCGCTTAACTTAAACACGTTCTCGTGATATACCAATAGAAAATAGGACACTGAAATAGCACATAGACACTGAAAACTCCATGCATGAAAATCCTATACCGTTGGGACGGACCCGAGGAGCAACTTGGCGCCGGGTTCACGGCCGTGTCGTTCGAAATACAGACCCTTAAAGACGAACCGTCCAAGTCGAAGAAGGCGACAGGCACCTTGCTCATCTGTGATTATTCTCTCGGCGGCGCTTTGGGCGATCAGACCTGGGAGGCATTTGGCACAGAAAGTCCTCTCGTCTGGGCTTGGCTAGTGAAGCCAGTCGGACTCGTCTGGCATGTTGAGGGGACGGGCGGGCACAGCTGTATTCTGTCAGAGCGCGTCAGTACTGCCATTGATTCATTCATCGCTCCCAAGCTCTGCCTATACATGGGACTGCGGCAGTCGGGTAAGGCTGATGACACGGTTATCGACGCGCCCCCCGAATACAGGGGGCCGTTCGACGAATACGCCGGCCCTTGCGTCTGCGGAGATCTGCGTGCTTCCAACTTCAGGAAGGCTTTCCCGTGGCAGAAGCTGACAAATAATAGCCGCTTTCCCGAACACTGCTTCAAATGCAGCTGCGGGCGCCTGTGGTGGTGTCACGATCCGCCGCACAACCGCTGGACACCGGTCGGCGATCCCCTGGCTTGGGCTATGCTCCTTAAATACAACGGCGTGGCAGTCCGGGTTATAGTCGGACATCCCGAAAAGCCGGAGCTCTACCTGCTGCAGACGATCAGAAACCTGGGTCTTATACCGATAGACTGAATTCGCGTTTGATCGAGGAGCCGCTGGGCAGAGCCGGCGGCGTTTTATTTTATTGCTAATATGAATATTGCATGTTATAGTGCGAGAGGACATCATAACAACAACGAACACGGATGGGGAGAAATGTGAAAATCACAAGTGAAGGTATACGGAAAAGGGCACTGGAGATCCTGACCACGCAGGCGCCGGACTTTAAGCCGATGAAAACGCCGGAAGAGACCCGATCATGAATTCCGAGAAGGAGGGTAGTTAAATGCTGGATTACGAACGACTTTACAGGGAGGAGAAAGCTCGACGGATCGCCGCCGAACATCGCGCCAGGTCCGCCCTGAAAAAACTGGCGAAAGCCGACTGGCTCCGCGCCATAGTCAGGGAGGCCCTGTTCAAATTGAAGTCGACTGACAGCGAGGTGAACTCGATCGTGGAGAGCGCCCGCAAGCACCTCGGCCGCTGAGATCATTCAGACAAGCTAACCACCGAGCCCTGTTTTGTCGCAGGGTCTTTTTTCTGTCGAAAACCGCCGTTGACCGCTATTCCCTGATCTTAACCGAAAAATCCGCGTCATCCGCATATTTCATAGCTTTATCGTTGATAAAGAACTTCTGACGGGCCTCAGCGAAAGTGAGATCGGTGTCGATCATACCGAGGTCATAGGCAAATTCGTCCGATTTCGCGGGGAAGAGGATCTTCCAGTTCCAGGGGATTTTCTTCGGAGAGATCTTATTGACGTGCCGGACGATATTGGTCGTGCAGGTGTTCGTTATAGTGTTATAGAATTCAGGATGAGCCGTGAGCCTGTTGGCGTGCTTGAGCATATCCAGAAATACCGCTTGCATCTTTTCGGCCGAGGCCCTGACCGGATACATATAGACGAGCTCTTTCCTGTAATCCGTCCGCAGTTTGACGATATCGCGCTCATCGGCGATGACGTACATGATCTCATACTGGTTGAAGAGGCCGCTCACGGGCGAGAACATCTCTCCCTTTTGTTTCCTGATCTCGACCGAGATCGAAAGAAACTGATTTCCTTCAAATTCAAAAGACAGGAATGTATGAGCCGAGCCGGGAATGCCCACAAACGGCACGACAATATACCAGACCATTCTTAGCGCTTTCAAATCGAACGTCTTGTCATAATAACGAGCCGTATAATTCGTCGTGGATGCATAGGTAAAATTTCTGATGTTATGGATGGTTATCAAATCGCCATGGATGTCGGCTGAAGACAAAACTGCCTGATCGGGAGACCAGTCGCGGTCATTCGACGGCAGAAGAACGATATGCGTCGCGGCGAGAGCGATGGCAAGCGCGATCACCGAGGCATACGCCGCGTAGAGCACGAAATGAATGATGAACTCCATTGATATATTGTAGCAAATTATGCCATGCAGAAAATAAAAATGCCACGATTTTCACGTGGCCGTCTCGCGCTTACGATTTAGATTCTATTCGGCAACTGATTCAGGGGATTGCCCCAAAATCTTGGCAATCGTATTCAAATCCATGCCCAATCTCTCCTGCGCCAGAGCCATATCGCCATTGAGAAGCCGCACGGCATGCTCGACATAGATCTTTTTGAACTCATTGTACGGCAGGATCTCATTCGCGTTTCGAGGCAAAATGGTATCGGATGTCGACTTGACCCGCGCCAGCCAGCAGGAGATATGGTTGAACAAGAGCGTCATTGAGAACGGTTTTAGAAGGAAACTGTCGACTTGCGCCAGGACGGCATCCGTGCGCACATCGAATTCCTGACCGCTCATGACGATGACCGGCATGAGCGGATTCAACTTCTTACAGAAACGCAGCAGATGAACGCCGTTAGCTTCTCCCTCGCCTTGTTTGAGCCGCCAGTCAAGAAGGACGAGCGCGACAGGCTCTATCGCCAAGGTGGCTAAAGCTTCGTCGACGGATGCCGCTGTCGCGCACGATATCCCGCAGCTCTCCAGCGAAGTTTTGACCACATCTAGAAACTCCTTTTGATCCTCGACGATCAGGACGGCCCCAAGAGGCCTCTTTGTCGTTTCGTTACTCATAACTCATATTGTTAAGACTGCGTTGTTTGAATATGAGCGTAGCATAAAAAATGCGAGCCGACGAGAGCCTGCAGCGCTTATATCCCTCGTGGACAATATGCTGATTTTGGTGTATAGTAACTTCAACCGAAAACGAAAGGACCTTGTGAACCACAAAAAACCGCAGAAGACCGCCGATGTCGGGTGGAGGCCCATCCTGATCATTGCGGCCGTCGGCCTGCTGCCGTTCCTCTTCATGCTTGTGCCGGCCCAGCCAAAGGGTCCCGGTCGGCCTGACGGCGGCGCAGACGAAAATCTCATATCGCTCAAGGAGCGATATTTCAGGGAGAAAGCCCGAAATAAAAGCAGCTGGTGGCTAGAGAAAGTGCCTCATCCATCCGAGTCCGCTCGCATCCATGCCATAATCACCAACCGCGTGGCGAATATTCAGGATATCATCTCGAGATATCGATCGCTCTCGCCTCTCACCGAGGAGATCGGCAGGCATTTTGAGAAATTTTACGTCACACTGGCGTTAGACGAACGGAGGTCGGCGACGGTCATGACCGACGAGGAGCGGAAGGAGCAGATCGGCAAGGCGCCGGAGCTTACCTTCATCGCGCGGGAAACGGCTCCGCGAATGGGTACGCCGCTTTCGCTTTATTGGCGTTCGGACTGGGGAATGATGATGAACGCCGTGGACCATCCGCCCGTCGCCTTCGCCGGCTTTCTCTTCCATGAGCTCGGCCACGGCCTTCTTCATCCCATACGCGCGGATACCGCCTATCACGACCCCCAATCGAGGGAATACATTCTCGAGGAATGCCGCATGCACGAACTTGAGACGCTGGTGGACGATCAAGCTTCTGACGGCAAGTTCTCGGCAGCCATTTCCCGCTTTCTGGCAAAGACGCGACGATCAGCGTCCGCGCCGGAAGCGCTCCGGAATATCGATATGGCTCTCGTGCGGGAACTCGATCAGGCATTCGGCGCAACTGATGCAGGCATCGAAACGGCCAGCTTGCTCTTCGCCGAGTACATGATGGCCATCGGTCTCCGGCATATCAAGGAACACCACGGCGGAGACGAGGAGAAAATTGCCCTATTTCGCTGGACCCAGGACATTCTTCAATGAAATGAGGTCTCCCGCTCTTTGACGGGCCCGGCTACGGAAACAGCCGGTTTTTTTATTTTTCAGTAGACAATATATAAAAAAAGAGAGCTCAGCTCTCGTTTGACCCGCTCACCATAAATATCCGGTGCCCGGCACATAGATACGTATGCGTTTGCCGTTTTCGGCGATGACCGGGTGATGCAGATTATTGACGGCGTGGAGCACGATCGATTTTCGCGAGGTAATGCGGCGTCTCTCTGGGTTACAGACTGCAATAACGAGTGCCACATATGAGCCGTCATTTTCATCGATCCAGGTCTGAACGAGCTTTCGCCGGTTCTCATTCCAAAAGAACCATTTCCGCGTCCGCGGTATTCCGTGCGACACCAGGATCGCGACTCCCTTTAGACCTGTCTTCTTTCTCCACATTTTGATAAGTTCCTTGACAGATTTTTTCCGCAGAAAACAGGCGCGTGCCCATCGGCAAATGTCCGGTCCGAAGTCATGATAATCCGTCTCGAAGTACTTCAAATACTTTCCTCTCTTCTCGATTTTCGATTTCATACGGGCTGATTTCGAATAGCAGCATTACCAAAATCTTGGCATAGTATAACTCGACGAGAAGATTTTTTCTGTTATACTGCGAAGATGACGGATCGACCGGCCAAAGATATCTCGATCGAATACGCCCATATCTATACCAACGATAAGATCGGCGACGAGCACAAACTATCATTGCAAATTCTCGGCCAGCTCATGAAGGAACGGTCCATCCAGAGAGAATCATCCTCTCTGGTCGTCATGATCGACGATTACTCTTTTCCCGACCCGGCTTTCGATTATGAATCGTTCGTTTCGTGGCTGTCAGAAAATGGCTATAAGCCGGACGGATACTTTCGCGAGTCACAGCTCTTGTCAGTCTGTGATTCGGTATTGAAGCTCGTCACTGACAGCGACTTGCGCAACCAGATCGCGAGCTATATCCGCTCGAAGAAATATCCTTGTTCGCTATTCGTGGCAGCTTGGTACCTCTTACGTCTGGGCCTGATCTCATCCCCTGCTTTCGACCATGGTTTGACGGGAAAAAAAGTCGTCAATATCCTGCCTTTCAGTTTGAAACCGTTTGAGGATAAGGCGATGGAAATAATCGCGTCCACGAAATTCGCGGCGTGCATTTCCGACATTGACACCCGATATTTCGAGGGCAGGTTGGTGGCCTGACTATTTGTCAGCCAGCCCGCGTAAATAAAAAGCCGGCAGGAGTCATGGTCTGCCGGAATGTGACGAGCTCGCGCGAATGTCTCTTATTTGCGCAGGCGCATCGGGCCGTATGCGAAGCTGAGTTGTTTTGTCGCGTGATAAACTTGCCGGATGATATCGCGTTGATGCGATTCGACGTCGAGATTGGCCTTGAGCACGTAGAGATGATCGTCGCCGTCAACAAACCCAGTGCCGCTCTCGCCGGCCACGGCATGATATTCGATGACGGCATATTCGGCGTTGCCGTCAAGCGGGGTTTTGAATGTGCCGACGACCCTGACAGTTTCCCCGCTGACCAGCGACTTTACGGTCCTAGTCTCTTTGTACGCGTTTAATCGCGTGTGCTCATGAATTCCCGATAGCAGGCGTTCGGAAAAACAAGGGATCGGCCGCGCTGTGCCGGCTTTGAGGACGATGACATCGGGCAGGGAACTCCAGTCGGCTCCCAGTTCGGCGCTTCTGTAGAGGATCCGATTCACCCCGTTGGTGATTTCGGTTTCAAACGGCCGGAGTCTGCGGAAAACAAAAGTAGAATTTCCCAACCCCTTCCCGAATTGATGCTCGCTCGCAATGATGAGCTCGCCTTCGGGGCTCTCGAAATCCGACCCGCTTCCGGCAAATTCTTTTCGACCATTCTCATCGATGCGGTAAATGAGAATCGGCGTAAAAGCGCTGTCATTCTGATCTCGGGAGACTTTTCGCATGATCACCCGTTCAGGGACTTGAGTCCAGTGACGAATCACTGCGTAGAGCCCGTACGCAACAGTCAGGAGGATCAACAGACCGCAGCCGATGACCATGCGCCAAAAAATGTGATTTCTCATGAATCTTTCCCGGTATTCGTGTAGTTATGGGGAACTGCAAATTTCCGTCACAATATCACGTAAATCAAAAAAACGCAACATAGGAGCGCGTCTGTTCGGCGGATACTCTGTT
>JAXDMJ010000029.1:0-9716 GCA_034666165.1 Candidatus Parcubacteria bacterium
ACTCTAAAGCTAACTTTCTTTTCAAATTTGGCCAATCTGACAGCACCCTTTCGTGCCCTACCGGTGTCAATGTCAACTCATCGCTAGATGTTATTTACGTTGCAGATGGATGCAATCTATATGTATATATGTACAGCACAGTTGATGGAAGTTTGTTTGACTACTTCGGCTCTGACGGCATTGAGGGCTCTACTTTTTCCGCTCCTAGAGGCATCTCTTTGGATGCTGACGGCAATGTGTATGTTGCTGATCAGGGTGCCGTTCGCATTTACAAATTTGACGGCGCTGGCAATGCTCTCTCTTCGTTCACTGACGGGAGTCTATCCCTTCCAATCGGCATCGCTCTCGGTCCGGACAATAATCTCTACTTGACTGATGCTGGCAATAACAATGTTGCCATATTTCGGCCAAACGGTGCCTACGTCACTTCTTGGGGGACATCAGGTACCAGTGAAGGACAGCTCTTTGGACCTGAAGGTATCGCATTTGACCTAAATGGAAATGGTAATGCCTACATCACCGAATTTAGCGCTTGCCGAGTCCAAATCTTTAACAAAAATGGAACTTTTCTCTCCGGTATGAATGGTCCCGGCTGGCAGGATAGCTGTGGATCTAATACAGGACAATTTGGTCAGTTCACTGATCCGCAATTCCCCGACTTCGACGCTAGTGGCAATCTATATGTCCCAGACTCTGGAAACTCTCGGGTAGAGAAGTTCACTCCCGTTGACGTCGTCTTAGACCCGCCAGCCGTCGTTACCACTTCTGCAACGGCTATCACCACCCATTCCGCCATTCTCCGCGGAGCCATAACTTCCACGGGAGGAGATAATCCGACAATTCGCGGCTTCATCTACGGCACAACCCATTCGTATGGAACCACGATCATCCTAAATGGCAATTTTGCCGCCGGACCATTTACCGCTCCGATTTCTAATCTCACCGCGAGCACGACTTACTACGTCAAGGCTTACGCCACAAACGCTCATGGCACGGCATATGGAGCTGAACAGAGTTTCAACTCTTCTGTTCCCGGCAACTTCATTTCTACGCAAGACGGACCCTGGAACGACGGAGCAACCTGGGGGAATGTATCACCGGGAGAAGAGGGCATCGACTATCCCGAAGCAGTGAGCTCTGCAATAGTGGAAAGCTCTGTAACAATAGACGGGGACAGAAGCATACACAATATCACCATTTCTTCTGGCGGCACTCTGTCTCTCGGCTCCCATACCTTAACCGTCTCCGGCAATTTCGCCAATCACGGCACCTTCACTCCCGGCACAGGCACCGTTACCTTCACCGGGGATGCCAACACCATCGCTGGCGCTGGCACTTTCTACAATTTGACCAAGAACGCCACTACCGCAGGAACTCTCTCTTTCCCCTCGTTCCAGACCACTACGGTCTCACACGCTCTTAACCTAAGCGGCTCTTCCGGCAACCTGCTCTCGTTGAGAGGCGCGGGAGGAACGACTGCAGTCGCCGTTCTGCAACTCGGGACGACTTCCGCGGGATTGCGCTACCCTCGCGGCGTCAACGACGATCTCTACGGAAACATTTTCGTAAATGACAGCAATTACGGATATCGCATCTTTGAATTCTCTTCCGATGGAACCCTCAAACTTGGCTTCGGTAGTTATGGACGAAAAGAGGGACAATTTTATAACCCAATCGCTTCCGCTGATTCTGCTGGCAATATCTATGTGGCTGATACTAACAATCACCGCATTCAGAAGTTCAATCCGTCGGGCCAATTCGTAACGATGTGGGGCTGGGGCGTGCAGGATGGCGCCAATGAATTTCAAACCTGCGAAGCAGGCTGTCAACAAGGAATCATAGGATCAGGCAATGGACAGTTCCAAGGTCCTCAAGGAGTCGCAGTAGACTCTGCTGGTAACATCTATGTCTCAGACACCGGCAACTACCGCGTAGAGAAATTCAACTCTTCGGGCGTTCTTGACTCAATCATTGGGCAAAATGGAAACGCTGAAGGAGAGTTCAGTCAACCTTATCAAATCACTGTTGACACAGATGGCAATGTTTATATGGCTGATTTTGGTAACAACCGCATACAGAAGTTTGATTCATCTGGAGTCTTCGTCTCTATGTGGGGCTGGGGCGTGCAGGATGGAGCAAATGAATTTCAAATCTGTGAAGCAGGCTGTCAACAAGGAATCGTAGGATCAGGCGATGGGCAGTTCCAAGGTCCTCAAGGAGTCGCCGTAGACTCTGCTGGCAACATCTATGTCTCCGACACCGGCAACCACCGCGTAGAGAAATTCAACTCTTCTTATGTCTTTCAAAAAATGTGGGGCTTCGGAGTCTCTGATGGCACCGATGAGTTCCAGATCTGCACATCAAACTGCCAGGCGGGGATCCAAGCATCTGGAGGTAATACTCCTGATGGAAAGTTCAGCAGTCCGACTAGTCTCGCCGTAGGCTCGAGTAATAATATCTATGTCTCTGACGGCAGTAGTATCGATAACGGCAATGCGCGGCGAATCCAGAAATTCTCCTCCGAAGGCGCCATCGTCAACGCAAACTTCGGCCGAACGACAACCGCCGGCCTCCTCAAGAATCCACACGGAGTTTCTAATCCAGACTCGGAAGGTAACATCTACGTCTCGGACACCCAGAATAACAGAATAGAGAAATACGACTCCTCGGGAAACTTCGTTCTCCAATGGGGCACTCTAGGTACAGCAGAAGCAGAATTTGATCATCCCCTAGGCATTGTGATAGGCGATAATAACCGCGTCTTTGTCGCGGACAACTTTAATAATCGCATCCAAGAATTCGACTCTGCCGGCGTCTTCATCAAAATGTGGGGCTGGGGAGTACAGGATGGCACCAATGAATACCAAAGTTGTACATCAGGCTGTCACGCGGGACTAAGGGGAAATGGCGACGGACAGTTTGGAGAGCCGCACAGTATTGCCATAGACTCTGGAGGCAACTTCTGGATTTCTAACTATAATTCTAGTAATGTGCAAAAGTTTGATTCTGCCATGAACTGGCTCGCTAAATACGGCGGAAACGGGCAAGCCGAAGGCCAATTCGCTAACCCTGACGGCATTGCTTTTGACTCGGAAGGCAATATCTACGTCCTTGATACATATTTTTACCGAATCCAAAAGTTTGACTCCAATATGACCTTCATCAAAATGTGGGGCTGGGGTGTAGATGATGGTTCCAATGAATTTCAGATCTGTACCTCTTCTTGTCAGCGTGGCGGAGAGGGATCCGGAAACGGACAATTTAGCGCCCCCCACGGCATTGCCATAGACGGCAGTGGCACAGTTTACGTCACCGACACTCAAAACAATCGAGTAGAAACCTTTGACAGCGATGGTAACTTCCTAGGCATAGCATTGACGGAAGGAACAAGTGAAGGTCATGTCCTCCAGCCCTACGGAATACGGTTCGACGCCGGAGGCGACTTCTGGGTAGTGAACAGCGGCAAGAATGTGGTTGAGAAATATTCTTTCTCCGGCACTTGGAATCTAGACTCTGCAAACACGACTCCCTCCTATCTCTCTGTCCTAAACTCTAACTCCACAAACCCTATTACTTGCAGTAATTGCGTTGACGAAGGCGGCAACACCAACTGGGTCTTTGGTCCCGGAATCAATACTCACTCCATCACCGCCTCAGCCGGCTCTCACGGCTCCATTTCTCCTACGGGCTCTGTTTCTGTCGCAGACGGCGGCAGTCAGGCCTTCACCATTTCGGCCGACAGCGGTTACCATGTCTCCGACGTCCTCGTGGACGGAAGTTCGGTCGGAGCTCTCTCTTCTTACTCCTTCACTAACGTAACTGTGAACCACACCATCTCAGCCTCCTTTGTCGCCGATGTCGTTTCATCCGGCGGAGGTGGAGGAGGCGGAGGCTCATATTCAAGCGGAGGGGGTGGCGGAGGCTCCTATGCAAGCGGAGGCAGTTCAGCTTTGTCACTTTCATCTCCTCTTTTTACGCCCTTCGGAACCGCGGCAGGCTGTCCCGTCGGCTATATCTGCACGCAAAGCCCCGATATCTTCACGAGAATCCTCTCTCGCGGTTCCACTGGAAGCGACGTCATTGCTCTTCAGTCTCTGCTCTCGGAGCTTGGCTTTTTCACCGTAACCCCCAATGGCTACTTCGGTCCTCAAACCGAGGCCGCCGTCAAAGCCTATCAGACGTCCAAAGGCATCAATCCGATCGGCATCGTCGGTCCGGCGACCCTGGCGGCCCTAAACGGCGAACGAACTGCCGCGGCTCCCTTCACGCCGCCTTCCATCTTTCCGTCTCTGCCAGCCACGACGACACCGTCGACCGCACCACTCGGAACGACAACACCCCAGGTACTGTTCACCCGCAACCTTAAGACGGGAGACACCGGAGAGGATGTGAGGACCCTCCAGGCCCATTTAAACGAGCAAAGCTACACCGTCTCACCGACGGGCGGAGGCTCCCCCGGACACGAAACCACACTCTTCGGATCGAAGACAAAGGCTGCCCTCATCGGTTTCCAGAGCGAACACGGCATCCCGGCGACTGGCTTCTTCGGGCCGAAGACGAGGGCGTATGTGAACAGCCATTAATCTTCATTTCGTTGTGCTAAACTAGCGCAATGCATCTTGAATCGCTCGAAATCGCCGGCTTCAAATCCTTTCCAAAAAAGACCTCTCTCGAATTTACCTCTCCCATCACCGGCATCGTCGGCCCCAACGGCTCGGGCAAATCCAACATAGCCGAAGCATTCAGATTCGTGCTGGGCGAGCAGTCCATCAAATCCCTGCGCGGCAAGCGCGGCGAGGATATGATCTGGAACGGCGGCGGGGATTCCGGTGGCGGAACAGGAGGTGCGCGCGCCAACCGCGCCAGCGCCAAACTGGTTTTCGATAACCGGCGGAAATTATTCCCTTCAGTCGACTTCGACGAGGTCGCGATCGAACGGGTCGTCTACCGCGACAACACCAACGAATATCTTTTGAATAGCAGCCAGGTCCGGCTTAAGGATATCGTCGAACTCCTGGGCAGTGCCCATATCGGCGCGACCGGGCATCACATAATTTCGCAAGGCGAGGCCGATCGTATCCTCTCGGCGTCAGTCCGCGAGCGCCGCGATATGATCGAGGACGCGCTCGGGCTCAAGGTCTACCAATGGAAGAAGGTCGAGAGCCTGCGCAAGCTCGAGCGCACCGAGGAGAACATGAAGCAGGTCGAATCGCTCCGGCGCGAGATCGCCCCGCATATCAAATTCCTGAAAAAACAGGTGGAGAAAGCCGAGAAAGCTGAAGAGCTGCGGCGCGAGCTCGTGGCAATGTACCAAGACTATTTTGCGCGGGAAGACGGATATATCTCCGCTGAAAAGGCGCGGCTCGGCGGCGAGCTGGCTGGACCGAAAAACGAGCTCGCAGAGCTCGAAGCAGAGCTCGAGAGGACCAAAAAGATCATAACCGGATCAAAAAACAAAGACGCCAAGGGCCTTGAGATCGTCAAGCTCGAAGGGGAGCTCGACCGCTCGCGCACAGAGAAAGATTCGATCGTGCGCGAACTCGGCCGCCTCGAGGGCGAGATGGCCGCGCATAAGCGGGCGATTGAGAGGGAAAAGGAGAAGCAGAAGAGAGAGGAATCGAAGACCGTAGAGCTGCTCGATGTCGAGGAGATCGTCGAAAAAGTAGCTTCTTTGGAGGCGGTGGCGGACGCCAAAGCTCTTTTCAAGGAAGTCATGGATCTTCTCAAAAGCTTCGTCGCGCGGCACCGCGCGGCGAGCGGATCGGCAGCCATCGCCGATCTCGAGCGTGATACCTCCGAAGTTTCGCACAAGCATCAGGGGCTCGAAGAGAAGTTCAGACATCTCATGGGCGCGGAAAAGGAGCTCGTGCGCGAGTACAACAACCTCAAGTCCGCGGTCGAAAAGGAAAAAGACACCGATCGCGAAGCTGAAAAGGACGTATTCCGGATCATTGCCCGGCAAAATGAGATCAGGAATACTGTTGCCGTTTTGACGGCAGGGATGAATGCGATCGCTCGCGCCGAAGAGAATCTGAAGAGGGAACTTGCCGAGGCCGGTATGGTTGCCGGCCGGGAAGCTATCCAGTACACAGTTCTCAAACTTCCGCATGGGCCGCGTTCCGAACAAGAAGAGCGGCTGCGCAAGATCGAACGGAACAAGGTCCGCCTGGAAGATTCCGGAGCGAGCGGAGCGTCCGAAGTCATGAAGGAATACAAGGAGACCGAGGAGCGCGACGCATTCCTCGCCCGGGAGCTCGTCGACCTCGAGAAGGCCAAAGCCGAGCTCCGCTCGCTCATCGCTGAACTCGACCTCCGTATCGATCACGAATTCAAGACCGGCATCAGTAAGATCAACGCCGAATTCCAGAAATTCTTCACCCTCATGTTCGGCGGCGGCATGGCGCGGCTCGAAGTCGTCAAGGAGATGCGGCGCAAGAAAAAAAGCGAGACGGAAGAATTGGGTTCCATGCTCTCCGCCGACGAAACGATGGCCGAGGCCGAAGAGGGAGAAGGACCCGAAGGCCTCGATGTCGACGTCAGTCTGCCGCGAAAAAAAATCAAGGGCCTGATGATGCTCTCGGGAGGGGAACGCGCGCTGACTTCGATCGCTCTCCTTTTTGCAGTTTCGCAGGTCAATCCTCCGCCCTTCATCATTCTCGACGAGACCGACGCGGCGCTCGACGAAGCCAATTCGAAAAAATACGGCGATATGATCGAAGACCTCTCCAAGCATTCGCAATTGATCTTGATCACGCATAATCGCGAGACCATGTCGCGCTCCGGGGTGCTCTACGGCATCACTATGGGTTCCGACGGCGCCTCGAAACTGCTGTCGATCGCTTTTGAAGAAGCCATGGCGGTCGCCAAGTGAAACGACGCCAGAGCCGCGGGGAATCCGGCCCACGTCATATCTTGAACGCCTATCCGTCCCCGTGGTAAGGTGAAACACCTCTATCATGTTCAAGGAAACGACCGACCGGCTATTCAAGCGTTTTTCAAATGAGATCGGCATCGATCTCGGCACGGCGAACACGCTGGTCTACGTGCGCGGCCGGGGCATCGTCGTGAACGAGCCGTCGGTCGTGGCCGTCAACGAAAAAACCGGCCAGGTCGTGGCCGTCGGCACGGCCGCCAAAGAAATGCTCGGCCGCACGCCCACTCACATCACCGCCATCCGTCCGCTGGTCGATGGGGTCATCTCCGATTTCGAAGTGACCGAAGAACTTTTGTCGTACCTGATGAAGCGCGCCGGCGAGGTCATGCCGAAGCGCTTTCTCGGTCCGCGCGTGGTCGTCGGCGTGCCTTCTGGCGTGACCAACGTCGAAGTGCGCGCCGTCCGCGACGCCACCAAGAATGCCGGCGCCCGCGAAGTCTATGTCGTCGAACAGCCCATGGCCGGAGCCATCGGCATCCGCCTGCCCATCCATGAGCCAGTGGGGAGCATGATCATCGACATCGGCGGCGGCACGACCGATATCGCCATCATTTCCTTGGGCGGCATCGTCCGGTCCAAGAGCCTGAAGATCGCCGGCGATAAATTCAACAACGACATCATCTCGTACATCCGCAACGAATTCAAGATCCTGATCGGCGAAACCACGGCTGAACAGATGAAGATCGCGGTCGGCTCGGTAATCCCGGACGAGCCTTTGGAAACGACCATCCGCGGCCGCGACCTCATCACCGGCTTACCGCGCGAGGTGGTCATCACCGATTCGGACGTACGCGAAGCTATGGGAGGGTCGATCGAAGTTTTGGTGGCGGCGACCCGCGAGGTCCTCGAGACCACGCCGCCGGAAATTTTGGCCGATGTCATGCGGCGCGGCGTCCATCTGGTGGGGGGAGGAGCGCTCATCAAGGGCCTGGCCGAGCTTCTTTCCGAGACGCTCAAATTGCCGGTGACCGTAGCCGATGATCCCTTGACTGCCATTGCCAGGGGCGCCGGTATCATCCTCGAGGATCTCGAACGGTACCGGAGCGTGCTTTTGACGAGCGAAGATGACTTACCTTCAAACCCGTCATAATCCGGCGCGCGAAAGAGCTCGTCGAGTCCTCTTGGCCACCGGAATCATGGTGGTCGCCGTAGCGATAATCCATTTTCTTCGGCCGCATCTCTTTCCGGCCCTGTTCACTTCCGTCGCCCGGCCTTTCTGGCGCACCGAACTGGCAATAAAACTCGGTTCGCTCACGTCCCCCGAGGGGCTCTTACAGGAGAATGAGCTTTTGAAGCGCCAACTTTCCGACGAGGCGCTCCGCTTGGCGACGGTCCGCGCGGTCGAAATGGAAAACGCCGAACTGAAAGCCTTGTTGGGCCGGGCTTCGACCACGCCGTATGTTCTCTCCGCCGTTCTCAAGCGGCCGCCCGTCTCGCCGTATGACGAGCTCGTCATTGATGCCGGCGCTGACCACAATTTCAATCTGAATGATAATGTCTATGCTCCGGGAAACGTCCTGATCGGACGCATCTCCGAGGTGCTCGGCCAGACGTCGAAAGTCGCGCTTTTTTCTTCACCGGGAGAGAAATATGAGGTCTTGATCGGAACGAGCCATGCGCCGGCCACGGCTCTCGGTCGCGGCGGCGGTCAATATGAAGCCGATCTGCCGAGAGACGTCAAGGTCTCCAAGGGCGATTTCGTGATCGCACCTTCGCGTGGCGACAAGCCGTTCGGAACCGTCATTTCGGTCGCGACTGACCCGGCGGAGCCATTTGAAAAGATCCTATTCGCCCCGCCGGTCAATGAGTACGAACTGCGCTGGGTGCTGGTCGACAATTCGACCGCGCTTTAATGGCGCGCCGGCAAGAGACGTATGAAAAAAATCCGATCACTGTTCGGCCTCCTCATCCTCCTCGGCCTTCTCCAAGGCTGGTGGTTCTTGATCCTGCCTGTCGGTCTCTTCGGCGCCTGGGCCTGGCCGTTGTATGTTGAGATCATCCTCGCCGGCTTTGTCTATGATTCGCTATATGGTTTTGCTCCGTCCATCGGCCTTTGGGGATACTTAGGAACTCTTGTATCGCTTTCGATCGTCATCCTGACGGCCGGATTAAAGATGGTCGTTCGAAAATAAAAATCCCCGCATGAATGAAGCGGGGCGATGGGCAGAGTAGCACGGACAGAGTAGTGCACGTGCTCATTTGTCTTCAGCGCACCGTTCAGCGCACCAATTCGGGAACATTTTTCGTCCGAAAAACGGCGAAGTAGCCGTTGCTGATGACGAGCATTCTGCTCAATTCGGCGAACAGCCCTTCAGCGGCACTGCCGTAATTCTGGCTCGCGGCCGCGAAAACGGCCAGGTCCAAGCCGAGGTCGGGACGTTCGTTCAGAAACGAGGCCAAGGATCGGCTGGCGCCTATCGCTGAATCGCCGAAATAGAACATATTGGCGCCCAGATCGACCGGTTTTTCGGCGTGCAGGCCTTTCTCGGAAATAGCATGGGCCATGGCGCCAAGGCGGACCTGCCGTTCGCGCTTTTTTTCGACATTCTTTTCGATCAGGCCGGAAAAATATGAGCGTTGATGCGTAATGATGAAAATGGCCGCAAGCAGCGCGGTGATGGCCACAAAAACTAAAACCAGGATCTTAGATCCTGCGCGATCTCCGTGCATTGTTTCCATATGTTTTCAAGTAGATTCAAGTTCCGATTGAACATACCATACGCCGGCTCCAATGTCACTGTTTCGCCCGTGGCAAACGTGAGATACTGCACTCATCTCAATT
>JAXDMJ010000030.1:0-4462 GCA_034666165.1 Candidatus Parcubacteria bacterium
GGCCGCGATCAGCCTTGGCACGGCGGCCCTTCTCTTTGAAGCGCCTAGAGCAAAAGCCGCCTCATGTCTGATGACCGATGATGGATCGTGTTCGAGGATGAGACAGAGCAGCTCGAAAGAACCTCCGATGTTCTTGTTTCCGATAGCAAGGACGATCTTTCTCCGTGCCGGAGCAGGCTTGCCTAGAAAAGAATCGAGAGTCATATCCATCAAATTTTAGCAAATGATCGCCAGAAAGAAATGTGCCAACGCCTGGACTCGAACCAGGGACCTGGCGCTTATGAAACGCCCGCTCTAACCACCTGAGCTACGTTGGCTTTTAATATCTCTATCATTTGCAACACCTTATATTTCAAAAACGTGCTCCGACTCACGCTTAACCTCAATACCCCGTAGTAAATCTCATGATTTTCATGAATCTTCTTCTGACGAGATTTTATGAAAGAAGTATTTGAAAATTTATTTCGTGGTAAGTCTAGCAAATGCGACCAGAAATTCAATACCGTTTCAATCCTGTAACGGTGAATTTCATTGATTGAAACCTGCGCAACTATGCTCTCTTTCGGGATTAGTACAATGCCTATGAGCCAATCGTGCATGAACTTAATCATGATAGGGTCAGAGTTGACAAAGACGAAACCAGTAGTCCTCGGAGATTTGCTTCCCTCGGCCCAATATAGTGCTATACCGGTCATGAGCCGGTCGCGTTCAGTGATTGTTGGTACAATATTTTTTGCCCAAACTGCTGCTGCAAATTGAGAAGCAATCTTCTTATCCTTGTTTACTTGTGCACCTCTCAAGCGTCCGAGATGGCCGTCTAGCCTCATTTTTTCGTGAAGTTTTTTTTGCTGAGATTTGGTTAGCTTGACATCTCGACACCACATCGACGATGTGCTTTTCGAAATATGCAAGATCCGCGATATTTCAAGGATGCTTTTGCCCGATTTCCTGAGGGAAAATGCCTTTGGAATTAATTCAGACTTTGACATATGTATAATTGGGAGTATAGCATGGTTCGGATATGCGGACAATTGAGTTGCTTCCATTAATTGCCTGTGGCACAATAGTCTATCGCCGCGGGGTAGGGTAACGGTAACCCGTCAGGCTCATAACCTGAAAATTGCCGGTTCGATTCCGGCCCCCGCAACACGCATATGGAACGTCAGCATTTTTTGCCTGAAAAAAGCATTCACCGAGCAATCGTCACAAGTCTCAACCTCACACGACTGACCTCCCTCTTGGAAGTCATTGGCGGAATCCTGTTCTTTTTCACCGGCACACTGACGCGAATTCTTGGATTCTTGATCAATGGCGAGCTCATCGAAGATCCGACTGACTTTGTGGCCAATCGGATACAGCATCTTCTGCCGTACTTTTCTCTGCACGCGCAGGCGTTCGCAGCGTTCTATTTGCTTTCACACGGCGTCATTAAGATATTCCTCATCATAAACTTGCTGCGAAATAAACTCTGGGCATATCCGGCGACAATAACTGTCCTTTTCATCTTTATCGCCTATCAGATTTATCGGATCGCTCATACTTTCTCAACTTTTCTCGTTCTGCTCACGCTCTTTGATGCATTGATCATCGTCCTTACGTGGCATGAATACGATCTGGTGAAAAAAAGCCCGCTTTCTTGAGCGGGCACGCGAAACCATACAGTGACTGATGCAATTCGAGGCAGGCCTTAGATCCCGATCGCCAGCTCTTCCTTGAGGACTCTTTGGATTTCGGCCACCGGATCCTCCGCGTTCGTGAACTGACGGCCGCCGACCAGAAAGTCGGCGCCTTTTTTCTTTGCCTCGATAAACGTCCCTGTGCGTCGCTGATCGGACGGAGCATCATTTTTCGGCGAATGCAGCGCTGGCACGACGATGGTCGCGTCGGGGTACATTCCGCGAATGACCTCGACTTCTTCACTCGAGCAGACGAAACCACGCGCTCCCGCCTTATAGGCGATATTGGCCAGCATGCGGACTTCCTCAAGCGGCCGGCGCGCATAGATCTCCTCGCATTGGTCGCCGAGCGAGGTAAGCACAGTGACTGCCAGAACGATCGTCGGCGTGCCGGTCAAGGTCTTCACGGCCGCCTTGATCATCTCGCTGCCGCCCGATGCATGGACAGTGAGCCCCCAGGGCGGAGTCTTCCCTATGCGGCTGCAGAAGTTCGCCACGGTGTTCGGAATATCATGAAGCTTCGCATCAGCCATGACGCGTCCATAGACGCCGAGATTGCGGATGACCGTATTCACATCGTCTTCGAGCAAGAGGTCATTGGCTTTGAGAATGCAGCCCCCGGGGCGAAGTCGGTCGACAATCGGCAGATATTCTTCCCACGGTTTGCCGTCAAGCGCCACGATAATCGGATTTTTGGCTTCCAAGGCCGGATCGCAACGTTGCATCAGGCGCTCCGAAATCAGGTTCTTGCGAACGTCATGGAGCGTCATGCCCGCCCAGACTTGAATATCTCCGAATCCCGCTTCGGCAAGTTTTTTCTTCCAACCCTGCTGCCTGTCGACCAAGACGACCAGCGCCAGAACCTCTACGCCGGCATCCCGAAGGAACCGGAGCGCCGCCAACTTTGATTCACCATCGGTGATGACATCGTCCGTAATAACTACCCGCTCGCCGGCCCGGAGATCGCCAACGGCGCGACCCTTGACCACCCTGCCCGGTTTTTCTTCTTCACGAATAGTAACTAACGGAATGCCGGTCATGGCCGAAAGATGCCCGGCCACTGGGGTGATCGCCTCCGGAACTTCGACGATGCGGTCGGGACGAAGGCGCCTGATCGGATTTTCAAAGACTTCCGCCAACCGGCGTATCATTTTGGGACGGCTTCTGGCGTCGCGAATATTGATATAGACATCCGTCTTCCCTCCGCTCTTAAGCGGCAGATTGCGCGCATTATCCCATTTCACCAGACTGCCGCAGACGAGGTCATGGATCACTTCATCCTGCTCACCGGGTATGAGCCACGGACCATTTATTTTGAACATACCTGTCCTTTCTGCGTTTCTCGCTTTTTTTGTTGTTTTTTGTCTCTTACAAGCGCCGTGGCGTTCGTCGAAGGCGAACAGCTTTCCACGACCAAAATTTCCTGTTTCAAATTCCGTGACACGTGCATGCAAAAATTAAATTATCAAAAGACTGTCCCCAAATCTACTCGACCAGAATTTGAATGTCAATGGCTTCGCCGAAATTGACACCGCCCACCTTCACGGTACGATAACGGCAGACACAGACCAAATAGAAAACGACTGCATATGACGAACTTTTACATTTTTATGTTCAGGAAGGGGCGGCTGACAGTGGCCGGCCCGCCGCTCGGCATCGGTGACGTGCTGCGCTTGAAGCGTCTATTGCCCCATAATTCCATGTGGCAATCAAAGACGTCCGGCGCTGGTAACGTCTACTTGCCGTCGGATCTTCAAGCTCACGCGCTCTACGGCGCTCTGATCAATCATTATTGTGACAGCGAGATCAGCAACACGCCGTATCTCGTCGGAGACGGAAGCGGTCCAGACATGCAGACGAATACCCTCGAAATGTTATTTAACGGATTGATCAGTTTTTTTGAACGCGAGCTCGGCTATGCAAAAACGAAGGAACAGGAACAGATCATCGCGGCAAAACAAAAAACCTATGCGGGGCGCAAAGGCGCCGAGAGAATGGAGATAAAAAGGATCATTCTCGAAGTCTTCGGGAAACTCCCCGGCCTAAAGCGGCCGACGGACCCTGTCCACCAGCAAGAACTTGGCAAGAAATGCGACGCGTACTTTGCCGAGCTGGGACGGAGACGACAGTTCGGCATTCAAGCAAATATCGACCCGGATGCCCGCGTGATCACATTCAAGACCGAATTGCTTACCGAGTTGCTCGCTCTGCCCTCGGGCCGCAGCCTCAATCTGACAGACATGGCCTTACGAGCGCTCGAGAAACACGAGGACTTCAGTCTCGTAGAGTACCATTTTGCCTGCGAGGTCGTCGCCCAGGAACTCGGTACGCCTTTCCCGAACTCGACCCTTACAAAGCCGGATCCGACCGCGCTCTAGTACAGGGGCTGAAGCTCGCGTGGCCAAGGACTGAAAGTTTCGCTTTCGGTCTTTTTTTTAGGGACTGCTTGACGTCCGATCACAATTCGCTGTATATTCTGTCGGTATCAGCACACAAAAAATATTGAGGACATATGAGCATCGCTCTAATCCTGCTCCTGCCCGGACAAACGGAAGAAAAAACTCCTGATCGCCGTAAGCGCGCGCTTTCGGCCGCAGGCCGGCTCCAAGCCGGCTATAGGCGCAGGGAGCTCGGTTCTCCGGCCTTCGACTTGGTTATCCATTCTTCGTTCGCGGCTAGCCGCGAAACTGCCCTGATCATCTCCGGCTTCGGCGAGAAAGCCGCGACAGTCGAAGTTCCCGAACTCTATTTCAAGCAGGCGGACCCCCTGACCCGCGCAGTGGAAG
>JAXDMJ010000031.1:0-8470 GCA_034666165.1 Candidatus Parcubacteria bacterium
ACGGATGTTATTAAATTTTAATCCGATTCCGCCCTCCGGACTTCGCGTGACATTCCGACCTATGAAATTTACCATACCGTCACAGACTCATACGTTACTTTCACCATAGTTCGCTCCAGGCGGTTTCCACCCGCATATGTCCCTTAAATTAGTTGCCTTGTTCCTGGCCATTGTCGGGGTCGTGGGCGTGGCCGTCGGCTACTACCTGCGGCTCATCATCTCGCTCGGTAAAAAGGGCTCGATGGAGCTTGAGATCAAAGAAATGATCCTGGCCGCCAAGGCCGAGGCCAAGAAGATCAGCGCCGACGCCACCGTCAAGGGCGCGGCCGTGCTCGAAGAGGCCCGTAAAGAGATCAAGGAGAAAGATGACAAGATCAGAATCGTCGAAGAGCGCCTGGTCAAGCGCGAAGACATCATCGACAAGCGCCAGGCCGATCTCGACAAGGAAGTCGAGCAGATCAAACAGCGCGTGGCCGAGATCAAGGCCATCCGCGAGAAAACCGACAAACTCGAGGAAGACCGTAAGTCGGCCTTGGAGAAGATCGCCAAGCTTTCGGCCGAAGAGGCCAAGGATCAGTTGGTCAAGCTTATCGAAAAACAATCCGAAGAAGACCTCCTTGTCCGGCTGAACAAGCTCGAAACTCGCGGCGAAGAGATGCTCGAGCAAAAAGCCCGGGATATTCTGGCGATGTCGATTCAGCGCCTTTCATCATCCGTCGCCCAGGATGTCATGTCCACGATCGTCGAAATACCGAGCGATGATGTCAAAGGCAAGATCATCGGCAAGGAAGGACGAAATATCAAAGCTTTCGAACGGATTACGGGCG
The DNA here is from genome assembly GCA_034666165.1 of Candidatus Parcubacteria bacterium. Lineage (GTDB taxonomy): Bacteria > Patescibacteriota > Minisyncoccia > Phycocordibacterales > PALSA-1337 > C7867-002. The sequence goes on from JAXDMJ010000031.1 coordinate 828, forward strand.
TCGAAGTCATGGTTGACGATACGCCCGGAGCCATCACGATCTCTTCATTCGATCCGGTCCGCCGACACGTCGCGCGTTTGGCCCTCTTGGAGCTCATCAAAGACGGCCGCATCCAGCCGGCCAAGATTGAGCAGGTCGTGGAAAAAGCCAAACAGGACATCAATAAGACAATCAAGGAAAAGGGCGAGGCCGCCGCTTATGAGTGCGGCATCATCGGGCTAGATCCGCGGATCCTGCTCATCTTGGGTCGGCTTCATTTCCGCACCAGTTACGGCCAGAACGTGCTCCAGCACTCTATGGAGATGGCGCATATCGCTGGCATGATCGCCGAAGAGCTCGGCGCCAATGTGAACGTGGCTAAAGCCGGCGCGCTCTTGCACGACATCGGCAAGGCCCTCGACCATGAAGTCGCCGGCACTCACGTGGAGATCGGTCGGCGCATCCTGCAAAAATTCGGTGCCTCGGAAGACATCATCAAGGCCATGCAGGCCCATCACGAGGAATATCCTTATGAAACCATCGAATCACGGATCGTGCAGACGGCCGACGCCATTTCCGGCGCGCGCCCGGGAGCCCGCCGCGATAATATTGAAAACTACCTGAAGCGCCTCGGCGACTTGGAGGCACTGGCCAATTCATTCACAGGCATCGAAAAGGCGTACGCCTTGCAGGCCGGCCGCGAGATCCGCATTTTCGTCAGGCCCGAAGAGATCGGCGACCTCGAGGCCAAGAATCTGGCCCGAGACATAGCCATTAAGATAGAAAAAGACCTCAAATATCCCGGTGAGATCAAAGTCATCGTCATCCGCGAGACGCGGGCGATGGAATTTGCGCGCTAGCGCCGGTAAGCAGGCGCAGGATGAGCAAAGCGTGATAAAAAGGCCGATAAATCGTGTCCCCAGTCAATGTATGCCGCTGTATTGCTTAAAATGTGGCTTACTATATAATTATTCGGTAGTACGAAACTCGACGCAGAGCGCCGAGACCAATTAATAGCATTAATAACACACAAATGAACAAAGCCAGCATTGTTGATGCAGTTCATGGAGTTCTCGGCGGAACCAAGGTTCAGGCCGAGCAGGCGGTCGAAACTATGATTAACACCATTATCGACTCGCTCAAGAAAGGTGAGGAGGTCTCGATCGCCGGTCTCGGCATCTTTTCGGTCAAGCAGCGCGCCGCTCGCGAGGCCAGGAACCCGCGAACCGGCGAAGCCATCAAGGTTCCGGCCATGAAAGTCCCGAAGTTCCGAGCCGCCAAGGCCCTCAAGGACGCGGTGAAATAACTCTTCCCTGTTTTTCCCCTCGGAAACACAGAAGCCGCCGTAAGGCGGTTTTTGTGTTGATTAATGCGAGATTATGTGTACTATTCATGGCAGAGGACTCCTGAATTATGAATGAAATAGCATTGCACAAGAAAGCCATGAGACTGGTCACTCCGGGTGAGATCGAGCGCATCCGAAAAAGCACATCGCCGTACGAAGCGGCGGACATAGTCAGAGAATATCAACCGCGAATTGCTTGCGCTATGATCGCTTTGTCGGATCCTCTAACCGCAGCATTCATCATCGAGGAATTGCATCAGCGTGCAAAATTTGCCTGTCAGCGGTCAATGATGATCCTCACCCATGCCCACCGCCTGCAGATCCGCGGAACCAAAGGTCTTTGGCATGCCAGAGGCGAGTTTTTGGAGAAATTGGGCTCTCTTTTATGTCCTGAGCCTAACACTCGGCCCTTTCCTCGTTAATTATTATCGTTTTGCAATCATTCGCCGCCTTTCTGCCTCCGGCGGTTTTTTATTTTTATGGGACACGCTTCCCCAAGCGCCTATGAATAGAGAAGCTAGACACGACATCGAGCGTGTACTGCCCCGGGGCGGTTTTTGATATACTGGACCGATATGCCAGATAGAAGCCTCTAGCCATATGTCGCCGCACATAAAGATTGACACCTTGATCGTTTCCGACTTGCATTTGGGCTCTTTCGTCAGCCGCGCAAAGGAACTTTCCGACTTGCTGACCACGCACACATTCAAGCGCTTGATCCTTTTGGGGGACGTCTTCGATAACTCCGATTTTGAAAAGTTGAGCGAAGAAAACTGGGAATTGCTCCTCGTCCTCCGGGCCTTATCGGATCCGGACAGCGGGCGCGAGGTCATTTGGATCCGTGGCAATCACGACAAGGAGATAGCGACGCTGATGTCGCGCGTGGTCGGCACTAGCGTCCATGACGAGTATGTCTGGGAGCATAACAATAAGCGTTTTTTAGCAATGCACGGCGATCAATTTGACCGGCTGATGACCGGCAATTTCGCTTTTCATCGGCTGATCCACAATATCTTTCTGGCAATTCAGCGCCTTGACAAGGATGCCCGGCATATCGTCCGTCTGCTCGACCGGACCAATACCGTCATCCGCCGCTTATCGTACAAGGTGGCTAAAGGCGCGGTGGCGCACGCCAAGATCCACAAGGCAAACTATGTCTTTTGCGGCCATACTCATGATGCCCTGCAAAAAGTCCATGTCGACCACGAATCGGTCATCCATTATTACAATGTCGGCTGCTGGACTCGCTCACCGTCAACCTTTGCCGCCATCGATGAGACTGGGAACATCCTCTTGGAGAAGTTTGCCTAAGCGCCATCATATGCCAGCGGCATCCTTGACATAGTACTTGATGAACATATCTGCGAGCGCTCGTGCCGGATTCGTGGCTTTACCGGCGGATGGAAAATGGTGCAATTCGATCGATGGCAGGCTGTTCAATTCAAGCACGGCCGAGGTCTGCTCTTTCCATGATTTGGAAATATCTTTGATCAAAAAATCAATGCCGGTCAGACGGATGTCAAAATGCCGTGCCAAATCGCGAAACAGCTTCAGATTATCTTTATGAACACCGGCGCTGACCTCGACAAGATCGCCGCCCAATTTTAAAAACGGGTCCTTCTGGAGAAAGACTGTTTCTCCCAGCCGAGGCACGGACGCGAACGTGTAGCCGGTTCCGGCCAGCATGTCGTCGGTCGTTTCGTTTTGAACGATCCGAAAAAGCGTGAACTGCTTTTGGTGCGGGAGGCCCCTATTCGGCTCGCGATTCTTGCGGAGAATGAGATCGCTTATCGGCGTTTCTCCATCGCCGACGACATGTGCCGGCACCTGCTCGACGCAAAAGACAAAATCGAAATCGATGACAGTCGCCCGCACAACGGACGCATCCGGGATATAACGCTCGACGATGAACGGAGGCGAGTACTTGATGGCGTGACCGATGGCCGCCAGCAATCGCGGCACATCCTGTATGTCCGTGGTCACGTGGCGGCTCAACGAACCGGCTCGCGGTTTGACCACGAGCGGAAAGCCCAGTTGCGCGGCGAACGCGGCGGCGCGGCTCTTCTGCCAAAACCAGAACGAGCGGCCGGCGGCGACCGGAAAATTGGCGGCTTGGCAATGTCGTTTGGCATGGATCTTATCATCAACTATCCGGCTGTCGTATCTGCTCATAAATTCCGCCAGCGGCAGGCCTTCGAAACGAAAGGCCCTTCCGCCAATTTCCACCTTGATATGATCGGTAAAACCGCCTATAGAAGAATGGAGCACGGAGCAGACGGCGCCGCGTTTCTTCATCTCTTCAAGAAAAACAAAAGACCGGAGCGGTATATCGGCTGCCGTAAAATCTTGCCGGTATCGCGCTAAGCCGAGAAAAATAAAGATCGCCTGGAGAAGAAGATTACCGGCCGGTTCTAGCCGGGACGACAGTCTGAACGGCAATCGCATATGGCGGGCAAGCTCCCCCATCCAGGTGTCGATATGATGGAGATTCGAACGGCCGCAGCTTCCGCAGAAATTCCTCTGCTCCATGATCAGCCTTTCATTGAGAGATATTTCTGCTTGATCTCTTCTTCGACCGTGGCCCGGTCTTTGCCGTGCTTCAGGTATGAGAGCTCCTTGATGGAGGCGGCGATCGTTTTGTCGCCGCGAGGCGGCGGCAGTGTCTCGATGTTAAACGGCTTGACCGGCCGTCCATGAGCCAGAATTTTGAGATAGGCGTTGCGGTTATCGATGGACATGATGTCTTTGGCTGTGAAAACCGGAGCGAATTGCTTTTCGAGATATTCGGCGTCTTCGGCCCCGACGCGGAAAGCGGCGATCGAGCCGACGTTGCCGAAGACGGAGTCGCGGATGCCTTCCTCGAGCTGGGCGATGAACTGATGGGCCATGGCGAGCGCAAGCTTGTATTTGCGGGCTTCGGAGAGGATGGTCGAGATGGAATTGGTGGTGACATTCTGGAACTCGTCGATATAGAGGTAGAACGGCGGCAGATTCTGGCCGAGGGAATCGACGCGCGACAGCGCGGCCATCAGGATCTTTCCGACCAAAATGAGGCCGATCAGGCTGGCGTTAATGTCGCCCAGCCGGCCTTTTGAGAGGTTGACCAGCAGGATCTTTTTGCCGTCCATGATCTCGCGGAAATTGATGCTTGAATTCTCCTGCGAGATGATCGGCCGCATGATGTCGTTCGAGAGAAAGACGTCGAATTTACTGGTGATATACGGCACGATGTTGGCGAGCGAGGCCTCTCCGCCGGCTTTTTCGGCGACTTCCTTCCAGAATTCGATGACGATCGGATTCTGGCACTTTGAGATCTTGAGCTCGCGATATTTTTTATTGGAAAGGACGCGCGAGACGTCCAAGAGCGTATTGCCGGATTCAGGATCTTCCATGACCAGAAGGACGGCGTTACGGAAATACTGCTCGAACATCGGCCCGCCGGCCGTCTTCATGTCGAATAATTTGTTGAAGATCGAGAGCATCTCATTCACCACGAAAGTTTTCTGCTCGGGATAGCGGCGGTCGTACTCGAGCATATTGAGCGCGATCGGCCGGGCGGTATAGGATGGGTCGAAATAGATCACGTCCTCGTAACGGGACTTCGGAATGAGAGCGAGGAGATCTTCGACGTCGGACCCGTGCGGGTCGATCATGCAAACGCCCTCGCCGTTCGCGATATCCTGGGCGATCATATTCTTGAGCAGCGTCGTCTTGCCGGTGCCGGTCTGGCCGATGACGTAGAAATGCCGCAGGCGATCTTCGGGAGCCATGAATACTTTCGTGACGACGTCGCGGTCGCGATTGATGCCGAGCAAGACGCCCTCCTTCGCGAGCTCCAAGGGCGCCGGAGCGCTGCCCGCCTTGGCCGTTTTCAAATGCGGCGACGATTTCATGACCGTCGCCGGGAAATGGATGAGCGAGGTCAGCTCCTTCAAGTTAAGGAGCAGGCGCCGCTTGTCGTCCGCCAGGCGGAACGAAAAATCATAGCAAAGCCCTTTAAGATCGCCTTTTTTCAGCCGATTGAAGATGAGCTTATTGCCCGTCGTATTTTCATATTGATTGAACGAAGACTCTATGTCTCCGAGGATTTGGTCGGCCGATTCCTGATTTTCGGCCGAAGCGATGATACGCACGTTGACCGCCACGACCGGCGAGCTCAATTTGCGCTTGATCTCATCGACCGAGAGCTGATCGACGTTCTGGGCGGCTTCCTTCTTCTTCACAGCATCCTTTTCTTTTGCTGCAGCCGATTGGCTGAGCGACGTAACGCCCCTGAAGAATCCCTCGACGTATTTGCCGATGCCCTCTTTATTTTTGGCGATAGCCTCGGAGATCTTCTCCCCTTTCATGATATCGTCGAGTGTCTTCTTGTATCGGCGGTTGTGGCTGCTGCCCTGCGGCTTGACCACGAACTGGAGCGCGGCCCCTTCGCCATCCTTCTTTATCTTCGAAAAGCTGTTCAAAATGCTGTTCAGAGGATCATAATCGAATTGATCGTAGGTTTTGAGCGGCCAGATCGCGTTGATGGCGAAGTGAGCATACGACGCGGCCGCCGCCCCGCTTTCATTGAAGATATTATAATCGTCCTTCTTCTCGACGATCTTGGCATTGTGGAAGATCGAGTGCATGTGCTTTTCAAACATGCTCTTCTTGGCGTCATGGACGGCGACGTTGAACGTGAATTCATCGCTATGATTGGCCACCGCGAGCTCGATCGTGAAATAGCCGGTGCCGGACGGATCGTCGACCGACATCATACCGGAGTAGAATTGCTCCATTGAAGAGATCAGATCTTTCAATGTTTTCTCCTTTTCCTCTGCCGTTTTTTCCGGCAAAGTGATCTCATACAATGTCATATGCAGGGCTTTGAATTCGGGTGTTTTCTCTGTGAGACCCTTAAGCGGAAAACCGGCTTTGAGGTATTGCACCAGAAAGCGCTCGAAATCGTCTTGGATATGCGGATCATTCAGCTTCTCGACGATACCAAGGGCATTCTTGATGCCGTGCGTCTGCATGATGCCGAGAAGCTCGGATATTTTTTGATCATGCTCCTCGGGAGCCAGCTCGAGAACTATCTCTTCCGCGCGTTCTTTCGGTATGGCATAGTCTCCATGGAGCACCTCCTCATGCGGCGCATTTTTATATTCGCGGATCGTCTCTTTGACGGCTTGCTCCGGGCCTGCTTCAACCGCCGGATTTTGAGCGGGATTCTCGGCGCGGATCGAGGCGACTTCCTGTTCTTTGGCCGCCAGCTGCTCGCGCAAAAAAGCGATCTCTTCCTCCGGCGTCTTTAAATTCTTCGACTCACGAGAGGGGACGAATGTTTCCATGATGCACTATTATACCATTGTCTTTGGCCGTTCGGCCGTGCTGTGCGGGATGCGAGAATCGAACTCGCGACCACAGTTTGGAAAACTGTTATTATGCCATTTAACTAATCCCGCCTGCTGTCCCCGTTTATTGTTACCGTTTATTGGTGATCATGGAGTTCGGCGCTCTCATTTTCGATAAAGTCCTTGATTTCGTCAACTTCCTGCTTCATTTCCGAGATCGTGCTCCGGAGCGCCTCTATCTTCCCTTCTTCTTCCTTCACCTCCCTCGAAGTCTTCTCGGTGACCTTCTTTTCGCGCTTCAATCCGCTGATTAAGATCGTATCGCCTATAAAATATGAGACGAAAAGACCCGTGCAGAGCAGAATAAGTACGACGATGATGAGGTTTATCGGCTCATAGAATAGCCACCCCAAAAATCCTCCCTGGGCCTCAAGCAAGTCCGCCGTATGCCAGACACCTCGCCAAAAAAGCACGATGGCAATACCTCCGATAAAGGTATAGGCGATCGGGTACTGGCTTAAATGGCCGCGGATATTGTCTTCAAATTTATCGAAAAATTGTATTATCTTTTTCATTTTAGCTCTCAATGTGGAATAGCCGTGTCGCTGTCGGAGCGCCGGGATTCGAACCCGGAGTCACCTGTACCCAAAACAGGTATGTTAGCCGTTACACCACGCTCCGGAACGCTCCATAAAATCAATATTAGCACGATAATGGCACGATTTCACAAAATGATATTCATGATCCATCTCACGCGCGCCACTCTTCGGGACATGTCCATGAAAACGCATAGGACATGGAAAACAAAATCCTCCTCTGTGGCCCTTTGTCTTCCTCTTTGCCACCTTCCCTTTTCGGACAAATTTTCGGACATGTAAGTCTGTATCATACGCCTCAAACGCCTGACCTTGACGAAATCGACTTTTTCCTCCGGACGATGTCCGTTATCAAACCCGTCCAATAGATTCGCAGTCACGCTCTTTACT
>JAXDMJ010000032.1:0-4193 GCA_034666165.1 Candidatus Parcubacteria bacterium
TGGTATCAATTTTCGGCTGTTCATGATCGTGGATAGCCCCGTCAGAAATCGATGAAGATTGCCTTGGCGCCGGTCGGCTTTTCCGGCGGCCGATCTTCGATCAGCTCTTTTTGGATGTCGCCGATGAATTCCGAGGGCAGATTGACCCGCTGCGCCCCGTATATCGTGCGCAAGATCGCATAGCTCAAATACACTTTTCTCTTGGCCCGAGTCAACGCCACGTAGAAGAGCCGCCGTTCCTCTTCCTCCTCGTTTTGGCTGACGTTTTCCTCGTCAAGATGCTTCAGCGGAAAGAGTTCCTGCTCGAGGCCGGCAATGAAAACATGCTCAAATTCAAGGCCTTTTGAGGCATGAACGGTCATGAGTTTGATCGCATCTTCATCTTTGGCGAGGTCATCCTGATCCGTGGCCAAAGCTGCATTGGCCAGCAGGGATTCGATGCTCTCCTCCGGCTTCAAATGGTCATATTGCGCCGCCACGCTGACCAATTCCCTGACGTTCAGCAATCGCTCCTCGTCTTCGGCATCGCCTTCGCGAAGGCGCCGATCGATCCCTGTCTCTTCGATAACGAATTTTACGGAGACGGACGGCTTTTTTTCCATAATTTCCCCGCGGATATCGTCGAGCAGCTTCCAAAAGTCCGCGATTTTTTTCTTCATGCCTTCGGGCAGGAGATCTTCCCTGCCTGACATGACCTTGGCGATCGTGGCTTTGCCGATGCCGCGCGCCGGTACATTGATCACGCGGCCGATATCACTCCAGCTGTCGCGGTTCAGCGCCGCCCGAACGTATGAAAGAACATCCTTGATCTCTTTTCTCTCAAAAAAGCGCACGCCGACCAGCTGGTACGGGATATTTTTTTTGATGAAAGCGTCTTCAAGCGCGCGCGACTGGAAATTCGTGCGGTAAAGGACGGCAATGTCTCTGGCAGAAGTTCCGTTTTCGATGAGTGCACGCGCCAAGTCCGCGATCGTCCGCGCTTCGTCCGTTTCCGTGTACGAAACTAAAAGCGAGATCTTTTCTCCGTGCTCGTTGTCGGTGTAAAGCGTCTTTTTCCGCCTCATCATGTTTTTTTCAATGATGTTATTGGCCGCGGCCAAGATAGTCTTGGTTGATCGGTAGTTTTTCTCGAGGGTGATTACCGCGGCGTCCGGATAATCTTTTTCGAAATTCAGGATATTTTCGATGGTGGCGCCGCGCCAGCTGTAGATGTTCTGGTCTATATCGCCGACGACGCAGATATTCCCATGAACCTCGGTCAAAAATCGGACGATCTTGTATTGTACTCGGTTCGTATCCTGATATTCGTCCACGTGAATATATTTCCAGATCGAGCCGTAATGCTGGCGGATGTCGGCGTTCGATTCCAAAAGTTGTGCTGTCTTTAAAAGCAGATCGTCAAAGTCCAAAGCCTTCTCTCTGGCCAAATTGGCGTCGTATTTTTCCCAGATCTGGGCGATCGTGTCTTCCAAAGCATCCTGCGCTCGGTCGGCATAGGCAAGCTGACCGATCCCGTCTCCTTTGGCCCGTGATATCAAGTTGAGGATCGTCCCCGGATCGAACTTTTTTGGGTCGATCGAGGCCGCCTGCATGGCTTCTTTGATCGTTCGCCGCGAATCGCTGCGATCGTAGATCGTAAAATGCCTGGTGAGGCCCAAGAGGCCGGCATGCTCGCGGATGATATGCACGCCGAGAGCGTGAAAGGTGCTCATGAACGGCCGCTCGGGCATCGAGATCGGCCGGTTCAAATCTTTGTCCTCGGCCAAAAGGGCATTGACGCGGTCCCGCATCTCACGTGCCGCCTTATTGGTAAAAGTGATGGCTAGGATCGAATGCGGCGCCACCCCCTTTCTTATCAAATAGAGTATGCGGTGGGTGATGACCCGCGTTTTGCCCGCGCCAGCGCCGGCAATGATCAAAACCGGCCCTTCGGTCGTCTCCACAGCGCGCTGTTGAGCCTCATTTAGTGACATCGGCGTGCATGATCGGCGTGCATGACGGGTATCTTAACATGCTGTGCATATCTTTTCGTTGACATTTAATGGCCTGTTGCTAGGCTAAAAGGCGTCCTAAAAAGCAGCACTTACAAATGGCTTCAGGGCCGTTTATTATTTAGGACAAAATTTCTGAATGGCTGACCGGATGTCGCTCTAGAACGCGGAATGGGCACACCATTATGACACCACTCAAGCGCCAGACAAAACCTTTTTCTATTTTTGACACGCGTCCGTTCATCTGGACGGTCGTTTGTATTATGACGCTCTCGACCGTCGCTCTTGTTTCATTTTCGGAGACCGCGCATGCCGGTCTTCTTTCTTTTATGGCCTCGGTCTTCTCGAGCGAGCAGGCGGCGGCCAGCGTCGCCGAAAAATCCGGCCGAAACTCGCAGAACTTGGCTCTTTTGGCCGCGGCCGTCAATCCCGATCCCAATCCGAACAAGCCGATAGAAGTCGTGCCCGTCTACGGCGGTGAGACTCTGGTGGCCGATATGGCCGCTTCGAATGCAACCGACACGGATAGAGGCAGTGCTGAGATCAGCATATACACAGTGAGGAACGGCGATACCCTCTCGGAAATTGCCCGGATGTTCAACGTTTCAGTGAATACCATCGCCTGGGCCAATGATATTTCTCGCAGCCAGCCGCTCAAAGCCGGCCAGACGCTGATCATCTTGCCCGTTTCGGGCGTCAATTATACGGTCAAGAAGGGCGATACCGTCAAAGGCATCGTCGCAAAATACAAAGGCGATCTCGGTGAAGTGCTTCGTTTCAACGATCTCTCTCTGTCTTCATCGCTTTCCGCCGGAGAGATCATCATCATCCCCAACGGCGAATTGTCGGCGGCCGAACAGCCGGCGATCACGTCGGGACCTCGCGGCCGGCGCACTGTCGGCAATGAACCGCTCTTGGAAGGGCTCAATTGGCCGGCTCTGCCGGGTTATTTCATCCGTCCGATCATCGGCGGCATAAAGACTCAAGGGCTTCACGGCCATAATGGGATCGATTTAGGGGCGCCTGTGGGAACTCCGATCCGCGCCGCCGCCGCCGGGACAGTCATCATCGCGAGGGCGGGCGGCTGGAACGGCGGCTACGGAAACTTTGTGGCCATTTCGCATCCGAACGGCACCCAGACGCTCTATGCCCACACCTTGAGGAATGTCGTATCTGCCGGCGAGGCCGTCTCCCAAGGCCAGATCATCGGATATATCGGCATGACCGGCCTCACGACCGGCCCGCACGTGCACTTTGAGATTCGCGGCGCAGCCAATCCGTTCTAAAGATTCTCAAATCTCTAAATATCTTCTTAGATCATTTTTTGTCTGTATTGCAAGGCTTCCAAAACATGTTCCTTGGCGACTGCCTCTTTTTCGGCCAGATCGGCGATGGTTTGCGCGACTTTGATGAGGCGATGGAAAGCGCGGCCGGAAAAACCGAGCTTTTCTGCCGAGCTTGCCAGGAGCGAACGGGCATTTTCTTCCATGAAGACGCATCTCTCGATATCTTGCGCATTCATTTCAGAGTTGAAGGATATGGCGAGGCCGCGCGCGGCGAATCTGTCAGATTGTCTCTGCCGGGCGCTCGTCACCCTTGCCCTTATCTGATCCGAACGTTCAGCCGATCCGGCCGGCGCGGCTAACTTTCCATAGTCAACTGCGCTGACTTGGAGCCAGAGATCCAGCCGGTCCATGATCGGCCCGGAAATTCTTCTCCGGTACGATTCAAGAATATGTGCCGAGCACGTGCAGCCGCGGTCCTCGCCCTGGCCGCACGGACACGGATTCATTGAAGCGATCAGGATGCATTGTGCCGGGAAGGTGAGCGAGCCGCGTGAGCGAGAAATGGTGATCAGGCGGTCCTCGAGCGGCTGGCGCAGGGCTTCGATGACCGCACGGTCGAATTGCGGGAATTCGTCGAGGAAGAGCACGCCGCGATGGGCAAGCGTGACTTCGCCCGGCCGCGGGAATGAACCGCCGCCGACCATGGAACTGAACGAAGCCGTATGATGCGGCGCGCGGAAGGGCGGCCGGCTGATCAGGGTTTTGTCCAATATGCGCGCCGCCGAATGGATGCCGGTGACCTCGACCGACTGCTTATAGGTGAGAGGCGGCAGGATCGAATGGAAACTTTGAGCGAGCATGGTCTTGCCCGTGCCCGGCGGCCCGTAGAGGATGACGTTATGGGCGCCGCCGGCGG
>JAXDMJ010000033.1:0-10566 GCA_034666165.1 Candidatus Parcubacteria bacterium
GAAGGCCTATCATCGACCGAGTAGCCATATCGCTGGCCTTAAGATTTGCTTGGCGTGTATTAAAAGCAGTATGAGAATTTGAGCTAAACCAAGCAGAGAGCGGCAGTTCGCCGAATTCAGGTCCGACTGGATCATCCTCGGCTGCTCGGAGTCGTCCGGCCTTCAATTCCTTAAGAAGAGCATTATTGTCTATGGCTCCGGTAAAACCGCAATTCACCAAAAGTGCACCATCTTTCATAAGTGCGAGTTTCATGGCATCAATAAATCCGGCACCGGCTTCTTTTGAGAAATGAAGCGTGACTATATCGCTCGCTTTGAGGAGCGTGTCCAGATCGACGAGAGTCGCTCCCGTTTGTCTTTCTACTTCGGGCTTTTGCTGTCGGCTATTGTAAATGATCTTTCCAGCTTCAAGGCACTTAAGCATTCCTGCAACCTTACTGCCGATGTGGCCCATGCCAATAATTCCAACCGTAAGCTCTTTGAGCGAGGGTCGGACCTGAAAACCTGTCTTTCCTGTTCGGCCAAGTTCAAAAATATTCCTCGTCATCGCAAGGATCATGCAAATCGTGTATTCGGAGACAGCATAGGTATTTGCTCCAGGAGTATTTGCGATCGCAATTCCTTTCTTTGTCGCCAGTTCATGTCCTGGGATAAAGTTGAGCCAGTCAGAGCCGGTAAAGACAACTGCTTTAAGTTTGTCAGATGCCCCGATCACTTTATCCGTCACTTTTTCGGTGCCACCAAGAATGTATCCGGTCTTGCCTTTGATTGCTTTGATAAGTTCTTCCTCTGTGGCCATCGGCTTATCGAGTCGTTCGATCGCGTAGCCAGCCTTTTTAAGCATGTTTTCATGCTCTGAATAGATAAACAGCGAATCGGTTATTAATATGGTTTTCTTTGCAACATGCGTCATACATGGTTAAGGGAAGCTACATATGGCCATATGTTATCATTTTTTAGGCTTATATTCGAGACATTTAGCCTGCAGTTTGGGGACTTTTTTCTTATGCCTAAAATTGGTATGATATGATCATGCAAAAAATATCTACGCGCATATTTATCTGCGCATCGATTTGTTTCGGTATTATCGGGATATCGATGATTTTGACGCTCCCTGCCAACGGAATCGACGCCGATGCCACAGTGTTCAACGCAGTCTTGAGGAAACTTCTGTTCATAACTGTTTTTATTATTCTTCCTTCATTTGCGTTAAGCGTCGCCAGTAAATACTTGACCAATAAATCCTAGCCGTCTCTAATGCAAGCTAAAAACATGGCCGAAAAAGAAGCGGTACATCGAGTACCGGCGGATTTACGAAAAGCCCTGGCTACCGCCCCAGCGGCTAAAGCAGCCTGGGACGATATTACGCCGCTCGCACGCAACGAATGGATCTGCTGGGTCGTCTCCGCTAAGCAATCGGCGACGAGGAGCCGCCGCATCGAGAGGACGCGCGCGGAACTTATAGAAGGAATGCGCCGGCCGTGTTGTTGGGCCGGTTGCCCGCATCGTTGAGGACTTTAGTTATCCGACTGAAGATGTTGACACCGACACTCTGATTTGATTAAGTACGCAATATTGAAAGGCGGTGATCTATATGGCCAAAGGTGGAAATTATGGCGGTAAGGGCTCGACTGCGCCGTCAGGCGGCAGTGGCGGCAGCAAGGGCGGCAAAAAAGGCAAGTAAGACATAATAGTTCCGCGGGGCCGGAAGTCTCATCTCCGGTCCTTTTTATGTCCCAAGAATCATGGCCAGTGACGAATAACACCGCGTAATCATTGACAAGCGTAGTGTAATGTGCTACTATGGTTTCATAGTTTCGTTGCAAAAACGAAAGAAGGAATTAAAATGAAAATTGGAATCTTGTTACGCATCCTCGGAATCTGTCTCATCTTGGGACTCTCGGTGAAAAGCGCCATCGCGGCTCATCAGCAAGGCGACAATTATACTGTCGCGGTCGGCCTCTTGGTGCTTGCAGTCGTCTTTGGCCTCTTCCCCACTCCCAAAGTCAGACTTTAGATGATTGATACATTGACCGGCTCAAACACCCGCCCGAAAGGAGATCACTCCTTCGAGGCGGGTTTCTCTTTTTATGTATAATGGCTGCATGACTAAATACGCGGCGCTCCTGCGCGGCATCGGCCCGTCGAATCCGAACATGCACGGCGCAAAATTGCGGACGGCATTTGAAAAAATGGGATTCAAACGCGTCGAAACCGTCATCGCGAGCGGTAACGTGATCTTTGAATCGGCATCGAAAAACGAGCGCATACTGGAATCCCGGATCGAGAAGGCACTGCCGCGTCTGCTCGGCTTCAAAAGCCCGACCATCGTCCGAAGCCAGGTGGAATTGGAACAGATCGCACGCAAGAGTCCTTTTGGCGATATGAAGGCCGATCCGCGAAAATACTGGATAGTGACATTTTTGAAGCATAAGCCGGGGAAGGGTCATGTTTTTCGGGATTTTGCGTCGAGTGGCGCGGGCTTTACTATCTTTCCCATGCATGACCGCGTGATTTTTTGTTCCATCGACGTCAGAAACACGAAAACCCCCGAAGTCATGCGCTTCCTTGAAAAGAAATTCGGCAAAGAGATGACCACGCGAACATGGAAAACTGTAAAAAAGATCCTTAAAAAGATGGAAGGTCCGCAAGGACGCTGATGCGGCACATTGACATTAAGCCCGGAACTCCGTACACTGCCCATGTCCTCACTAATTAGACATACATAACCTAACGCCAAATATATGGCCAAACTCAATCCGTTCGTCAAGTTCAATGACAGCAAGTGCCGTGAAGGGATGAATTTTTACAAAGACTGTCTCGGCGGCGAGCTCGACTTCATGCCCGTCAAAGACAGCCCGATGGCCAAAGACATGCCGGCCGATAAGCACAGTCTGATCATGCATTCGACGCTGAAGAAAGGCAGCTGGACGCTGATCGGTTCCGACATGATGCGCGACAAGGCGATCATCGGCGATAATGTCGGCGTGGCACTCGAGTGCGAAAGCGACGATGAGATCAAGACGATTTTCGGCAAGCTTTCGAAAGGCGGCGAGGTCTTCATGCCTCTCGAAGAAATGTTCTGGGGCGGAGTTTTCGGTCTGGTCACCGACAAATACGGCGTGGAATGGATGCTGAATTTCCAGATGAAGCCGATGAAGAAATAGTTTCTGTTAGACCGGCTTATAATGGACCAGCCGACAATGATCACAGTTGAAGCAGTTATCAACGCTCCCATAGGCAAGCTATGGGAGTTTTGGCGGAGAGCAATTGATAGCTGAAATCCGCTTTTCCCTTTTATAAATGCTCTGATTTTGGTATAAATATCGCATGAAAGAATCATATCAACCCAGGGTTGAAGGCTCTGAACCGCAGCCGAATCAGGAGAAAGTGCCCGAGCTCAAGCGAACTCTGGAGCAGAAAATGGCCGATTTTGATAGAGTCAAGAAAATCGGCGAAAGCATCATGTTCGCTGCGGCGGAGGGAGACAAAGAGGCTGAAAAAGCCGCGGAAGAAATTCTGGCGTTCGCGGAGAAGTTCCGCGCCGCGTTCTCTAAAAATAACGAATGGGAAAAATATAGATTGTATCACGCTCTGATCGTCAGCACCCCGAGGCCGGAATCAACTGAATATGACGTCAGCGATGAGCATGATGAAAGCCTTTCAATTCTGCGCGAAGCGAACGAACTCGCAGAGCGCTATAAACTGAAACTGACGGAGTAAGAGCTATTCATAGGGTTAATCCGCCATGAAGATATTGTCTGAATTGTTTGACTTTTCTCCATAGAAGGATAATCTGGCAATCAGATTTGGGACTGATCAAAAAAGATCAGGATAGTCGCATCAGGTAGTGCGGCGTTTCATCCCTCGTTTGTTGAAAATCACACGGTACTATGACCTATGGTTAAAACCCTCACTTCAGTCACGCCGGAAGTATTAGGCGAAATCCAGGAAGAGAAAAAGCTGCGCCGGACGAGCGAAATGTTCCTGCTGTTCTCGCTCGGCAGCCAGTACGACCACCTTATAGCGCAAATGCTCTCGCGGCTCGGAGTCTTCTGCCTCGTGGCAGACCCGGCTGGCATCAAAGCTGCGGACGTCACGGTGCTGTCTCCTAAAGGCATCATCCTGTCCGGCGGGCCAGGTTCGATGGTGGATGAGCCGCCGCCGTTCGACCGGGATATTTTCGATCTTGAGATCCCCGTGCTTGGCATCTGCCTCGGGTTTCAGATGTGGGCCAAACATGTCGGCGCCGACGTGCGGCATGCCGGCAAGGGTGAGTTCAACACCCATCCGCTTCG
Organism: Candidatus Parcubacteria bacterium; assembly: GCA_034666165.1. GTDB lineage: Bacteria > Patescibacteriota > Minisyncoccia > Phycocordibacterales > PALSA-1337 > C7867-002. The sequence goes on from JAXDMJ010000033.1 coordinate 4,299, forward strand.
GGATATCGACGCCGTATCCGGGCTGCTCAAGGATTGCAAAGAGGGCGATCTGGTCTTGGAGAGCCACGGCGACGTCATCGATCCCGTGCTATCCATATTCAAGGTCGCTTCAACCGAAAATGCCGAAATTGCCTCCGGTGAGGGCGGTCATCTCTATGGAGTGCAGTTCCATCCCGAAGTCTCCGACACGGTCTGCGGCGAACGGATATTCCGGAATTTTTGCTTCGGGATTTGCGGGGCGGTCGATACATTCCCGGCCGCTTCAGCGGCAGAGGAAAAGATCAAGATGGTGTCAGAGCAGCTCACCAATAAGACCGTGCTTTTGGCGCTCTCGGGCGGCAACGACTCGTCCGTCACGGCCTATCTTCTCAAAGAAGCGGCGGCCCGAGTTCTCGTGAATGTGATCGGTGTTTACATCAGGGCCGTGGATCGCGCCGGCGATGAAGCGCATGTCAGGAAATACTTCGGTGATCAGGACTGGTTGACGCTGAAAGTAGTCCATGCCGAAAAAAGGTTCCTGAAGGCGCTTTGCGGCAAGACCCGCATGAGATCGAAGAGGCTTGTGGTCCGGAGGGTCTACACCACCGTCCTGAATGAGATGATCCGCCTTTACAAGGCCGATTTCATCGCCCAGGGAACTCTCTACACCGACATCTCCGAAAGCGGCGGAGGGTACCTTACCGGAGCACGAAAAGCCAAAATCAAGCAGCACCATAATGTCGGGAATAAGTTCATTGTTCCCGAGATCACGCCTCTCGACGATCAAGTCAAGGACACTTCCCGAAGCATCGGCCGGGAAATCGGAGTACCTGAAGAGTTGCTTGATCAACAGCCTTTCCCGGGGCCGGGCTTGGCGGTGAGAATTTCCGGCGAAGTGACTGGGAGAAAACTGCGCATGGCCAGACTGGCAAATGACATACTTGATGAAGAGCTCCACAAGTCCGAGCAATACAAAGGCATCTGGCAAGCAGGCGCGGTCGTGACGACCGAAAAGCATACCTGCACCGGCGGAGATGATGCCGGCGAAGGGACTGTGGTGGCTTGGTGGGCCGTTACAAGCGTCAACGGTTTTACGGCCCGGGCCGCAGATATCCCGTACGACGTTCATCAACGCATCTGCCGCCGATTTGAGAATGAGATACCCTGTGTCGGTGCCGTTGTCTACCGCGAATCCGGAAAGCCGAGGGCGACGATCGAATGGGGCTGATCGTTCATTGTGTTGGCATGCTTCTCTTACGATGAGCCGCCTCGAGCAGAAATCGAAGGCGGCTTTTTAATCTCATGACCGTTTAACAAAAAAAGCGCCACACATGCTCGTGTGACGCAGTAGCCGATCTCTTCATTCAACCTTTTCAATCCTTCCTGACCCCGACCGGACCAAGAACGAGCCCCGGCGTCCGGACCGTGAGCTTGAATTGCTTGGCAGTCTCGCTCGACAACTCGGACGAGACAGAACCGTGGGCCAAGTAGAGCGACCCTTTTTCGTCGATGTAAGGCGTTCCGCCGTCTCCGAACCCGATCGTGCTGTCAGTGAGGTAGTACCATGATTCGAAGTCCGGTTCGGGGACGATGCCGCAGAGCGCGACGCGTTCTCCCGAAACGAGCGACGTGAGCGTCTTTCTTCCGACGTTGGTCAGGCCGATCGCGATCGCCTCGTCGAAGGTGTAGAGTCTCGTCAGTGCCGGGTCGGCTTTGGCGGCATCGACATCGCATCGGATCTGAGGCAATGGAAACGTGAGCGGAACGACCTCGCAGGCGGCCACATCCGTATTTTTTCCCCATTGCTTACCGGCCTTGATGATGCGCTTCATGCACCATGTCGGCCGAGTTTCGTGCGGCGTCAGTTTTCTGACCACGAACGACGCCGGCTGATCGCGTTTGACGAAGATATGGGCGACAGTCATGAGCAGGGTCGCTCCATTCGCATTGGAGTAGCAAACGCCGCTGCCGCTCCAATGGTGCCTGCCATCGCGGAATTCATATATTGCGACGGGACAGGCCCCCTCTGATATCGGGGTCTGTACGGCCGCGCTTATGACGCGTCTTTCAGCCGGGTCCGACGTAAAGAGAGACAGACTCTTGTCCGCGTGCTTCGGGAATGGAAACGCGATCACCAGCCACCACAGTAATCCGACGACGGTGATCAGAAAACCGAGCCGGATTTGTTCTTTTCTGAATTTCAATGGTCACCCTTCTTTTAAGGTTATTCTGTAGTTCAAAAAATACTATGACACATAAGCTATTTAAGTGCAATATCGGAGTATTTGATTGACAAAATCGCAGTAACGGTTGAACATTGACATGAACATGCTCAAAGAAAGGCTCTATGAAAACATGGGTTGAAGGCAGGATGCACAGTCTGGTCGGTCTCGATGGCCGCAATGGTCACATAGCAGAGTTGGGGGCCAGTTCGCCCCACGATCTGATGAAAGCGCTGTTAGTCGTTTGTATTTGCGGCATCACGGGCGATGGCGGCAGAAGTTACGTGGTTCGCCCTACCCGCTTCGAGTTTGACGAGGAAGACATCATATTTCTGTTTGGTCATGACCCGCTGCTTGTGGACTTTGATCTGGGTCTCATACCACCTCTTTCTGATGAATTTGCGGGCCCCAAACCCAACTCTAGGCTTGAGCCCAACGCCGAGCTTTGCATCCGGACTCTGGTCCATCGTCGAGGCCATGGATGGACCGCGCACTATCAAGTCGTAGGGCCCGGAGGTTTCGGAGACATCAAACAGAGCCTGCACGTCGGTTTGATCTTCGACAGGTAGTTTCGCTATTCGTTCGCCGCCTCCTCGCCGCACATTGCCCGGCGGTCTGCGCGGCTTTTTTATCCTTTACGGCGAACTTGCGGTATCGCCGGAAAATAGCATGCTATGATATGGAGAGGAGGAAGCATGCAAACAAACTATGTCCTTTTACAAGATTTAATACCCAAGTGGTTGACTCCCCTCACGACCGCGGCCGCTCAATACGAGCAGTTGCGCTACGCAGCCGTAGCTCTGAAGATCGATCCCCATTATTTGCGCCTGTTCGCTAACATTTCCCAGATGAAGGACGCTGTCCAAAGCGACCTCTGTAAACTCTTGATTCAGGCCTCTAAACCCGTAGTTGGAGAAGAGGTTACGTATTACCAAAAGCGCCAGATCAAGGCCATAAAAAAGAACAAGTCACGCGGCTGGTATTTTGAGGCCAAGGTGTGCAGGGTGACCAAAGTTTCGATCGATAAATTGTCGCTCTTCGACGGGAGAAAGAATATGAACGGCATGGTGCCTCTGCACTGCGCCGAGCTCTTGGCCCGGATCGGCGTCATCGTCGACTTTGAAAATTTGTACAAGTTTCCACAGTGATCCCATCTTCGTCATTTCCGCCCGAAATACTCAACGCGAGCAGGGCGGATTCTTTATGTCATTCTCCGATCCGCTCCACGTCATATGCGTAGGCAGTTTTTGTTTTTTGCAACACCTCCATACTATGTCACTCAATATCCGCAAGAGCATGATGCGAAATTATTTTGATTCGCAGCTCAGCAATCTCCGTTCCGAAGGCATCAATACGGGAGAGATCGCGCCGCTCCGCGACAAGATTCCCGAGGTTATCGCTTTGAGCTCGAAGGGGAACATATCCTTGCTCATCGTGATCCCGTTCGCCATAGCGCCGTTTGCCGATCAATTCCCGAAAATCAGATTGGGCAGTAAAAAAGAATCATACACATTCCTCGATCCCGCTTTGATCTACGACCAAAATCCGAATCTGCCGGACCAGCCGTATCTGATCACTGACGTCGACGACGGTCGGGCGGCTCTGAATCGCAGTCCGGATAGATGCGTGCAGATGTTCAAGTTGAAGGGCCGCTCGGCCGGGACGGTCAATCAGAGTCTGGCGCTCATTATCAAACGGCCGGGAACGCTCGGACATCATTACCTTCAGTGTTCCGGCTCGCGCATCAAGGACGTGAATAGCGGCCGATTGTACGTCCCCGACTTCTATGTCTTCGCCGGCCGTCTGAAGATGAAACGGGAAGAACCGGACGATGAAGATCCCCGCTGGGGCACGCTGTCCTATAGAGATGTCATCGTCTGATAACGCCGCGCCCAAGGGCCGGCGTTTTTTTATTTTCCGCGTCTTTCGCTGCCATTTTTAAGTCATTGTGCCCGATCTGATTTTAGCTATATAATGTCGTTATGATCTCCACGCATTCGTATCGCGGAGTGGTCTGGCTTGACCTCGAATCCCCGTCTGACGATGAGATTCTGGGCTTGGTTAAACGATATGGACTGCATCCTTTGGTTGGCGAGGAACTGAAGCGATCATCGGCCTTGGCCAAGATAGATTTTTACAAAGACTATATTCTGGTGGTCTTGACGCTGCCAGTCAGGGTGCGGCAGAATCCGAAAGGCGCGGACGTGAGGGGCGGCGCTGGCGCCGTCACCCATGAGATCGTCGACCGCGAGATAGACTTTGTGATCGGCAAGAGCTTCCTCATCACCGCGCGCACGGAAACGATCGAGCAATTGGAATATTTCGGCAAGATCTTCGAGACCAACGCCATCCTCGCCAAAGACGAAAAGATCGACCATGCCGGTTTTCTCTTTTACTACATGGTCAAGCGCATATACGCCGGCATGGTCGAAGATCTGGAAAACATCAGGGACTCGCTCATTGCCGCGGAGACGCGCATATACGAGGGCGACGAGCGCAAGATGGTCCAGGTCCTTTCGGCGCTCTCGCGCGAGCTCATAGACATCAAGCAGACCGTCCGCATACACCGCGAGGTCTGGGATGAGATGGTCAGGCATGCCGACAAGAATCTCTTCGGCGGCGACTTTGGGTCTTACATCCACGACATGCGAGACGAATTCAACGTCATCCACGAGCTCATCGTGAACGCGCGCGAACTCCTGACCGACCTCCGAGAGACCAACGACTCTCTTTTGAGCACGAAACAGAATGAGACTATAAAGATGCTGACCTTGATAACCGTCATTTTCTACCCCGCTACCTTCATCGCCGCTGCTTTCACTGTGCCGGCCGACTACGTGCCCATTATTGAGAGCCAGAACGGCTGGGCGATACTCATGGTCATCATGGTGCTCGTGACCGTCGGCGTCTGGTGGTACGTTAAGAAGCGCCGGTGGGTATAAATGACGGCGGCCGTAATTCCAATGGACATCCGACTCTACAACACTCTCTCCCGCAAAACGGAGGCATTTAAGCCCATAAAGAAGGGTCATGTTTCGATGTATCAATGCGGGCCGACCGTCTATGACACGCCCCACATCGGCAATTATCGGACTTATGTCATGAATGATCTGATCCGGCGGGTCTTTGAATATAACGGCTACGTTGTCGATCAGGTAATGAACGTGACCGATGTCGATGACAAGACCATCAGGCGCAGCCAAGAGGAAAAGATGACTCTCCAGGCTTTGACCAGAAAATATGAAGATCTTTTTTTGCACGAACTTGCTTTGCTCAATATCCTCTTGCCGCAGCATGTCGTTCGCGCTACAGAATATATTGCGGACATGGTGACGCTCGTCGATTCGCTTTTGAAAAAAGGCGTGGCGTACAAGGCGGACGATGGCATGTACGTGAGCATTGATAAGGTCAAAGATTATGGAAAACTGGCGAATCTCGATCTCTCGCAGGTTGGCAAGGAGCGGGTCAAGAATGATGATTACGACAAAGACAATCCGCGTGACTTTGCTGTCTGGAAATTCAAGACGCCGGATGATGGAGATGTTCATTGGCCGGCTTCTTTTGGCGAAGGCCGTCCCGGCTGGCATATCGAGTGCTCGGCCATGTCCATGAAGCTTTTGGGACCGACGATCGACATCCATACCGGCGGCACCGACCTCGTCTTTCCTCACCACACCAACGAGATCGCTCAATCGCAGTCGGCGACCGGCAAGCAGTTCGTCGATTATTGGATCCACGGCGGCATGATGACCGTGAGTGACGACAAGATGGCCAAGTCAAAAGGAAATTTTTTGAAGCTGGAAGAGCTCAGAAACGAATCGATTTCCCCATTAGGTTTTCGCTATTGGCTCCTGACTGCTCACTATCGCTCGCCTGTAAACTTCAGTTTCGAAGCCGTACGAGGCGCGCAACAAGCTCTGATCCGCCTGCTTGTCATTTGCGGAGATTATCCCGACGGCGGCTCGATCATCCCTGATTATCAGAAGCTGTTTATCGCATTCATTAACAATGATCTCGATCTGCCGCAAGCTGTCGCCTTGGCATGGGATCTCGTTAAAGACATAACG
>JAXDMJ010000034.1:0-7884 GCA_034666165.1 Candidatus Parcubacteria bacterium
AAGGGGACATAATTTTGGTCAAGGGCTCCCAGTCTCCGCGGATGGAGCGCGTGACCAAAGCGCTCTTGCGGGAGCCGTCCGAAGCGGCTAAACTGCTCGTGCGTCAGGAAAGGGAATGGCTCGAAAGAGCATAGACGCGGCAGTGCCGCGCAAAAGGCCCTATCGTCTAACGGCTAGGACGGAGGCTTCTCAAGCCTCAAATCAGGGTTCGATTCCCTGTAGGGTCACATAAGTTGAACAATATCTAAACATGTGTTATTGTGTGCATGGCGACGCGCTCTAAGCGTCAGGTTTACGATTTAAAACTCGACCAAAGGATAAAGCGTGATACAAATCAATCGACTGGAACAAGCTCTCCAGACATGGGAACGAACCTGCTTTCTTCTCGGCAGAAAACTTCAGGCCGTAAATGGTCTCAATAAACGTGCAAGTGGATTAAGGGGGCCGTATAAAAGCTTCGGAGAGTTTCGTCAGTTCTTGCTGTCTCGCAACCCCCGTTTTCCCGACAAATTTCTATGGGACACGGAATCGGAGAGGCAGAGAGATTATCTCTACGGCGGCTGGTTCCACCTGCCACAGGAGATCCACATGTGGTCGGTCTCCTCACGGCGGATCTACCGTATAGGCGAGGAGCTTCAGCAATTTTTCGAGATTACTTCGCTTGGCAACGTGACATTCAACGACATCACGTTGCCGTTCGAGGCGTTCGGAATTGCCCTGTCCTCAGCAATCAGAGATCCTCGCAACCGGAAACAGCTTGGCCTGTCGAACGTGACGAGCGACGACTTCCTTCTCGTCACACGCCAGCCGGGATGCGAGGAAGGGATCAATCTGCACATGCGTCTGATCGGCATCGATCCGAACTTCTGCCCGTTGGCAAAGAAGGTAAAACAGAGGATCGACAGACTGATCGCCTGGGGGACGTACACAAAGGCGTTGGCGGTTATTGAAGAAGTTCAACAGAGAGTGGAAAAAAGCGACAGCAATAGTTCGGTACCGATGCTCATGGTTCCAAAGAGTCACATGAATATGCCGATACGCGAATTTCTGCAAAATGAGCCGATCTCGGCCGTGCTCAGAGCCGGAGCGGACAGCCAGGAAATCGAGGAGTGCGTCCAGGCAACCGTAAGGACAATAACTCGGATCGTCATCGGATTATGTTTATATCTCGATTCGCTCAGTCGGAAGAGAAAAGCACAGTCTCCGCGATCCCCCGCCTGGACTCCGCCTGAAACCGTGGAAACTGATCCGGCTGCCTTGCTCTCGGAGGCTCAAGTCTGCACCGTTTCCCACGAGAGTCTGCTTTCGGACCACGACAGGAAATTCTGCGCTCTCATCCGCGAGAAAGGTCTGCCAGAGGCTCTAAGGGAGATGGGAACGCACTTCAGACGGGCTCATTGGAGACGTCCGCCGGGCAAAGGGGATGATCCGACCGCAGAGGGAACGGTTCATGTAAGTTCGACCATCGTGCGCCCTGACCGGCTTCCCGATATTGGACTGCCGCCCGGCTCACAGACAAATATTAAGTGAATTGACAAGATTCACAACAGTTCTTCGTTTCGACGAACTGTTTTTTAATGCAAAGGAAATCTTGACTTCGCGCGGTCATGAATTACGATGGAAGGAGCTGATCTCTGCGCATTTCGTAACGTGTGTTACGCGGGTAGCGAAGAATTGGCCTTTGACAATACATCGACAATGGATCCTGAAACGGAGATTACAAATGAAACTGATCATCGTGCTTATTGTATGTCTCGCGAATGTTGCGCTTCGCGGCGAAGAGTCTCGAGTGCTTGCCAACCCGTCGGAGAAAGAGATTCTTAACCGATTACGGCACGGTCATCCGCGCCTGATCGCCCTGGAGAATGATTTCGTGCAGCTGAGAAAACGCATTGCCTCGGACGAGGCGACCTCGGATCAAGCGACTTCAGACCAGACACTCAAAAAGTGGCACAAAATACTTGAGGCCGAGGGACGGCAGATCCTGTCCGATCCGCCATCGCAGTACGAAATTCCCGAGAGCAAGATCCTCTTGGCTACCAGCCGGCGGGTGCTCCGCCGAACGGAGACTCTGGCTCTACTCTATCGCTTGGATGGCGACAGGCGGTATGCCGACCGAGCGTGGGCGGAATTAAAAGCCGCGGCCGGCTTCAAAGACTGGAATCCGCAAAGTTTTCTTGATACCGCCGAGATGACGCGGGCTTTCGCTATCGGCTATGACTGGCTCTACGATGTCTGGACGAAAGAACAGCGGAAAAGTCTGCATACGGCGATCGTGGAGAAAGGACTCAAACCGGCGCTCGGCTGCTACCGCGGCACGGCGAAATACCGCGCTTTCCAGAAGCTGCGCAATAATTGGAATGAAGTATGCAATGGCGGCATCGGCCTCGGCGCGCTCGCCGTGGCTGACGACGAGCCGGAACTTGCAGGGGAAATTCTATCCGAAGCGGTAAAGTCGATCCGTCTGGGCATGGCCGAGTATGCGCCCGCGGGAGCCTGGCCCGAAGGACCGAGCTACTGGAACTATGCGACTGACTACAACGTGGCCTTCATAGCCGCGCTCGAAACAGCTCTGGGAACGGATTTCGGGCTTTCGGAAGCGGTCGGTTTTGCGGAAACGGGACTGTTCCCGATATATATGACTGGACCGCTTGGGCGCACGATGAATTTTGCAGATGCGAGCGACGGACGGCTCCACGCGCCGCAGATGTTCTGGCTGGCGAGAAAATTCAACCGGCCGGAGTATGCAAAATTCGAAATTGCCACGACCGAGCCCAAAGCGCTTGACCTCGTCTGGTATGAGGCGCGGGGGCCATCAAACGACCCTCGTCTGCCATTAGGCAAACTTTTCGAGGGGATCGAGGTAGCGACGCTCCGCAGCGCCTGGGATGATCACGATGCGCTCTTCGTCGGATTGAAGGCCGGCGACAACAAAGCCACCCACGGCCATCTGGACCTCGGCAGTTTCATGTTGGATGCGCTCGGCAAACGCTGGGCAGTCGACCTCGGCGGCGACGACTACACCCTCCGCGGCTATTTCGGCAGGGAGCGCTGGACCTATTACCGCCTGCGGGCGGAAGGCCATAACACTCTCCTCATCGATCCGGCTGCTGGACCGGATCAGGACCCGGAAGCGCATGCGAAGATCGTGCGCTTTAAATGCGCGCCGGATCGCGCTTTGGCGATTACCGATCTCACGCAAGCCTGCGGCGGCGGGTCTAGCAAGGTGCGCCGAGGCGTCATGCTTTCAGGGCATGATCGGGCGATCGTCGAAGATGAGATCGATTCCGGGAGCGCCCATGACGTCTGGTGGTTCATGCACACGCCGGCCGAGATTGAGATCGACAAACAGGGGACGACGGCGATTCTGACACAAGGAAAGATCCGATTGCTGGTCCGGATCCTATCGCCGGCTAAAGCGGCATTCTCGGTGATGGAAGCGGTGCCTCTGCCGGCCTCGCCGCATCCGGGCAAGCAAGCGAAGAACGGCGACATTCGCAAATTGACGATTCATCTGGAGAATGTGCACGATCTCCGCCTGGCGGTGCTATTCGTCCCTCTGCGCATCGGGGCGGCCGCGGAAACGGATTCGCCGATCGTCGTTCCGCTTGATGCTTGGTGAATTGTCGAAGAACGCTCAGATCGCATTCTACGTACCCCTTCTCTGAAGGGGTATATTTATGAAGAATAAAAAATGGACGAGTCTGTGGTTCTACTCATCCAAGTCTATTCGCGCATGCCGCCTATCCGGAAACAGTTTTATAGTCTTTGGGGTCAGAGTCCCACTCCGGCACGCACAGCCAAAGGATCACGTAGGCGACGGCTCCGACGCCGTAACAGATAAGCAAGGTGAACCATATGACTCTCACGATCCATGTCGGAATGCCGAATGCGTAAGCCATGCCCGCGCAGACGCCGGCGATTTCACCGTCATTAATCCGTCGAAACGGCCTCATCTTTTTGGTTTTCATAGGTACGGAACAAGATCGTTTAAAAGCAATATACTTCATCGGCCAGGATATTGCACGGATCCATTCGGAGAAAAGGGAGATCAAAAAGCCGGAAGGGAAACCCTTCCGGCGCGTGAGAAACAAGGAGCATTGGTCGTTCAGAAAACGGCTACGACACGGAGCGCCTGAAGACCGTAGGTCAGAGTGAACAGCTCGAGCGAATCATTCGACACGCCGTAGACGATGAAGCCGACCCAAAGCTGTTTTATACCCCTGTCGCCGCTCGTATTGATGAGCGAACCGTGGCAGACAAACCTTCGCGATGAGCCGGCCGGAATCACGTAATATCCGGGTCCGTCGCTCGTGAGCGCTTGTGGGTCGGCGACAAAGCCGTCTTTCGGGAACGTCGCCGTCGTTCCGGGCGGAACGAAGAAGGCGAGGGAGATCGTCGGATCGGACGATATGTAGACTGAATCGGCTCCAGCAGTAATGTCGAAACCGAAGGTGATGCCCTCGTAGGCGATGACTTCGCCATTGGGCAACATTATCGGTGTTCCAAGACTGGCGGCGGCGTTGCTCATGACAAGCCCGCTCGAGGAGAAGGCCTGCTGATTTCCCTCTAAGGTGTTTTCATTTACCTCGAGCAGGTCATAGTTCCAATTCTCGACCTCCGGATTATTCCGTATACCCCCGCCAGAACCGCCGGCGCTGAGGCCGATTCGCACTGACACGCCGTCCAAGGAACCGTTTGAATCTCTGGGTATTTTGCCAAAGACGGTGACGGGGACGTACTGATCCGCTGGCAGAGGGATCGCCAGATCGGAGAAGACCGTATTCGTGCCGACATTATCGGCAGAATATATCAATGAGCCGGCTTTGATTTTGATGTCATTGAAGAGGGAAGTGACCGCGGCGCCGGAGGAGCTCACCTCGAAGCTCAAGTGGCGAAGGGTGGAGGGGACATTCTCTGACTTGACGTCAAAGACTGCCAAAACCACGTTGTCAGTCTCGCCAACCGTCGAGATTTGCCTTATGCTCGACAGCGGCGAAGAGGGATCGATTCCCACGGTGACTATGCCGAGGTCCGCCGGTATGCCGCTTTTGATACGGTAGAAGGCTGCCGGCGAACCCGAATAGATGTTGACTCGGTCCGCACCGTTGCCGTATAGGACCTTAGCGTGCTTCCAAACCGCGAGATCCGCGGAATACTGAAGTTCGTATCCTGCCCCTGATTGGAGCCCGCTGTAGAGGAACATGCTCGCATCGGCCACGCGGCCTAACTCTAGTTGGATTGCTGCTTCTCCGCGCTCGAAGCTTCCCATGAGAAGCGACGCACAAAGAAACGTTGTAAGTAAGGTTTTCATAACTGCCTTTCTGTCCATTTGGGACTTGTTGAATGGTTGTTTGCGTTAGTGTTGTGATGAGCGGGCGAAAGTTTGTTGCCAAGACTGGTGCTACGCCTTTCATCTGGTTGACATAATACCATGGGCATGGTATTTGTCAAGTTGACTTATTGATACAAGTGTGTGTATAATAGTAGTGCAAATCATTCGAAATAATGATATAAGTGGAATTGCTATGAATTACCTAAATCACAGCCAAAGCGCTCGTAAATACGTCGGAAGTATATTAACCATCACGGCTCTAGTTATAGTCTTTTCGGCATTTGCGCCGACACCGGCCCATGCCCAGTCTTTTCCGTTCTCTCCCTTCGGCGGCGGGCGTTCAAATCCTTTGAATATCCTCAATCCGGCCAACGTATTTGGCGGTGGCAATAACGGCGGCGGAGGCATATATGCCTCGCCCCGAGGACAAACGATCCCTCCGCGACAGGAGCCGCCTCGCCAACCTCCATACCAGCCGCCCCAGCAACCGCCTTACAGGCCGCCGTACCAGCCGCCTTATCAGTCGGGCTGCAGTTACTCCTGCTATTCTTCTTTCCAGGGGCCGCAGTACTATCACGTTCCGCCCCAAATACCGCCTTATCCCCAGCCCCGGCCGTATCCGGTGCCGTATCCCGTGCCCCGGCCTTACCCTGTATATGAACCCTACCCTTATCCGCAACCGGTCTACTATCCACAGCCGCAACCCGTCTATTACCCGCAACCTCAGCCCGTCTATTATCCTCAGCCCCAGCCGATCATCATCTCCCAGCCGCAGCCGATATATATACCGCAGCCCCAGCCGATCATCATCTCCCAGCCGCAACCGATCATAATCACCCAACCGACGTATCCTCTCTATCAGAATCGTCTTGGTCTTTCCTGCTCTCCTGACGCGAGCACGGTCATGAATAATCGTTTCGTCACCTGGAACGCCTATGTCGTCGGGGGTCAGGCGCCTTACACTTACGTCTGGAGCGGCACCGACTATCCTAGTTCGGGCAATCAAAGCAGCATTTATGTCTACTACAATGAATATGGCGCGAAGTCTATGAACCTGACCGTGCAATCGGCCGACGGACAGGTAGCCACATCTTTCTGCGGTTCGGTCACTATCATTGACCCGTAACGACTTTGACCGGTAACAACTTCATAAACGCCCGTTTTCCTGCTACCATTTCGGCATGGAGGAAAAAATACCTGCGAAATTTCTGAAGCCCTACGACCCGCAGGCCACGGAAGACCGCATATACTCGCTTTGGGAAAAAAGCGGCTTTTTTAATCCGGATAATTTGTCAGGGCGTCCATTTTCCATCGTCCTACCGCCGCCAAACGTGACCGGCACCTTGCATATGGGCCATGCGGCCATGCTTGCTATCGAGGACATCATGATTCGCTACAAACGGATGCGCGGCTACCGGACCTTATGGATCCCCGGCACCGACCATGCGGCCATTGCCACGCAATCCAAAGTGGAGAAGGATATCGAAAAAAGGGAAGGCACGCATCGCCGCGACCTCGGCCGTGAGCAATTTCTGAAACGCGTGGAATCCTTCGCCGCCGAGAGCCACAACATCATCGTCAATCAGATCCGAAAAATGGGGGCATCGATCGACTGGTCGCGGGAAGCATTTACGCTCGATGCGGCGCGCACGCGAGCCACGCGAACGGCCTTCAAAACCATGTACGATCTCGGCCTCATATATCGCGGACACCGTATTGTCAACTGGGACCCAAAGGGACAGACCACTATCTCTGACGATGACATCGCATACAAGGAAGAAAAAACGACTTTCTATTATTTAAAGTACGGCCCTTTCGTCATCGGCACGGCGCGCCCCGAAACGAAATTTGGGGACAAATATGTGGTCGTGCATCCCGATGATGCGCGCTATGCCAGCCATGCCCACGGCCAGAAGATCGAGCTTGAATGGATCAACGGCCCGATCACCGCCACCGTCATCAAAGATCCATCGGTGGACATGGCTTTCGGCAGCGGAGCGATGACCATTACTCCGTGGCACAGCGTGGCCGACTTTGAGATCGCCGAGCACCATAAGCTCGAGCGAGAGCCGATCATTGATCATTTCGGCCGGCTCTTGCCCATCGCTGGAGAATTCGCCGGGCTGAAAATCTCCGAAGCGCGTGCGAAGATCGTGGAAAAATTGCGCGCCAAGGGACTGATCGCCAAGGAGGAAGAGTATGTCCATAATCTCGCCACGGCCGAACGCACCGGCGGCGTGATCGAGCCGCAGATCATGGAACAATGGTTCGTGGCGGTTGATAAGACATTCAAGCTGGCGCATTCGAAAATCCCCGGCATTGCGTCTGGCGAGGAAACCACGCTCAAAGAGATCATGAGACGGGCAGTCGATAGCGGCGCGATCACATTCATGCCCGGGCGCTTCGAGAAGATCTATTATCACTGGATAGATAACTTGCGGGACTGGTGCATATCGAGGCAGATCTGGTACGGACATCGCATACCGGTCTGGTATCGGGGTCCGCAGGAGCTATATGTCGGCGTTGAAGAGCCGAGCGGCGAGGGCTGG
>JAXDMJ010000035.1:0-6741 GCA_034666165.1 Candidatus Parcubacteria bacterium
GTCCACATCTCAGTCTGCCCGACGGTCGACACACGGACGGCTATTTCAGACCGGAAATAGCCCTGGCAGATACCTCTGATTCGGTCACGTGCGAACATGCCGCCTCTGACCTCGTTGAACTGCTCCGCGGCGCAGACTTCATTTTGTCGATCGTGGACCGCATCGCCGGACCGACCCGGGCCATAAGATTCTTGGGCAGCGTCAGGCGGAGGATATCCTGGCTCAGGGGCTTTGATTGCCCGGCAGCTTATGCCTCTCCGATCACCAAATCGACTGACGGGGGATCGGACCAATTTTTCACGGGTGCGGTCGAAGCCGAAGACCGAGTGACGTGCTGCGACACTTATGTGGCAACGGGTAAGCTCATGACTGATCTAATCGTCGGTTGCCAAGTTTTGGGGGCCCGCGTACAGGACATGATCCCGGTTCTCGTGAATCTGTCCGGGAAGAGAATGCTTCTTGAAAGGGAAATCGTGGCTTTAATCGAATGCCCGATAGAGATTTGGCCGCCCGATGAGTGCAGACTTTGCAATCTCGGTTCGAAGACCCTGCCGCTTGGATCGGAGGATGACTGGAAATCGCTGATCGGAAAGAATATCACGTCCGCCCAAGCCGCTTAGCCCAGCTTGAGCCCCCGCGCACTTTCGCAAATGGTGCGCGGCTTTTGTATTGCTATAATACTCGGATGAAGCGACCTGCCGCCACCCGAACAGATCTTTTCGTGATCTTTGACATCGCTCTTGTTTCCGCTTCGGCGCTCACTCTGATCGTATTCTTCTTCTTTCATCAGTGGAAAGTGACCCCGATCCTGGCCGGTCTTTCATTTCTGGGACTGATCCCGGTCGTCCTCGGCGCCATCTCGTCTCTCAAGGCCCGCCGGGCCTCAGTCGATCTGCTGGCGTCGATTGCCCTGGCCTTTTCCTTGCTGCAATCTGAATGGTCGTCGGCCGCTTTCATCACCTTGATGCTGGCTTCCGCCCGGATATTCGACCACATCACGGAGAGCCGTGCCAAGCGGATCATCGAAAGCCTGATGAAGTTCAACGTCGAAAAAGTCTGTCTGAAAACCGGTGACGACGTCAGGCCGGTTCACATAAGCCAAGTAAAGGCCGGAGACTTGGTGATC
Source organism: Candidatus Parcubacteria bacterium (assembly GCA_034666165.1). GTDB lineage: Bacteria > Patescibacteriota > Minisyncoccia > Phycocordibacterales > PALSA-1337 > C7867-002. The sequence continues at coordinate 1,127 of JAXDMJ010000035.1, forward strand.
GTCGAGTCCGGCGATCGCTTGCCGGTCGATGGCGAGGTCGTATCAGGTGAGGCGTCCGTGGACGAATCCTCTTTGACCGGCGAAAGCGAGCTTGTTCCGAAAAAAATCGGCGACCGGGTCTTCACCGCCACGATGAACGAAGCCGGGTCGCTTGTGGTGAAAGCGCTCAAAGTCGGCTCGGACACCACGCTGGCGCGGATCATGGCTTTGGTCGAAGAAGCCAGCCGCAGCAAGAGCCGGGCCGAGAGAGTGGCCGACACTTTTACGCAGTGGTATATCGGGCTCACGCTCGCTGCCTCGATCATCATGTACGCGTTCGGCCTCGCTCCTTCAGTGATCTTGTCCGTTCTCTTGGTCGTATGCGCCGATGACGTGGCCATCGCCGTGCCGCTCGCATTTACGGCCGCCATCGCCCGCATGGCCAAACGCGGTCTCGTCGTCAAAGGTTCGGCCGCATTCGAACAGTTGTGGCGCTTGAAGTACGTGCTCTCAGACAAGACGGGAACTCTGACCAGGGGCCAGCCGAAGATCGTGGGCGTCAAAACGTACTGTAATTTTACTGCCGAAGCCGTCCTGGCACGCGCCGGACTGGCTGCATCCGAATCCCATCACGCCGTCGCCCGGGCTCTGGCGGAATATATAAAAGCCAAAGGCATAATCGCCCATGCCCCGCGCCAATTTGAGGAAGTTTCCGGTCAGGGCGTCAGGTTTTGGCAGGGCAATGAAGTCATGCTACTAGGGCGCCTGTCGTTCATGGAGCGTGAAGGTCTTGAGGTTCCCGAAATCGTCAAAAAAGATATTGGAATAGAAAAGGACGCCGGCCGAGGCGTCACGCTCCTCGCTATCGATAAGGCAATCGCCGCCTTGATCTCGTACGAGGACGAGCTCCGACCTCATGTCCGGGAGATCATCGCCGAAACGAAGACGCTCGGCGTGCGCGAGTGGCATATGCTGACTGGCGATAATGAGCATGTCGCGGCCGCCGTGGCCGCCACCGTCGGTATCAGGCACTTTCACGCTAATATGACCCCCGAGAGTAAGGTCGAATTCGTCCGGAAATTCGAGAAGTCCCGCCGCAAAGGCGAGATCGTCGGCTATATCGGCGACGGCGTCAACGATGCGGCCTCGATGGCTTTGGTCGACGTATCCATCGCCATGGGCGGCATCGGCTCAGATGCCGCCATAGAAGCGGCCGACGTGACTATCATGAAAGACCGGCTGCGCCGACTACCCGAGATCCTGAGAAGCGCCCGTTCCATCCGACGCATCATCGCCCAATGTTTCGTCATTTGGGCCATAACCAATGGGATAGGCTTGGGACTTGTGGCATTCGGCGTTCTCGGTCCGGCCGGCGCGGCGGCTTACAATTTTCTGACCGATTTCGTGCCCATCGGCAACGCTCTCAGGGCCGGAAAAGGGCTATCGGCTGGAAAGGGAATATCGGCTGGAAACAAGCGCGTGATATAATGACGGCATTATTATAAGCGACAATTTCATGCACAATTCAAAAACTCCGCAGTGGGTTTTAAGGATCGCCGTAGCCGGAGAATTTGTCGGTCATGGCACATTGGCGCTGCTCGGCAATGCCCAGTGGGCCGGATGGATCCAAAATGCCATCGGCGGCAATCTGGCCGCTGCCACGCAACTTTTGTTCCTGATCGGCCTCTTCGATTATGTAGTTGCCCTCTTTATCCTGTTTAAACCCATCCGAGTGATCCTCCTGTGGGCGATCTTCTGGGGTTTCTTCACGGCTCTCTTGCGTCCGATCGAAGGCCTTTCCGTCTGGGATTTCATCGAACGGTGGGCGAACTGGGGAGCTCCTCTGGCTCTGCTCCTGCTTATCGGCTGGCCGAAAAAGCCGAAGGATTGGTTCGAGTAGTAGGCCGCATGCTATGATTGTCGGATGCCCGCGATCATTTCTGTCAAAAATCTGGTCAAGAGGTTCGTGAATAGCGGCAAAACGGTCACCGCCGTGGATGATCTGAGCTTCGAGATCGCCGAGGGCAGCATCACGGGACTCTTGGGGCCGAACGGAGCCGGCAAGACAACGACCATCCAGATGATCCTCGATCTGATCACGCCCACTGCCGGCACGATCCAGGTTTTCGGTCTCGACATGAAGCATAACCGCGAACAGATCTTGAGTCAGGTCAACTTTTCTTCACCCTATGTGTCTCTGCCGAGCAACCTCAAAGTTTGGGAAAATCTGTACACTTTCGCGCGTCTTTACGGCGTCAAGGATATAAAAGGCAAGGTCGATTCGCTGGCGGATTTTTTTGCCATTCGCGATCTCTTGCCGCGGATGACTTCATCGCTCTCGACCGGCCAGCTGACGCGTCTCAATCTGACCAAATCTCTGTTGAATGACCCGAAGCTCCTCTTACTCGACGAGCCGACGGCCTCGCTCGATCCGGACATCGCCGACCGCACGCGCAAGCTTCTGGTGCGGATCCGCAAGGAACGCGGCATCACCATGCTCTATACTTCCCATAACATGGAAGAGATCGCGGAGATCTGCGACCGCGTGATCTTCATCAACAAGGGAAAATGGCGCGACGACGGCACGCCGCAGGATTTGGTCTCTAAATACGGCCGGAAAGACTTGAATGAGGTATTCTTGGCTTTGGCCCGGGAAGGCCAGACCGAAGAAGCAATGCCATGAAATTCCACCGCATCAAAGCCCTGATCATCCGCCAGCTCTATCTTTACCCGCGCAGTTTCCCGCGGCTGATGGACGTCTTCTTTTGGCCGGTCCTGGAGCTCTTGGTCTGGGGCTTCTTGTCCGTATATCTGGCAAAACTTAATTTGAACAATGTCAATATCATCTCATTCCTACTGGGCGCGCTCATTTTCTGGGAACTCTTAAATCGCTCGCAGCAGGCCGTGACCATAGCCTTTCTCGAGGATGTCTGGGAAAAGAATCTCCTCAATCTTTTCGTCACCCCGGTGCGTATCATCGAATTCCTCCTTTCGACGGTGGTCCTCGGTCTCGTGCGCATCTTGACGCAAGGCGCGGTCCTGGGGCTGATCGCGCTCGTCCTCTATCATTTCAATATTTTCCAATTCGGCTTCTACACGTTGCCCTTCGTCGTCTCTCTCCTCATCTTCGGCTGGATCCTCGGCTTGTTCGTGGTCGCCATCATCTTGCGCTTTGGCACGACCGCGCAAGTCTTGGCCTTCGGCATCATCTTTCTGGTCCAGCCATTCACCGCCGTTTTCTATCCCGTCTCGGCCTTGCCCGCCGCTCTCCAATGGGTTGCTTACGCGCTGCCGTCGACCTATGTCTTCGAGGGCATGCGGGCGATCATCGCCTCCGGTACGGTGGACGTTTGGACATTAGTCATGTCCTTTGCTCTCGATCTCGTTTACCTGGTTTTGGTCTTTTGGTTCTTCTATTCGATGTTCCGCAAGGTCAAGGAAAGGGGACTACTTCTAAAATTGGAGTCGTAAGACGTATTCGTAAAGAAGGGGAGAAATAAAAAAACCGCCACTCGACGGCTCGGAACGTATAGATTTGATCGAGCCAGCGCCTCCCGGTTGCGGCCTAGGCAGTCCCCTTTTTTCCCTCGGCGATATTGCGCTGAATTTCAGCCACGCTCCCCGACACTATGTTGAGGTTTTCAGTGAACGTCGGCATTTTTTTGCTGCATGACGCTCAACTTTTTCTCGGCTTCGTCCGCGTGCTGTTCTGCATCCTGGGCACGTTTTTCGGCGGCATACGCCCGCTTCGCTTCAGCATCCGCGCGCTTCTGGATCTCTTGCCGCGCGGCCATCTCCAGCTCGTACAATTTTTTATAATCGGTCTCTGTCATAATTCTCCTGCGGTTATGATGTTGTTTGTGCCGTTTCGTACACCGTATTACTCTTTGATGGAAATGTAAAGGGCGCCATAAAAAAAGCCCTTGTCTTCGGCTACAGGGCTTCTTGCTCGATGGTGCGGAGGCTGGCTGTATGAAGCGAAGACCGTACTGCGATCACGCGGTCTTAATGAAATCGCACAGCATGCCGATAAATCTGTGCGTCACCGAATACTTTTGGTCAGCCACTTTGAGCATGCCGATTTTGACGAGTTGTTCGAAAATCAGTTCCTCGTACGCGAAAACGTTGTATGCGCACAGCTTCCTATATTCAGCGAAGCTAAACGGGATCCAGCGATCTCCGTTATGTGCCAAGATCGCGATGATGCTGCAAGCAATCAATTCCTCTTCACGATTCTGCAGGATACTATTGTCCAAACCGTTCCGGAGATCAAAATCCGATGGCTTCACAATTTTCGTAAAATCAACGGGCATAGCCACTCCTTTCGTGTGCAGTGCTTGAAACATATGCCATAGCGGCATTGTTGTCAATAAAAAGCACGACGTTGCCGCCGTGCTCGTTGTCGTTTGTGCCCGCAGAGCGTCAGATGACTCCATCAACTGTCCAGTCGAGCATAGCTCCGGCCATGAAAGGTACGAAGTCTGTCGGCAACTGGTCATCGGCCGATCTGATGGCGCAGACACTATTGTCATCGCCGAAAAGACGGTAGGCAAAGGGAATTTGATACGGTTCGCGCCTTAGGACGATCGGTACGCCGTTTGTCGGCGCCAAGTGGTAATAGGCGGCCGCATTTTCGACGATGTACCTTCTGTATGCCGGACTGGCTTCGCCGTCCGGACCGAACAGGCGTTTATCCTCGTCAAAGATCTGCACGATCCGTTGCACGGCGGCCGGCATGGTGTAGTCTCCGCATGAAGCTTCGCCACATTCCTTGTGGTCCCGATCCCAGGGAGCATCGTCGAGGCCGAGCATGATTTTGAATGCCACGCGGCCCTCTTTCCGTCTGCCTGAGGTGACCGCGTCCCGGAGGGTTTCCATGTCTAACAATGTCTTGGCCGGCGGCCGACAGAGATTATGGTTTCGGCCGAGGACGTCGTTCAGCCTCAAAACCTGATGATGGACCGTAACCGTGCAGGCGACGCGGTCTTCCATATCGAGAAGAAACGGCAGGACGCGGGCGTCGGATAGGTGCTCCCAGCACATCATCAAACTCGGCACCAGGTTATAGATTTGCTCGAAGATGCCGAGAAAGGCGTATTCGCATTCCATGTCGTCGTAGCGCTTGAGCGGATGCTCGCAATGCCAGAGGCTGTGGGCGTTGCGCGAGGCGATGGCTTCATAAATTTCCCGAAGCCGCGGTGACATGTAGTTCTTGATTCCGTCGTCAGCATGGGTGGTGCGTGCGAACGGATAGAACTTGAAGAATCGGTAGCCGCGGGAGATGCACGCGATGATGTCGCTCACCTTGGAGTCTTCGCGGACCTTTACGACGACGAACGGTAAGAAATCTTTCCGATGTTCTTCGGGCGTTTCAGCGCTGATTTCCCGCTCATACGCTATGGCGTCATCCAAGTTCAGTATCGGCGGCTTGGTATTGCCCATGGCCGCATAGAATTGGCAGTACTGGGCGGCGATGGGGACGGTGAGCTTCAACGTCCGGTCCTGGCGCAAATGGCCGTGCATATTAAAGAGGCGGGGACTTTTCAGAATTGGCATAGGAATCCTTATGTTGTACTTTTGCTTATTTTTACCGCGAGTTATTTTCTGCGAATTACGATCTTGCGCAAGTATAGAAG
>JAXDMJ010000036.1:0-3367 GCA_034666165.1 Candidatus Parcubacteria bacterium
GACCTGAACATAACTTCAGGCACCCTTTCCTCAGGCGGTAATGCCATCGCTCTTTCCGGCAACTGGAGCAACTCAGGCACATTTAATCATAACAACAGCACGGTCACACTCGACGGCGGCGATCAGACGATCACCGGTTCAAACAACACCGCCTTCTACAATCTCGAGAAGTCGACTACATCGCCGAGATACACGGCACGCGGCTTCGCCTACGGCTTGACCGCAGACTACGGCGCGACGACGACCGAAACAGGCGACTTCGCCGCTGGTGATTTCACTTTCGACATTTCCTCATTGGCTTGCGGCACTACCTATCATTACCAGGCATTTGCCGCCGGCCCTCTAGGAACCTCGACTGGGCCGGACCAGACTTTTACGACTGCCGCCTGTGCGATTCCAGATCACCCAAGTTCCGGCTCTGCCTCGCATGTTTCAGGTGGCGGCTCCGTCTCCATTCCGGCCCTTGCCTCGATTCTTGCTCCCGGAGCAGCGGCGGATGCATACCTGCATTCGCTTAAAGAGCCCGTCCCCGGATGTCCTCTGGGTCTGGTCTGCATGCCCCAGAGCACTCCGATATTGACTGTAACCCTTGCTCGAAATTCCGAAGGACCGGATGTCATGGCTCTTCAAGTTCTGCTCTCGACGCTCGGCTTCTTCAAAAAAGTAGCGCCCAACGGATATTTCGGTCCCGTAACCGAAGAGGCAGTTAAGTCCTACCAAGCGGCTAAGGGCATTGACCCCATCGGCATCGTCGGTCCGATGACTATGGCAGCTCTGAACGATGAAAAACCGATCGTTCCAGAAGCTCCGACGACACCCACGCCAAACCTGCCCGCTTTGCTTCCCGATTCGTCCGCACTGATTCGAGACTTGGAGGCCGGCGCCACCGGAGACGATGTCAGAACTTTGCAGATGTATCTGAATGCGAAAGGTTACGCCGTATCTCTTGCCGGCCCGGGCTCACCAGGAAGCGAAACGACGCTCTTCGGTCCCAAGACCAAGGCCGCTCTCATGACTTTCCAAAGAGACCATGGCATACCAGCAACAGGATTCTTCGGGCCGATCACGCGAGAATACGTCGCCGCGCATTGAGCCGCGCGCCTATCTCGCTCCACCGCGACTCCGCCATACGAAGGTGACAAATTGACAGAACATACCTTGATGGGTCAATATATTGACAACTGCACAAACTACAAAATTTTCCAAGAAAAAATCAACTGAAGAAAGGTGAATATCCATGGCCACGATCACGCCGAACACCGCCGCCGGCGCTCTGAAAAAGCGCTTTGACAAGTATGTGGCAATACTTCAGGCCGCAGATCTGGCAACTGAAGACGAGCTCGCGCCCCTCTATCCGCTTCTCAAGCGAATCGGAAAAATCAGGGAGGGTAGGGGATGGATTCCCTTCATCATTATTGCGCAAAATCCCAGACTGACGCCCACCGAGCTCATGGCCAAGGTCATATTTCACGGAAAGCATGGCGTGAACCATCTGAACGAGCGGAAGCTCACCATCACGGGCAGCGTCCCGCACGGAAACTACCTTATGGTGAATGTCGAGGACGGGCGGGCCATGATGGGCTACAAGCCGTGCATCGCCTCAGAGCATTTCCGCCATGATAAACGTTCCGGCGGGTATGTAGGCGAGGGAATCCTAACTGTGATATGCGAACCGCACATCCTTTCGCACCACTATATGGATTTTCCGGGTTCACGCTATGGCGGTGACGAAATTCCCTGCCTTGACGTCAGGCGAGGGAGGCCGGATTTAAGCTCGAGTCACCTCGAAAACGCACACATCCGCTTTGGGCCGTTGTCTTGCGGACAGCGTCTGGGGCTCCACGCTTAGTATCCGCTCGTATCCGCGCTGAATGCGAGAGAGCAGCGAAAGCAGCTCTCTCTTTTATTACACCGAGCATTATCCGAATGCGTTCCCGGCTATCCGGGCCGGTATTGACTTGACAGGCCTACATTTGGTAGCATTTTCAGGCGTCCCTTCCGAAATGGATATTGCTCCCAAACCAAAGAATCCGGCAAGCGGCACGGTCGTTGAGGCTTTGCCTAATACTTTGTTTCGGGTGGAGCTCGCGGACACCAAAAAAGTCATCCTGGCCTACCTGGCGGGAAAGATGCGGATGAATCGCATCCGCGTCCTTATTGGTGATAAAGTCGAGCTCGAGCTCGAACCATACGGCGGCAAGGCTCGCATAGTGAGGCGCCTCTAGGCGTCTTTAAATCGTCTCAAATAAAATGAGAGTCAAGGCTGCAGTCAAGCGCATCTGTCCCAAATGTACCGTCGTTCGCCGCGGCGGTTATGTCTATGTGGTCTGCAAGGCCAACCCCCGCCACAAGCAGCGGCAAGGCTGATATTATGAGGATTCTCGGCATTACACTTCCGGAACAGAAGCGGCTCGAGATCGGCTTAACCGCCATTTACGGCATCGGGCGGTCTCGCGCGCGGAAAGTGCTTCAAAGCACGGCGATCGACGGCGGCAGAAAGCCTAAAGATCTGACTGTCGAAGAGGAGAATGCCATCCGTAAATTGATCGAGAGCTATAAGATCGAAGGCGACCTCAAGCGCGAAGTGGCCGGCAACATCAAACGCCTGAAAGACATCAAGGCATATAGAGGTTTGCGCCACGCCCGTCATCTGCCCTCGCGCGGCCAGCGCACCAAGACCAATTCCCGCACTGTCCGCGGCAATGTCAGGAAGACCATGGGATCGGGCAAAAGAAAAGAGGAAAAGAAGTAATGTAAACACCATCGCAATTTCATGGGAAAAAAAAGAATCGTCACAACCGGTGGGACCGAGTCGGCTGATGCCAAATCAAAGGCGCCGAGCGCTTCGTCCAAGAAGCGGGTCGACTCTGGGGTGCTTCATGTGCAATCGACCTACAACAACACCAAACTGATGCTCTCCGATAAGAACGGCAATGCCTTGATGTGGGGTTCGAGCGGCGCAGCCGGATTCAGAGGCGCCAAGAAAGGCACGCCTTTCGCGGCCGCCAAGGTCGGCGAGATGCTGGCACTGCGCGCGATCAATCTCGGCTTGAAGGAGATCGACATCGTAGTCAAAGGCGTCGGCTCCGGGCGCGAATCGGCCATCCGCGGCTTCATCAGCAAGGGCGTCGCTATTTCTTCCATCAAAGATGAGACGCCCGTTCCCCACAATGGACCGCAACCGAAGAAGCCGCGCCGCGTTTGATGCCCTGCGGAGCGATCAATTTAAAAAACAGACATGAAAATCGGTCCACGATATAAAAAAGCCAGATATTTGGGCGCCCCCGTCTTCCGGAAGACGCAGACGCAGAAATTCGCCTTGCGCGCCCAGCGCAAGCAAAAAACTGTCGGCGGCCGGCGCGGCGGC
>JAXDMJ010000037.1:0-15744 GCA_034666165.1 Candidatus Parcubacteria bacterium
CCACAAACATAGAAGCGGCAATAAAAAGCAACGGTCTCGACCGTTGCTTGCGAGCAATCTTGCTGTTGTTTCTCGTCAAGCGTAAGACTTGGCGTTCGAGCCCACCCTCGCTATCCGCGAAATGTACTCGACAGCTTTCTCAGCAATGTCGGGCCGCATGTGCATGCCCGTAAAACGGATGCACTCGGCGGCATCATAAGCGCGGCGTCGCGCCGTCATGAGGTGTCGAGCCCAGGCAGTGACGCCAAGCACTCTCCCGCCATTCGTCATCATGCGACCATCCGCGGTTTTGACCGTGGCGTCATGAAAGACTTTGACGCCCTCCATTCCGCGGACTGCTTCAAGGCCGGTTATGACCTGGCTCGCGCTCTTTTGGATCGGATATCCGTGAGAGGCCAAGATTACGCAGACTGAAGCGGCAGCTTCATTTTCCCACCGCAGCTCCGGGATCGGGTCGCCGACCGCGCATGCATGAAGCAGATCATAGAGATCATTTTCCAGCCGAGTCAGATATATCTGGGTTTCCGGATCCCCGAAACGCGCGTTCATTTCGAGCAACTTCGGACCATCTTCGGTAATCATGACGCCCGGATACAGAATCCCCCGGAAGTCGATCTTTTCGTCTGCGCAACCCATGAGCCAGGGAGCAATGATTTCCCGGTGAGCCCTGTCCATGAGCGCCTCGTCCATGAATGGACTCGGGCTGTATGCGCCCATGCCGCCGGTCATCTCGCCCGTATCCCCATGGTGGCTCCGCTTATAATCCTCGGATGAAGGAAAGGCGGCGACTTCCTTGCCATTGCAGGCAATATGTAACGAAGCTTCCGTTCCGGTAAGCAATTCTTGGATGACAAGCCTCCTGCCCGGCTTCTCGGCGAATTTCTTCTCGATCGATGTCTCGGCTTGCCTAAAATCGTGGCATATATCCACGCCTTTGCCGAGAGAAAGTTCGTCATTCTTGACCGCGCAAGCACCTCCAAGATCATATGCAAACTCGATTGCCGCACCGGCTTCAGTGAAGGATTCACCCCGGGCGCACGGTATGTTCCATTTCTGCATGAATCTCTGACAATATGCCTTGGACCATTCGAACCTGGAAGCTCGCTGGGTCGGGCCGCTCGTGACAAAACCTTCTTTCGTGAATAAATCTACTGCTCCCAAGGCCAATGGATCTTCGGAAAGGACCACGATCAGATCCGGCCTGATCTTGCGAGCGGCTTCGAGCAGCGCGATGAGATCGGTCGCTGCAACATCCAGAGTGTGCACCTTTGAGCCGTCAAGAAGGGTTTCTTCCGCCATACCCGCATTGCCCGGCGTGCACCACAGTTCCGTGACCTTAGGTGATTTGCACAAAGACCAGACCACGACATGTCCGCGGCCGCCACCGCCGATAACAAACGCTTTCATGATAGATTTCCTTTTGTTAATTTTTTCTTTCGCAACTTTTGCCGCCATCATTATACGGCAATTGCGAAAAAACAAAAGCTTTCCTTGACGTGGAATTCGCCGTATGCTAATTTTTTTGCGGGTATATCCGTTCGAAAATAGTTTTTATGATGGGCATGTCCACAACCGAAGCCGAGGTCAGGGATCTGATCAGCCGCATCGACCGCGAGCAGCAGCACATAAGGACGTTCATAGATGCGGGCGCCGGCGACCGTGAGCTTTACTTCAGATTAAGCCGCGGGCTGCGCGTAGAAATCGCCGAAATGCACTGGAGCCTACCGGTCGTGGTCGGCGGCCGAGTTTTTATCGAATACTGGGCGGGCAGGCTGAAACAGATCAATCCCGCCCCTTAGCTGGACCGAGAGCGCGTATGATGGGGACGTCGCTTATGGCACAAGACTGGCAGCGCTGCTTCGGCCGCGCTATTTTTTTTGCAGATTGATCGCCTATGCCTCTCGCTCGCTTATGCCGCCGAGGCGTTTCGTCCGGCCTTGAGGGCCTTGGCATACCACTCCACTTCAGTGCAGAGATGCTCGATCTTTTTCTCCCACTCCTCGCGATTCTCTAGATTTCCCTGCTCGTCAAAAAGAGTCTTGACCCGCTGAAAAAACGCCGGCGCCCGGCACATGACCATGCCCAATTCGGTGCAGACCAGACGTAATTGTTCGATCATCCGCGCCCCGCCGATCAGTCCGCTCGAGACGCCGACGATAGCGAGCGGTTTCCTGGCATATTCGTCATAAGCCGAATCCAGAAAAATCTTCAATTCGCCCGGATAGCCGTGATTATATTCCGGTGAGACGATGATGAAGCCGTCGGCGGCCGCGGCCTTGGCTTTCCATTTTTCCATGGGCTTTTCTTCGGTATGCATCTGGAGATAGTCCCTGACGTCCACCAATTCCGAATCGAAACCGTAAACTGCCGCGCGGTCACGCACAAACCTCGCCACCTTTTCAGACTGGCGTCCTTCCCGGGCAGTGCCCAGGATCACGGGGATTTTGAGCATCACTTGTCCGGTCATCGTATGATATGACTGCATTATTCCACATCGGGCTTCGCCCGCCAAGAAGTGTAGTATGATATATGCCTAGCATGTCCACGTTTCCGCCTTTACCCCCCATATATGCCGGACAAAGCGATGAGGAACTGGCGGAGGGCTGCAAGAACAAGGATGAATTGGCCTTTCAGGAACTGATGCGCCGGTACATGCGGCCGATCCTTAATTTTTCCCGCCAATACGCCAAGGCCGTCGAAGACGCCGAAGACATAGCCCAGGATACGTTTTTGAAAGTCTGGAAGCACATCGGACGCTATGCTGAAGGGCGCCAGTTCAGGCCTTGGCTCTATGCCATCGCCCGCAATACGGCGTTGGATTTATTAAAAAAGAAAAAAGCGTCAGTCTTTTCGGACCTCGACGACGAGACGAACGACCTTCTGTTCGCCGACACGCTTGAAGACGCCGAGCCCTCCCCGGCGGAGCTCTCGAGCCAGGCCGCCATGGCTGAAGAACTGGGCGAGGCACTGCTCGATCTTCATCCCGATCACCGCGCCATCCTCATCCTCCATTACCGTGAAAATATGACTTTCGACCAGATCGCCGTCATCGTCGGGCGTCCGATGAACACCGTGAAGAGCTGGCACCGCCGGGCGCTTTTACGGCTCAAGGACTCGCTATCGCACCACACGTCCTAGCCGAGTCGTACATACCTTGACATATATGGATAATCCACATGAAAAACAAAACGGCGGCGTGCTCGAGACGGCAGCCGTCGATCGTCTCTGCGAGTGCGTCATGAAGAAGATCGAACAGATCGAGATCGTGCGTCTGCGCGTGCGCGCGGCAGTCTGCGGCGCTCTCTCGGTCCTGGCTCTGATCGCCCTGATTCCGGTCATCGTCGATCTCCTCGGCGAAGCCTCGCGCTCGGGCTTTTATGATTTTGCTTCGCTCATCGCCTCAGACGGCTCATATGTGGCCGGGCATTGGCACGCAGCTTTGTTATCCATTGCTGACTCTCTGCCGGTCGCCGCCGCGATTTTCGTCATCGCCCTTTTTGTCATCGCCTTAAGCTCAGTGCGCCGATTCATCGCCTATCGATCGGCCCTCGACATCCACCTTCATCATCTCCGCGCCTAATTTTCCCAATCATGAACATATGAAAGATTTTCTGCAATCATCGGCGATTTCCAAGATAATCCTGCTTTTGCTCGTGATTTTGGCGATACTGGTGATTTTCCAGGCTGGCGTAGTCGTCGGCTACAGGAGGGGCGTCTTTTCATATTATTGGAACAGCCATTATTACCAGGGCATAAGCGATCCGGGCTCGGTCTTCGCGACTTTCATCCGGCACGGAGATGACATCAACCCCCACGGCGCCGTCGGCGAGATCGTCACGGCCGAACTGCCGATCGTCATGATCAAGGGACCTGACTTCTCCGAACAGATGGTCATGGTCAGTCCGACGACGACCATCAGGCGCATGCGCGCAGCCGCGGTACCCGAAGATTTGAGGACGGGCGACCATGTCATCGTCGTCGGCGAGCCGGGTGGCCAGGGACAAATTTATGCTTCGTTCATCAGGGTCTTGCCGTTTGAGGCCAGACCGGCTCCGGCCACAAGCACTCTGCTTAAAAATTAGAAACTTCGCAAATGAAAAAATCATCTTTTTTCGGAGTCATTCGGGACGGCATCGGCGGACATAAGGTCTTAAGCGGCATCATCGCGATCGCTCTCGTCGGCGGCGGTATAGGCATGTACCGCTCGATCAGCGCCGGCAACGTCCTGCCGCAATACGTCCTCGCAGCCGCCCGGCTGGGTACGCTAGAGCAGACCGTGACCGGCAGCGGACAAGTCTCGGCTTCGAATCAGACGGATATCCAAAGCCAGGGTTCTGGAACGATCGAATCGATCGATGTTTCGGTCGGTCAAGCCGTCAGGGCCGGGGAGCTGATCGCCACGCTTGACGTCAAAAATGCCGCCATCGCTCTCGACAATGCGAAACTATCGCTGGCCAAATTGACCCAACCAGCCAAGGCAACCGATATTTCCAACGCCACCAACAATCTCGTAAAGTCCTACAGCGACTCCTTCAATGCCGTCTCCGCGGCCTATCTCGACTTGCCGTCAATCGTCTCCGGCTTGAAGGACATGCTCTATGGGCCAAACGGATTTCTCTCCAGCCAGAATATGTCGTTCATCCTGCCTGCGGCGCTTGCCTATCGCGATGCCGCCGGCACCGCCTATGATGCGGCCGTCAATGAATACGCGGCCAGTCTGGGAGAATTCAAGAGTTTAAGCCGCTCCAGCGCCACCTCAAGCCTCGATCAGCTTTTCGAGCACACGAATTCGACCGTAAAAGACGTGGCCGGAGCGATCGCCAAGGTGCAAAATGCCATAACAACGATCACGATCGCGCAACCTGATTACAACCGGACGCAGGCCGCGGCGGCAGCGGCGAGCGTGAACGGCTGGGCCGGTCAGGCCAATGGCGATTTGGCAGCGATCGGGTCTGCGCAAAATGCCGTCTCGAGCAGCCGCAATTCGCTGACCACTCTGGTCGAGGGCGCCGATCCTCTCGATATCGAGAGCGCCCGGCTCGGCTTGGCGCAGGCCGAACAGACTTATGAAAATTATTTCATCCGCGCCCCCTACGACGGCATCATCGGCCGCATACCGGTCAACGTCTACGGCCAGGCTGCGGGGAGCACGGTCATCGCCACGATCATCGGACAGCAGAAGATCGCCACCATATCTTTGAATGAAGTCGACGCTGCCAAGGTCAAAACCGGTTTGCCGGTCACCATCACCTTCGATGCCATCGAAGGGCTCTCGGCCACGGGCACGGTGGCGCAAGTGGATCAGGTCGGCACGGTCGCACAAGGAGTCGTGTCATACGGCATCAAGATCCTGATCAACACCGCTGACGACCGCATCAAGCCGGGTATGAGCGTCAATACGTCTATCATCACGAGCGAACAGGAGAATGCCCTCCTGGTGCCGTCGAGCGCCGTCAAAACTGAAGGCCAGTTGAGCTATGTGCAGGTCTTTGACGATCCTTTCGGTTCATCCACGCCGAACGGAAACAACGGCAAGACCAACGGCAACGCGAACGGGTCCAATGGCTACCGGCGCTTTGCCTCAACGACCAGACAATTTTCCGGAGACGGCGCGGCCTCCGGTACGCCGCGAGTCCGGGGGAATGGATCCGCAAATGGCGATTTAACCATCTCATCAGCCAGTCTGCCTCGGCAGGTGGCCGTCACTGCCGGCGATTCTGACGATACGAATACAGTCATCATAAGCGGCCTCGATCGGGGACAGTTCGTCGTAACGCGGACAATAACGGCCGGAACCGCCAAAACGGCCGCGCCGTCAATATTCTCGACCTTGGGAGCCCGCGCTCCAGCCGGCGGCGGGCGCGCTCCAGCCGGCGGCGGAGGGCGGGGTGGCGGGGCGTTCGGCGGATAGCATGATTGAAATCAAAAAGATCGCCAAAACCTATAAGAGCGGCGATATGGAAACGCCAGCGTTGCGCGGCGTGTCTTTCACGATCAAGGACGGTGAATTCGTCGCCATCATGGGGCCGTCCGGTTCGGGCAAATCAACGCTGATGCATATCCTCGGTTGCCTCGACACACCGACTTCCGGCTCATACCTGCTCGACGGCCACGATGTCTCGAAATTATCCGACGACGAGCTAGCCGATATCCGGCGAAACCATATCGGTTTTGTTTTCCAGTCATTCAATCTGCTGTCGCGCGCCACGGTTCTTAGGAACGTGACCTTGCCTTTGATCTACGCCGGAGTCCCCGAGCGGGAGCGGATCAAGCGGGCCACAGCTGCGCTTCTCTCCGCCGGACTCGCCGCCGACCGTTACAATCACATGTCGAACCAGCTCTCCGGCGGGCAGATCCAGCGCGTAGCCATCGCCCGCGCGCTTGTCAACAACCCGTCGCTCATTCTGGCCGATGAGCCGACCGGCAACCTCGATTCGCAGACCGGCGATATCGTCCTCGGGACTTTCGAGAAGCTCAACCGGGATCTTAAAAGGACGATCGTCCTCATCACCCATGAAAGGGACGTGGCCGAGCATGCAGACCGGATCATCAATCTGCGCGACGGCCTTTTGATCGAAGACGGAAATTCCCATACCAAGCGCACGGCCAAACAGGCACAATGACTTTATGACCACCCAAGACATACTTCATGAGACGCTTTCGGCCCTGACCGCCAATAAGGTGCGCACGGCCTTGACCATGCTCGGCATTGTGATCGGCATCAGCTCGGTCATCACCCTGGTCTCCATCGGCCAAGGCGCGCAGGGCTCCATTCAAGCATCCATCCAATCGATCGGCTCGAACCTGATCATCGTCTCCCCCGGCGCCACCCGCAATTTCGGATACGGCGCCTCGAGCGGGCGCGGCGCCGCGCGGACCCTCCTCATGACCGACGTCGAGGCGATCGAGAGCCAGGTTCAAAATATAAAAGCCATATCGCCGGAGATCGGCGGCCGATATCAGGTTACAGCCAAGGGAACGAATACGAATACCTCGGTCACCGGCGTCGTACCCGCATATACCACGGTCCATAACGTCGAAATCAGCGAAGGCTCGTTCATTTCCGATGAGAATGTCGCCAGCCGCGCCAAAGTGGCCGTGATCGGCCCGACGACCAGCGACGACCTTTTCGGCACGGGCGCTGATGCCATTGGCCGCATCATAAGGATCAGCGGCTTGGACTTCAAAGTCATCGGCGTCACCAAATCGAAAGGCGGCACCGGCTTCGGCAATCAGGACGACCTCATTTTCATCCCGCTTTCAAGCGCACAGCTCTTCTTGGTCGGCGATTCCATATATGTGACCTTTTTGAGCATTTCGGCGAGCGATGCCTCGGTCATGAAGCCAGTCCAGGACGACATCACCGCTCTCCTCTTATCGCGCCACAAGATCTCAGACCCGGCTAATGCCGATTTTAACGTCTTGAATCAGGCGGACATCGTAGCTACGGCTTCGAGCGTCACCGGCACGTTCACGATTCTCCTGGGCGCAGTGGCAGGGATCTCCCTGGTCGTCGGCGGGATCGGCATCATGAACATGATGCTCACGACCGTGACCGAGCGCACGAAGGAAATCGGCTTGAGGAAAGCCATCGGCGCCAAGCGCCACGATATCAACGTCCAATTTCTCTCCGAAGCCGTTGCCCTGACACTGATCGGCGGCGCGATCGGCGTGGCCTTGGGATGGCTGGCTTCGTATAGCGTCACGTCTCTCGGCCTCTTAGAGACGAGCGTCTCTCTTTCTTCGATCCTGCTGGCTTTCGGTGTTTCGGCGGTCATCGGCATCGTCTTCGGTTACTACCCTGCCCGGCGCGCCTCGCGATTGAACCCGATCGAGGCCTTGAGGTACGAATGATCTCCGGCCTAGGCTTTAATCCTTGAAAACAGCCAGGCGCCGATACCGATAAAGGCGGCAGCGATAGCAACTTGAACGGCCACATCTACCCAGACATTGAAATGAGATGAACCGATCATGACCGCTCTCAAACCGTCCACCCCATATGACAGCGGATTGAATACAGCGATCACCTTCAGGGCCGGCGGCGCGGTCTCGAGCGGAAAAAGCGCGCCTGACAGGAAGAAGACCGGCATGACCACGAAATTCATGATCAGCTGGAAGCCCTGCATGTCCTCAAGCGTCGAAGCGATGGCCGTGCCCAGCGCCGTAAAAATGAGAGCGATCAGGATCATGAAGACCAGACTGGGCAGGATCGAACTCAATTCCGGACGGAAACCGATCAGAACGGAGATGACGAGAACGAGGATACCTTGAAAGGCCGCCACGGTGGCGCCGCCCAAAGTCCGGCCGAGCATGATGGCGAAGCGCGAGACGGGCGCCACCAACGTTTCCTTCAAAAAACCGAACTGCCGGTCCCAGATGACTTCTATGCCCGAAAAGATGGCGGTAAAAAGAATGCTCATGGCTATGATGCCGGGCGATAGAAATTGGATGTAATTGCCTTCGCCGGCCGCGGCATAGACCGAGCGCAGGCCGAAGCCGAGCGCCACCAGAAAGAGAATTGGTTGGCCCAAGGAGCCGATCATGCGGGAGCGCGATCGGAAATAGCGTTTGAGCTGGCGGAGCCAGAGGATATAGATCGCATACAATACATTTGACCTCATGGAGTGAAAGTGAATTACGTGAGCATGAAATAAAAGTTCAGGATCGCGTTCCTCGCGGCGTCAGCGCCGCCGGCCCCACATGCGGCCCTGCTTGCGCAGATGGTCGACCGCGCTGGCTTCCTCTTCGCGGATCTGCCGTCCGGTCAGCTTGATGAAAGCATCCTCGAGCGACTGACTGTTGCTCTTTTTGACGATATTTTCGACCGTATCATTGGCCACCAGCCGGCCGTGATCGATGATGGCGGTGCTGTCGGCCATGCGCTCGACTTCCTCCATATAATGCGTGGTAAAGAAGACCGTCAGCCCGCGGTCGCGGTTGAGCTTCTTGATGTAGTCCCAGATATGGTTGCGCGTCTGCGGATCAAGGCCGACCGTCGGCTCGTCCAAAAATATGATGGCTGGCGTATGCAGGAGTCCGCGGGCGATCTCCAGGCGACGGCGCATCCCGCCCGAGAACCTTTTGACGAGATCGTCCTTGCGGTCCCATAATTCCACGAATTCGAGGAATTCTTTGATCAGCCCGGGCGTTTCCGCCCGCGAAACGCCGTACAGGCCGGCATGAAAGAACATATTCTCATAGGCGGTGAGATCGTCGTCAAGCGAAGGATCCTGAAAGACGATGCCGAACGAATGGCGGACTTTGCTCGGTTCCGCCACCGGATCAAAGCCGTTGACCGACATCTTGCCCGACGAGGGCGCCACCAGCGTCGTTAGCATCTTGATGGTGGTCGTTTTGCCGGCGCCGTTCGGACCCAAAAATGCGAAGATGCTGCCGGCCGCGACCTCGAACGAAATGTCGTTCACGGCCGCCAGTTCGCCGTATTTTTTGGAAAGGTGCTTGACAGAGATCGTGTGGTCGGCCTGAGCCATATCATTATCTACGGAACAGAGCCATCGATTGGTGCTTCGCTCACAGCGAGCTTTGAGCCGCCAGTTCTTCGGCCAAAATCCCCTGCTCTAGAATCTCTTTGACGTAGATATCGAGATCCGGCATTCCCTTCATCTCTAAGAGTGAGAGCCACTTATACTCGACGTTTTCTTCGAGATCAAGGATCGGATCGCCGGAAATATCGGCCACATAGCTCAAGCGGACGACATGTTTATCGTTGCCGCGCAAGATATCCTGCGCAAAGACGAGCTTCGGCTCGCTCGTCAGATCGAGCCGGGTCTCTTCCTTGATCTCGCGGCGAAGATTTTCGAGCAGCGTCGAACCCGCATCGATCCGGCCGCCCACGATGTCCCATGATCCGTCGGTCTTGCCGTATTTGGCTGGAGAGCGTTTGAGCAAGAGATATTTGCCCTCCGGATTTTTCAAGAACGCTTTGACTCCGACTTGAAGGGTCATGGTAAAAAAACGAGCGGAGTCTTACTTCACGATATGTTCCATGGCGTACTCGATCGTGCCGCCGACCTTCTTTCGAGGATTGAATATGCCCTTTGGGTCCCAGATCTTCTTCACTTGTTCGAAGAGGCTATAGACCTCTGCGCCGTACTGCATTTTGATGAATGGCGTACGGATCAGACCGTCGTTATGCTCGGCGGTGATCGTGCCCTTGAAGCTGTGGACCAGTTCGTAGACTTTAACCGACAATTCCCGGATGATCTCATGCGACTTTTCTTCGTGCAGGTTCATGAGCGGGATGATATGAAAATTGCCGTCGCCGATATGTCCGGCGATCGTGTAGGTGAGCTTGTACTGATCAAGGATCGCATAGAGTTTCGGCAGAAACTCCTCCAGACGTGACGGCTCCACGGCAAAATCGTCGATGAACGGCGCAGTGCGGACCTCGTGCACGTGCTTGCGGAGCATGTTGAAGCTCTCTCGGCGGATGACCCAATATTTGTTGGCGTCCTTGGCCGTCTTCGTGACTTTGGACTTTTCGTGCAGGTCCTTGAGCGAGACTTGCGCCTCTTCGGCTTTGCGGACAGCTTCCTCCGCCGTCTCGGCCGTGAATTCGGCCATCAATACCAGTTTCGGCACGCCTCCTTCCAAGACCGCCATGAGTTCCGGCAAAAATTCCAGGCCGAGCGTGATCAAGTTTCCGCCCATCTGTTTCATCAATTGGGGCAGATATTTGACAGCGACCTTGAAGGTGTGATCGTCATATGATTCGAAGCTTTCCGGTTTGTATTGCAGAATATGGGCCGCCGTCTCGGCAAGCTGTTTCATGTCGGTCAGAAAGACGACAAGCAGGCGCGAATACGGCTTCGGCTTGGCAAGGGCGAACTCGATCTCTGTCACCAAGCCGAGCGTGCCTTGCGAGCCGACGATCATTTTGATCAGGTCAAAAGCGGTTTTCTCCTTGTTGTAGACATTCCACAGGTAGTAGCCGCATGAATTCTTATGCACGATCGGCCGGGCTTTTTCCAAGAGATCGAAATTCGCGTCGATCAGATCCTGCATGCTCTGATAGACCGCGGCCTCGAACGAGTTCCCTTTCTTCTTTTCCTCAAGTTCGGCCAGCGAGAGCGGCTTGAACTCATACTCGTTGCCATCAGCGAGGACCATCTTCAAACGCCGGATCCACTCTTCGGTTTTGCCGTATGTCAGAGTTTTTTCTCCGCCCGAATTGTTAGCCACCATGCCGCCCACGGTGCAGAGCTCTCGGGAAGCCGGATAGCTCGGCAGGAATTGTCCTTTTTCATGCGTAGCTTTGTCGAAGTCGCGATAATAGACGCCGGGCTCGGTCACCGCGAATCCTTCGCCCACTTCCTTGATATGGCCGAAATACTTCAAGAAATTGACGACGATCGATTCCGTGAGCGGTCCGCCGGACATGTCGGTCCCCGCCGAGCGGGCGGTGAGCGTGAGCCCTTCGTGAGCCGAGACGTATTTCACCAGCTTCTTTATGTCCTCGACGTTCTTAGGGCCGACCGCGGCCTCCGGTCGCACCTCGAAAATACTGGCATCATGGCTCATGGCCGTCAAAGTCTCGGCGCTCGAATCGACATCGCCCTCGATCAATGCCTTGAGCTCTTCTAGATTGATCATGGAAAAATTATACCTTAAATGTACGCATTTATCTCATCACAGCGCGTTTATCTCCCGCGCCATCAAGAAGTCTTTTTCGGTCAGGCCGCCGGCGCTGTGCGTAGTCAGCGTTAATGTGACTTTATTGTATCGGATATCGATATCGGGATGATGATCGAGCTTCTTGGCTACTTCCGCGACCTTGTTCACGAACGCCAGAGCCCGTTCAAAATCCTCGAATTCAAAAAGGCGTTTCATGACTTCATCGTGACGCTCCCAGTCCGGCAGGCCTTTCAGATTCTTCGCGACCGCCTGCTCGTCCAGCTTGACCATGTGAAAATAGTACCACTATCCCCGTGTTTGGTATACAATTAAACTAATGAGACGGCACCATATTTATGTGGCAGTGATCGTTGTTATCGTCGTTCTGGCGGCCTTTTTCGCCGGTTATGTGGCTGCTCCGAAATCGGCTATGGCGCCGACGTCGCCTGTCACGGCGGAAAGACCTCCCGTAAAAGCGGCCACCAGCAAATCTGAAACTCCGGTGACGACCGTTTCGGTCCGCGAAAATGCTTCGACTTCGCCGTCGGTCTCTATCGAATACCCCAAGTTTCCGTCTTTGCAGGATTCTTGGAGCGCGGCTATTGCCGAGGCCGTCGACGCGCGGTTGACGGATTTCAGGCAGGAAGTCGCCGATAATTCCGGAGCGCGGGAAGCGACAAAAACGGCCGGCGGCGCCTCGGCGCCTCTCTCGACCTATTCGTTTTTAGCCAAATGGGAAAAAGCGCAAGTCAACGATAAATATGTAAGTTTTATTATCCGTTTTGACAGTTATGTCGGCGGGGCCAATGAAAACCAGGACGTCGAGACTTTCAATTACGACATTGCGGCCGAGAAAATCATGGCGCTGTCCGATCTCTTCCCCGGAACACCTGACTATCTCAATAAAATATCAGCGCTGGCTCGCACGCGTCTGATCGCCTCTCTCAAGGGCCAAGCCGACGGTGACGTGCCGATCGAGACAGTAAATGCCGGCACCGAGCCGCTGCCGGAAAATTTCAAGAATTTCACTTTCACCGATGCGGATGTGACATTCTATTTCCCGAAATACTCGGTGGCTCCGGGAGCTTACGGCGAGCAAAAGGCGGTCATTCCGCGATCCGCGCTCAAATAGCTAGGCAAAATCGCGACGTCAAGGAATTACCAGCCGAGCGAATATGCCCATGGATGCGGGATCATGAGGATCATGAGAAGCGCCCCGAGCAGCGCCATATTTTTGGCAAATTGAACGCGATCCATGGACTTGGCCATAGGATCCGTCACTTTCCAAAATGCATGCATTTTAAAAGAGACGCCGATCAAAAATACTGCGAGCACAATAACACCTATCTTGGGCGAAATTCCCAAGAGCATCGAAAGGCCGCCGATCAAAAGCAAAAAACCAGTGCCGACGACGGCCGATTTGGCGGATTTCATCCCTTTAGACTGCATGTAACCGACCAGATTGGCGGATTTGAATAGATGGGTATATGCCGCCTGCAGCCAGAATTCCGCGAAAATTATACGGCCGATCAAAAAGAGGACTGCTGACATTTGACTTTTTTATCCTCGTCCCGGTCTTAGCTGTGGACCATCGGTTCCCACATAGCTTTGAGTTCGCTGTCACTCTTGCCTGCCAGGTCTTCCGTGTGGTCGGCTTTGGCATGAGCCATCATTTTGCCGACGACCTCCTTGGCAGACTTTCCCGTGGCCTCATACGTGCAGCTCGTGCTCGGATTGATGTCCTTGCACGCCAGTTTCTTCATTTCCATGTTCATATATGGGGGAGATTAGTATGTTAAATACGACGGTATATATACGAAAATGGTCGCGCGAGCGGTGCAGAAAGCGCAGGCATCGAAGGCATTGCGGGCATCATGTGGACAAATCTCATATCAAGACGGTGCAAGATCTTACGCAGACTTTTACAATCGGGGATGCTCATGGCCAGCAGTTCCCAAAACGCGGACGAATGGTTGAATTCCTGAATGTGGCACAATTCATGGGCGATGATGTAGTCCTGCAGAGCCGGCGGCAAGAAAAGCAGCCGGTAATTGAAATTCAGATTCCCTTTTGATGAACAGCTGCCCCACCTTGATTTTTGATTCCTGATCGTGACGCGGCCATAGGAAAATCCGTAGAGCTGATTGAGCTTGATCAGACGGGCCGCAACCAGCGCATGCGCCTTGTGTTTGTGAGCGCGGAACGTGCGGCCGCGCAATAGTGAGAAACGAGTGGTCACGGTTTTTGAATGGGACGGGACACGATTTAGTATACTCTTTGTTTAGCCATGGCTAAAGACAAAATCAAGACAAGTACGCCGAGGGCAACCATGACTGCGCCGGCTATTAAGGCGGCAGCCGGGCTGTAGGCCTGCCAAATATATCCTCCGGTGATACCGGCAAGCATGCCGCCAAAACCGAGAGCGGCCGTCAAGAGGCCGTAAGCGGTCCCGCGCTCTTCGAACCTCACCATCCGCCCCGTAAATGCCCGCTGCGTCGCGTCGGTCGAAGCCGAGAAGATGCCGAGCATGACAAAGGCCAGAGCGAGCGACACCGCGCTCTCCGCGATGCCGAGGAGAGCATACGAGACGATCAGAATGACATAGCCGAAAACGATGACTTTGACCGTGCCCAGCGTATCGCTCAACTTGCCGGCAAAATATGAAAAGGCTGCGTACGAAAGGCTATAGATCATGTAGAAGAGCGGGATGGAAGCGATGAGCAAGCCGATAGAAGTCGTTTTGAGCAGGAGAACAGCAACCGGCAAACTGCCGACAGACAGAAGAAAGATAGCTGAAAGGTAGACGCGGAACGAAAGAGGCAGAGAAAGGAAAGACGGCCGTGACAACAGCCGGGCACCGGACGCGGTGCGCGCAGTAGAGATATCGGATACAAAAAAGATCGTCGCCACGGAGATGAGGCCGAGAATAAATGCCGTCATAAAAATGTTGTCGAAACCGCCCGGCCAATTGGCGAGGATGATGTAGGCGCCCAAGGGACCGAGAATGGCGCCGGCCGCATCCATGGCCCGGTGGTATCCGAAAGAGCGTCCGATCTCCCCTTCGGTCGCCGAAGCCGAGATGATGACGTCGCGCGGCGCTTCGCGCAGGCCCTTGCCGATACGATCGACGACGCGCAGACCGAGAACCGGCGCCACTGTGCCGGCCATCATATAGAAAGGCCGGATGATGACCGAGAGACCGTAACCGATGAAGATGAATATCCGCCGCTTCCCTATCCTGTCCGATAGGCCGCCGGAATAGATCTTGAGCAGATTCGAAGCGCCGTCAGCGATGCCTTCGACCAGGCCGAGCGAAGCCGCGCCGGCCTTGAGCACCGAAGTGAAAAAGGCGGGAAAGGCCGAGAGGATCATTTCATTTGAAAAGTCGTTGAAAAAGCTGGTCAAGCCCAGCATGAAGATGTTGCGGTCTAAGCCGAGGATCTTCGGGCGCGGCTCGTTAGTTTGCGTTTTCAGTTCAGGCATGAGATTTGCTTCGCGTCTGATTATATCACGGTGATTCATGCTTGAATGAAAAACCGCGCCTTAAGCGCGGCACAGACCGGAACTCTATTCTTTCCCGGGTTTTTCTCCGCAGCGGTCGCTGTCCGATCCCGTCGCCGGCACAAGTCTGATCTTCCGCTTGGCCGGAATGATGCTCCCCTGAAAGGGCCAGAATTTGATATGCCTTTTCCTTCTCATGGCGGTGACTTCGGCTTCTTTGAGGCCGAAGATCGCCGACACATCGTGGTCGGGCATCTGGCCCAGGCAGAACTCGGCCTTGGCTTCAAAGTCGACTTTTTCGCGTCGGTAGTCCTTGTGCTTGCGCGTAAAGGCGTTCAAAAGGCTGCCCCAATGAAAGAGGGCGGAAAAGAATACATCGGGAAATCCCTTGCGGATGTCATCGACGTCCATTGTTTCCTTTCCCGGCAGACGCGCCAGCGTCTGGTTCAAGCCCATGAAGAAATGCTCCACACCGGCCTTATGGTCGACAAGGAAAGTTGCTTTCATGTGGCAGCTACAGCGCGGGCAGGTGGTCGTGATATCATCCGCGGCGAGCTTGAAGCCGGCGACGATTTCCGTCACGGTCAGTGCCCGGCTGCATTGCTCGCA
>JAXDMJ010000038.1:0-3977 GCA_034666165.1 Candidatus Parcubacteria bacterium
CGTCCGCGCGCGCCAGAATGCTCGCGACCTGCTGATCCTCATGGCCTCCATCAGTCGTCACTAGTATCTTGATTTTCGGGTGAAGCTGCCGTATTCCTTGAACAGCTTCAAGGCTTCCTTCCTCTCCCATGCAGATGTCCAGTACCAGAACGTCTACTTCAATTTTTTGGAGTTCAAACAGTGTTTTTTGAATGGTGTTAGCACGACCGACTATGTTTAGATCTGATCGCCCATGCAATAAGCCCGCCATCGCTGACGAGAACTCGGGATGATTGATGGTCAGATACACTTTTGTCGGCCTCTGTGACCAGAAGGGCTCCGAGCTGTGGATTTCTTCTTCGTTCATTGCTTCCTCCGCGTCGAGTTTACCTCATACTGTTCTCTCAGAGTTTTATCACAATATTCCGCGTGCGGCAAATAAAAAAAGGACGCATCGAGGCGATGCGCTTGGATACGTGATTCAGCGGTTCAACGCGTATCGACTCGTTCGATTTCAAGGATGAGCGTGACGTCGAGGAACTTTATGACTTCTCCCTCACCGAAAATCACCACAGTCCGTCCTTTTGGAGAGACTGAAATGAAATCTCGGGCTGGCACGGCGTAGCTACTCCCGTCAGCCAATCGGACGGAGAACGGCTGAAACGGCAGGGCATGCATTGCCTCCAGCATTGTTTCTTTTGACATTGCAATGTCCATTTCTAGGTCCGCACAAAAGCGTGGCTCAACGTAATCTTGTCAGCGCCTGACCCGTTTTCTGACAAGACTGCCAAGCGTTCATACTTGACATAATTATGATAGCAGGATTAACAGCTTGTTGCCAACCGTCTGAGCCGTGAAATGAGTTTATGGATTCACGGGATTGATATGTGAAAACAGCCAAAATCTTTGCGCTTTCCCGCTATCCGTGTACAATTATGGCCATTATGGAATTCGCGGTCATCCAAACCGGTGGCAAGCAGTATACCGTTTCGAAAGGCGACGTCATCACCATCGAAAAGCTTTCGGGCGCGCATAAAGAGGGCGATGCCGTCGTTTTCGACAAGGTCCTCCTTGTTGACGACGGCAAAGACACGACCATCGGCACTCCGTATATTTCCAAGGCATCGGTCAAGGCGACGATCACCGAGATCGGCCGCGCCAAGAAGATCGATGTTGTCCACTATAAGCAAAAAAGCCGATACTATAAAAAGAGCGGGCACCGCCAGCATTTTTTCAAGGTCAAGATCGATTCTCTATAAAATTCTCTATAAAAAATCCGGAAAGGACGACCTTTTTCCGGAAACGGCGTGCACTGACAGCGTGCACCGAGCGCGTAGATGACCGCATAGATCGTTCCTCGCGATCAGCTCGGGTCTTTGGGCGGCGGACGCCCGTTCTTTTCGTCTTTCCCAGAGCATTTGATGATGATGAAATACAAGACGAAGGCCATTACGACATAAAGAGAATCTAATATCCACATACATCCTTTCCTTTAGACTGACGTGCCTGCCCGCAACTAATGACGGTTTTCGAGGGCGTTCCTGATCGTCTCGCCGTCCATGTACTCCAATTCCGCGCCGGTTGAAAGGCCTCGGCCGAGGATTGAGATTTTGAGCGGTTTATTTGACGTGCTCTCCGTCAGTTTCATGACCGCCTGTTTGACGATGTCGGCCGTATGCTCGCCATCGGGCGTGGTGTCGAGCGACAGGATGATCTCGCGCAGAGCGCTTTCATCTCTAACGCGCTCCAACAGCTTTACCAAGCGTATCCTATTTTCCGGCTCTTTGTCGAGGACGGGAACGGTGCCGCCCAAAATGAAATACATGCCCCGGTATGCGCCGCTCTTTTCGATCGTTTCAAAATCCGAATCACGGGCCACGACGAGCAGGGCCGCCGCGTCGCGCGAGGTATCGGCGCAGGTGGGGCAGATTTCCGTCTTGACGCTCTTTTGGATGAAAAAACAACGGCAGCGGGCGCATTCGGCGGTCATTTTTTTGACGTCTGCCACCAGCTCGGTGAATTCCTTGATGAAGGCGGGAGGCCTGGCCATCAGATAATGGACGAAACGCTTGGCCTGACGGGGTCCGATCCCGGGGAAATGGCCAAAGATCTCGAGGAGGCGGTTCTGGCTGTCCATGGCGGATAGGATATCAGACTGCGGGCGGTTCTTCGAAGTCGCCGAAATCGGCTTTGTCGATCGAAAGGAAAGTGGCCCTTTTGGTGTCGAAGAACAGTTTGACGAGGCCGGTCGGCCCATTGCGGTGCTTCTCGATCAGGATGTCGGCTTCCTGTTTCTTGCCGCCGAGGTCCTGGTCGGCTTCGCGGTGGATGAACATGACCACGTCGGCGTCCTGCTCGATCGAGCCGGAATCGCGGAGATCCGAGAGGCGGGGCTTGCCGCCGCGCTGCTCGACCGCCCGGGAAAGCTGTGACAGCGCCAGAACTGGCACCTCCAATTCGCGGGCGATATGTTTCAACGAACGGGAGATTTCCGTGACCTGTTGGACCAGATTGTCGTTGCCGCGCGTCTGGGTCGGGACCATGAGCTGGAGATAGTCGACGACGATCAGGCCGAGGCCCTTTTCGTGCTTCAGCCGACGGGCGACGGCGCGCATCTTCAAGATGTTATTGCCCGGACTGTCGTCGATATAGATCGGCGCCTCGGACAATCGGGCGATCGACTCGCCGATGGCCTTGAAATCCTGCTCGACCGAGAGGTTGTGGCCGGTGCGGATCTTCCAGGCGTCGACCTGCGATTCGGCCGACAGCATGCGGTCAACGAGCTGCTGGGAGCTCATCTCCAGCGAGAAGATGGCCACCGGCGTCTTGTAATTGGTCGCGGCCTTGCGGGCGATGTCGAGCGCCAAAGACGTCTTGCCCATCGAGGGGCGCGCCGCGAGGATGATCAGGTCGGATTTCTGGAAGCCCGCCAGCTTATTGTCGAGCTCGGGAAAGCCGGTGCGGACGCCGCGGATCTCGTCGCGCGTCCGATGCAGATGGTCGAGCCGCTCCCAGGCTTCGTTCAAGGTGTCTTTCAGGGCCACGTACTTATGCGAGCCGGTCTTATTGGTCACGGTATAGAGAGATTTTTCGGCCTGCTCGAGGATCTCCGAAAGTTCGGCTTCCTCGTCGTAACCGAGGCCGGTGATGGTCTCGGCCGCGCGCAAAAGCTCTCGCATGACGTGCTTCTTTTCGATTATTTCGGCGTACTGGGAGGCGTTGGCCGAGGACGGCACCAGATTGATGAGCTCGGTGAGCGCCGTCAGGCCCCCGCATTGTTCGAGCTCGCCTTTCTCCTTGAGCCGGCCGGAGACGGTCAGCATGTCGATCGCGGAATTGCGGCCATGGAGCTCGAAGAGCGAATCCCAGATCAATCGGTGCTGGTTCGAGTAAAAAGAATTTCCACTGACGATGTC
This sequence comes from Candidatus Parcubacteria bacterium, assembly GCA_034666165.1. GTDB lineage: Bacteria > Patescibacteriota > Minisyncoccia > Phycocordibacterales > PALSA-1337 > C7867-002. Next base: position 3,396 of record JAXDMJ010000038.1, read on the forward strand.
GATGATGTCGTGCATGACTTCGCCGCGGATCATGATCGAGCCGAGCAAAGCTTTCTCCGCCTCGATCGAGTGCGGCGGGATCTTCAGATCTTTCGTTTTGAAATATGGTGACGTCGTAGACATGGTTCTCTGTGGCTTTGCGTTCGTATTGTAGCACGGAGCCCAGTTTGCAAATCATCTTTTTTGCACAGGGCGGGGGACAAGGTGTGGAAAGGAGCGCACCGGGCGTGCACCGCCGGAATCTGTTCCGCGTACTACCTTAATGATCGGGCTGTATACACGAGAGAGCTGTGATATACTGATTTCCGTCCCTGTTTATTAATATGCTTCCTAGCCCATACCACAACTATTATGTCTAATGCCGCACGCACCGGAATAACCGTCGTTATTCTGCTTATTATCATCGTCATCGGCTGGATCTGGTACAGCAATTCATCGCCGAATACGCCGCCGGAGCCGAGTCCGACTCCGAGCGCCACGACCACGCCAGTCGCGCAAGGCCCGGATATTTCCGGAACCGGTCTCTCGGATTCGGGGGACTCCTCGGGCGCCGCTCTTGAACAGGATGCCGCCGCCCTCGAC
>JAXDMJ010000039.1:0-6657 GCA_034666165.1 Candidatus Parcubacteria bacterium
TGTGCAGACAAAATAACAGCTACTCCGGTCTCCCGTGCTCTGCATATCTGACGATTGTTCCGGGGATGTATTCGATTTACACTTCGCCGTGGGGAAATGTCAGCAATAAAGTCGCATTCACTGTTACACCGTAAATTTTTACCTCGAATTGCCGACTATACTTCGTTCAGCTTCGCTCTGATCTCTTTTAAAATCTGCTCGCGTGTTTTCGGATTCTCTTTAAGGTATTGCCGCGTGGCATCGTAACCGCGGCCGAGCTTCTCTTCGCCGTAGGCGTACGAGGAGCCGGATTTCGTGAGCAAGCCGTATTTCTCGCCCAAGGCGATGATCTCGCCTTCCTGCGAAATGCCTTCGTTGTACATCAGGTCGAATTCCGTCTGCTTGAACGGCGCCGCCACTTTGTTCTTGACGACTTTGACCCGGCAACGCCCGCCCATGACCTCGTCGCCTTTCTTGATCTGGGCGATGCGGCGGATGTCGAGACGGACCGAGGCGTAGAATTTGAGGGCCTTGCCGCCGGGCGTGGTCTCCGGATTGCCGAACATCACGCCGATCTGCATGCGGATCTGGTTGATGAAGATGACGATGGTCTTCGACTTGGCGACGATGGCCGTGAGCTTGCGCAGGGCCTGTGACATGAGGCGCGCCTGCGCGCCGACGTGATGCGCGCCCATATCGCCTTCGATCTCGGCCTTGGGGGTGAGGGCGGCAACGGAGTCGATGACGACCACGTCCATCTTTCCCGTGCGGATCAAGCTCTCGACGATCTCGAGGGCTTGCTCGCCGGTATCGGGCTGGGAAATGAGCAAGTCGTCGATCTTGACGCCGAGGCGCTTGGCATATTCGGGATCCATGGCGTGCTCGGCGTCGATGTAAGCACAGATTCCGCCGCGCTTCTGCGCTTCGGCCACGACATGGAGAGCGAGCGTCGTCTTGCCGGACGATTCCGGTCCGAAGATCTCGATGATGCGTCCGCGCGGCATGCCGCCGATGCCGAGCGCCCAGTCGAGCCCGAGCGAACCGGTGGGAATGGCATTGACATTGACCCTCGGCTTCTCGCCGAGCTTCATAATGGAGTCCTCGCCGAATTTGGTGCGGATGGCATCGAGGGCGTCATTGATCCCTTCGGACGATTTCTTTTTTGGGCCGGTATTCGGTCCGGCGTCGTCCTTAGAAATACCGGTAGCCGTGCCGGCTTCCGTCTCGTTTTTTTCGTCTGATTCAATTTTATCTTCTTCGCGGGAACCGCTGGAGGTGGCCGTCCCCATTCTTTCTTTGCTTTTTTTGAATTGTTTTATAGGCATTTTTATGAGCATATGAGACATATCGTTTTTAACGATACTCAATAGTAATATGCAGGCGTAGGGACATGATAGCACAGCTCAATGCGGCGACGGGAAAAGATAACGAAAAGGGCATTAAGTAAACATGCTGGTGCTTGACTTTTGTCCGTGAATGGTGTATGTTGTGTCTAGTTTTAAGCAAAACGCACAGAAAGATGCCGAAGTTTCTTTTGCTTCGTGGCGAAAGATACCCGGTTTTCTTGCTTGCAGAACAAAGAAAAATTATGGACAGCGAAACGAATGAGACCAAAAATAACGAGCTACCTCCGGAGTGGCAACTGCTTCCGCCAAAGGAACGACGGCGAACGACGTTAGAGTACTGCGATAACTACATGAGAATCCGATCTACTCTGACGCACAGGTTTGATTGGAAACGCATGAAGCTGGTTTTGGTTAAAAAGGGAGAGGCACATGGCTAACCAAAAACGGTGTCTGGATGCTCAACTGGCGCAATTGATCTCAACGCCTGACGTCGATATCGACGGTAAAGGGCTCAGCGAAAAAGCCGTCGCTGCCGTTCGTCAAATTCATCGGCGATTATTATTGAATCAGCCGAATGCATTCAGTCGCACTACGGAGCGGATCTCGGATCTGCTCTTTTTTATTGCATTACGAAACAATTTATTCCCATTTCTGCGAGATTGCCTAACGGTCGGACGACGTCGCGACGGTTGTGACCGCATCAGTTTTTAGAATAGGCATTGGAGCCGTGCCGACCAGATCAAGCTCGAGACGGGTGTTCCGTCCGAACTGATCGTGCGCGAGGAAAGTGACCTTGTTCAAGCCGGGGAAAACGACGACAAGTTCTTTAAAATTGCCCGACTCGTCGACCGAGATCATATCCCCGTTCAAGGACAGACTGCTGACGCGTTCGGCGCGCCCGAGGATCTCGACCGATGATGAAGCGATCGCGGACCCATTTGGCGGTTCGAAAATGACGATAACTGGCCCGCGAGCGTAGTTGAGCGACCGCCAAATTGCATAAGCGACGATGATACCGGCGATGACGACAAAAGCCATCGCCCGAAAATAACGGATGACTGTGGTGCGCGTTATAGGCATGAAGATTCGTAAGGGCTTTTAGGTCGTCGGCTGGTCTGCCGCCGCGGCGCCCTCTTCGGCGTTGCCGGCGCCGGTAGCCATGACTTCGCGCGGCTTCGAGCCGTTAGCCGGGCCGATGACGCCGTGCTCCTCGAGCATATCCATCAGCTTGGCGGCGCGGGAATAGCCGACGCCTAATTTTCTCTGGATGTACGAAGTCGAGGCCTTGCCGGCGGAACTGACCGCTTCGCGAGCCGCTTCATAAAGCTCGTCTTCCTCTTCAAACGAGTCGTCGCCGGCCATCGAGTCAAAGGCGGCAGTGGCGCCCGCCTCCGTCGGCGTCAGGCTGATCTCGCTCAATATCTCGTCTTTATACGCGTCGGCCAAATGCTTGACCACCCGCTTGACTTCCGATTCGGAAATGAAAGCCGCTTGCAGGCGCACTGGTTTGGACATTTCGCCTCCGAGATAGAGCATGTCGCCGGCGCCCAGGAGTTTTTCGGCGCCCATCTGGTCAAGGATCGTGCGCGAATCGATCTGCGAAGCGACCTGCAGAGCGATACGCGAAGGAATATTGGCCTTGATCAATCCGGTAATGACATTGACGCTCGGGCGCTGGGTGGAAATGATCAAATGGATGCCAGTGGCGCGGCTCATCTGGGCTAGCCGGACGATGGCGGACTCAAGCTCCCGCGGATATGTCTGCATGATGTCCGCCAACTCATCGATCACGATGACAATATAGGGCATGGTTTCGGGCAATTTTAACGCTTGGCCGCTGCCATCGCTGCTTGATTTTGCGTGCCTGCCCCCTTCGGCACTCTCCGCCTTATATCTTTCCAGAGCCGGCCCGAGAACGCTCTTGTGGTATGAGTCGATATCCCGCGAAGCGTTTTGCTCAAGCACGTCATAGCGGCGGCTCATTTCTTTGGCCGCCCACTTCAGCGCCAGGATGGCTTTTTTGGGATCGGTGATGACCGGCGTCAAGAGATGCGGGATCTTATTATACATGGTGAGCTCGACGCGCTTCGGATCGATCATGATGAATTTCAAATTCTCCGGCGAATTGCGATAGAGCAGGGAAGTGATGAGGGCGTGGATGGTCACGGATTTGCCCGAGCCGGTGGCGCCGGCGATGAGCATATGCGGCGCTTTGCCCAAATTGCTGAAATGGGCGCGCCCGGCGATGTCCTTGCCGAGTGACATCAAGAGCGGTTTCTCGGATTCCTGATAATCGAGCGATGAGAGCAGCGTAGCTAAGCCGACCGTCGTCTTGGCGGTATTGGGCACTTCGATGCCGACCAAGGACTTGCCGGGAATCGGCGCCTCGATGCGGATGGGATGGGCGGCCAGCGCCAGCGCCAGGTCATTGTTCAAGACGACTATCCGCGAAAGTTTCACGCCCTCGGCCGGTTTCAGAGCGTAGCGCGTGACGGAAGGACCGATGGAGATCTCATCCATTTCGACGGTGATGCCGAAATTTTGCAGAGTGCGCTTGATGATATTGGCATTTGCTTTGATATCGCCCGTTTCCGGCTTGCCCCGGTCTTTTTCAAGAAGTGACAAGGGCGGGGGAGCGAAGGGAGTCAGATGCGGCACGACAACGGAAGAAGCGAAAGACGATTCCTCGTCGTCGGTAAAATCGAGCGTGCCGCCCTTCTGAATAGCGGCGCTCTTTTTCTCATTCTCGATTTTTTTGAGCCTTTCCTCCTCAAGTTCGCGCGCGCTTTTTGAGGCCGTGCCGCCTTCGCCGTCAGCCGCGGCTTTGGCCACGGCTTCATCAACGAAGAACTGTTCGTCGTCGTCGATGCCCTCTGCCTTCTTTGCGCCGAGAACCTTGGTCTTCTTCCAAAAAGCGATGTCCTCAAGCGTAAAATAGAGGTTGAAAGTCATGATGACCGAGATGATGAAAACGGCGACGAGCAGGGAGGTCGTGGCCCAGTAGTCGAAAAGCTTGAGAAGCGGCATAGAGATCCAGCTTCCCACAATGCCGCCGGATAGATAGTCGGCTCCGCGAAAAGCGATATCGACGAGTCCCAAGCCCGAGATGAAGAAGAGCAAGGCGCCGATGCCCCTCGATATCTCGAATTTCTTCTTCAGTCCCTGCAGAAACGAGACGGCCAGCATGGCAAAGACGATGGGGATCAGATAATAGCCGACGCCGAAGAGCCGAGAGAAAAATGTGAAAGCATAATCGCCGGCGATGCCGGCCTTGTTGAAAGCGGCTAGCAGGGAAAGGATGGTGATAAGCAGGCAAAAAATGGCCAGGATGGCCTGAACGGTCTCATTGCGCATCTCGTCCCAGAAACGGATCTTTTTTCCACGCTCGGAATCTTTCTTCTTTGACATATGGATAGTTAAGAGTGTTGTAATGATAGCACAAGGTACAGCGGAAAAATTTGACGACCGTGCTTAGGCTATGCCTCACAGATGCCAAGGCGGGCCGCTTGCATAGTGAAAAATTCCATTTATAATGGACACATAAGGGACAAGGACAGTGATAGGACAAAATAGAAATTTCGTAAAGGTCATTATTATTCATATTAAGGACATTTCTATTATTCTAATGGACAATAAGGACGTTAATTATCCATCTTCATTCAGTGACCCATTAAACTGGAAGTCATTGGGCTTTTTCACTGCTGAAGATTATCTCTTCTTCATTTTCAAAAAGACAGAAAGGATCACGGCGGCGCTCTATCTGGTTTCCGGCCTTCTAAAGGACGATGAACCGATCAAGTGGGAATTGCGGGACCGCGGCATAGATTTGCTCTCGTCGTCCTTTACCGCGTCAAGCTCTCTGCCGGGTGATAAGAATGCGGTCATCCAATCTTTATTCGCGGCTGCTCTTGAGACTCTATCATTGCTCAATGTCTCGAGAATATCAAATCTTATTTCTGAAATGAATCATCGCTTGTTGGTTTTGGAAATAGATAACATCGTCGGAATGCTCCGTGACCGGTTGGCCCAGAACGCGGAAAATGCCGGATATGTCCTCTCCGAGTCTTTCTTCAAGACGCCCGATATTTTCGCCGCCGGGTTCAGATCTGACAGCCGCGGCGGACTCGCGGGCGGCATTGGACGGCGAGGACCAGGCGCCGCCGATCAGTCGCTTGATAATCGGGAAAATGAGAAATCGGGCGATCTTCCCAAAGGCCTGCGAAACAAAAAAGGGCAACGCCAGGAAATGATTTTGGGCGCTCTTCGCAGTCAGTCGAACCTGACCATAAAAGATTTCGCCAAAGTCATCAAAGATTGCAGCGAAAAGACCATACAGCGCGAGCTCCTTGAATTGGTTCGAAAAGGACTTGTCAAGAGGGAGGGTGAGCGGCGATGGAGCCGGTATTCCCTTAAATGAGCCTAAATGGGCAATATTTGGACATAGAGTGTCAACTGCTTGACTTAGAGATCGATTTCACCTAGGATTCAACGCGTTATCTTCTGGAGAGAAGGGCTTAATAAGGAGGTTTTTTGAACAATACTTATCCACATGGTCTTTGTACAGTCAAATGGATCTACGGTACAATGGTCTGTAACGAGTGTGTAATGGCCTTGCAGGCGATTGCATGTTCGTCCCAGAACATAAACTTTCAGCACGGACGAATCTGGGAATGACGGACTTTGACAACTGCATAAGTCTCGATTCTCTTAGTTGTGTACAATGTAACGCCGACCCCCTTTTTCCGTCTTGTTTGATGAAGATAGACGTTGGAGTTACATCCTCTTCTTCGCCCACAAATCCTTTTTGTTCCGCGTGTCGATAGCGCAGACGGAAAGATGTGGAATTATTAGTCTTACCAAAGCATGATCTCTCCACGACATTAAAAATAAAACGGGGAGCGCGTGTTTAATTATCAAAATAAGCATGAAAAAAGTTCTTATTGCGTCTGGCGTCGCCTTCTTGGCTTTCGCCATGATCGCAGCAGCACAAGGCGTGGCCTTCACTCGCAACCTCACGGTTGGGGCGACAGGCGCCGACGTCAGTGCTCTCCAGGCCTGGCTCATCGGCAAGGGTTTTCACATTCCGGCTATTGAGTCGGGTGCCGCGACCAAAGGCTACTTCGGTTCACAGACGAAGATTGCCGTGGCGGCATATCAGGCCTCAGTCGGCCTTCCGAATTACGGCTTCTTCGGTCCTCTTACCATGGCTAAGGTCAATGCCGGCGGCGGCGTGGCTATGACTCCTACGGGCACCACCTTCACCTGTCCTCCCGGCTACACCTGTACGGCGAACCCCGGAACGACTCCGGTTACTCCGAATTACAGCGGAACC
>JAXDMJ010000040.1:0-7802 GCA_034666165.1 Candidatus Parcubacteria bacterium
ACGCTCTCATCTGTGCCGAGCGGCGCATCGGATACGAATGCTGCATCCTGCCCCGGCACGATTATCTGCCGCCTCTTCAGCTACACCGGCAGCAACAACGGTTCAGTTATCCCGGCTTTGAGTCCGAATATGCCGTCACAGGGATTTTTCGAGGTCTCCCACGCAGGGACGACCGATAACAATATTTTAGGCGTCTACGAACTTAAATCGGAGAACCGGACGGGCACGCTCCGGGCTCTGACTGCCGGCATCGGCATTCTCGGCAACGGCAATCCGGTGGGCACCATTCCCAACCTGTTCAATACGGTTTACCTGAAATCGGGCGATACGATCATTGCCACCGGGAATGTGGGCACCGTGAATGGAACCGCGGGTGATTGGCAGGACGCCAAGGTCACTTTCAACGATTTTAGCCTGTCTCTGCCGGCAGATCAGTATGTCGAGTTGTCTATCGTTGCCAAAATTGCCCAAGATACCAATGATCGGTTTGTTGGAATATTAGCGACATCATCGCTTGACCTTACGGATCCAAATAACATCAGGGTGGAAGACTCGGCTTTCAATAAACTCGCGGTCAATTCCGTTGTTCTCGACAGCAACGTGCAACAGCTTACCGAAGCGATCATCAATCTTGGGGGCTACCCGAGCACCGCATACGGCGGCATAAGCCGAGCCGATAACGATGTAACGGTTCAGAGCTTCACTTTCATATTACCGATCACGGCCGGTAAAAACGCCGTTTACATCTCAAAAAATCCTTATGAAGCGATCGCGACTTCTACCAATCCAGCCGGCTTGACGATTAGCCCCCTTGATTTCTCAGATGACGACTCGAACGGAGACGGCCCGACCTACTTCTACCTGGGACCTAATCAGACTAAGACCCTGACCGCTGTTTACCAGGCGGTGGGACCTCGAACGGCCGGCGGTGTGCTGCGTCTTGAGGCCTTGTTCTACGGAACGGATCCCTCCGCCCAAGGAGCGATCCTGACGAATCCCGACGTGACCAATATCCTGACGGCGATATTGTTCCACTAGATTTGTTATACTGACGCCATATGGTCAATCCGTTCGACCGGAGCTTCTTCAAGTTTTTCGTCGGTTTTATCTGCATTCTCTCGGTCAGCTTCGCCATCATCTATTTTGTCGGCCGTTATGGCTTATCTCTCGGCCAGCCCTCGGCGGCCGTCAGCAAATGATCACGGCTTGATGCTGCGGCATTAGCTGTGTCTCTATTTGACAAAATCTCCGCAACGTGAGAGTCTGACTGCGAACGTACTCCACGAAATGCAGTGAATCAAGAAAAGGAACTTTATGAGCACTTGGGCAGAGAAGCGGAACCGATATCTGGGCGGTTTTAACGGCTACGACGGTCACGTCACGGAGCTAGGAGCGTCGAGTCTCCATGCTTTGATGAGAGCACTTCTCATCATCCATATCGAAGGCGTTAGCACGACCGGCGGTCGAAGTTTCGTCGTTCGACCGGACCGCTTCGAATTTAACGAAGAAGATATCTCTTTCTGTTTTACCGATCCGCTCATAGTGGATATTGACCGGCTTGACGAGCATTTGACGGGAGAGCTAGCCGGTCTTCGCTTTAACGACGAACTCGCCGTCAAACATCTGCATCACCATGAGCGCAACGGGTGGCTGGCGACCGGAATAATCATCCGGAGCGGCGATCCCATCGAACATCCCATCGAACTCAAAAAGAATCTACTGGTGAAACTGGACTTTGTGACGTAGAACAGTTGTTGCTTATAACAAGCTAGTACTCATGAATCGCGCGTGGCCCATCCGCCGCGCTTTTTTGTCCGGGAAAAGTTTGTCCGGGAAATGCTATTTATACTCGACCTTGCCGCCGGCCGTCTCGACGGCTTTTTTGAAATTGTCGGCGTCCTCTTTTTTCATGCCGTCCTTCAGGAGGGAAGGAGCCGCATCGACCAGATCCTTGGCCTCCTTGAGACCGAGGCCGAGGACTTCCTTGACTGCCTTGATGACAGCGATCTTCTGGGCGCCGGCGCTCACGAGGTGCACGGCGACCGTGCTTCTCTCTTCGCTTTCGGCCGCCGGTCCGTCCGCCGGCGCGGCCGCGGCCGACGCCTGGGCCGTCACGCCGAACTTCTTTTCCAGAAGCTTGACGAGCTCATTCAGGTCCAAAACTGACATTTTTTCGATGGTTTCGACCAAAGATTTGAATTTGGCCGGAACCTCGACTGTTTGATTTTCCATGATTTTTTCTTACGTTTATAAATGGTCAGGCCATAATAGCCCGCTCGGCCGCTAGGCCGATTTCTTTCGGCTTATCTGATCAAGCGTCATGACCAGTCCCTTGATCGGGGAATTGATGACGTTGACGAACAGGCCGTAAAGAGTCTGTAAGGGCGGGATGGCGGCGATGGCCGTCATTTCCTCCTTGTTCATGTACTTGTTCTCGAAGACGCCGCCCACGATCGAGACCGCGCCTTTAAGTTTCTTTTGAAATTCATAGACACCGCGCGCCGGCGCTACCAGATCGGTACCATAGGCCAATGCCAATTCGCCCATGAGCGCCGGCACCGAACCCTGATATTTTTTTGTTTCGAGCACGCGCTCGGCCAAGGTTTTCTTCGCTACGAAGAAACCGACGCCCTCTTTGGAAAGAGCCCGGCGCATCGTGACGGCATCACCGACTTTGAGACCGTGGATATTGACGAAAACCAGCGTTTTGGCGCCGTCCGCGATCGTGTTTACCCTCTCGATAATTTCTTTTTTCTGTTCTTTTGTCCGTGCCATGGCGCTTCATTAGCGTAATACAACGCTTTTCTTGTTGTTGATTTTTTCGACCTTTATGGCCTGACGCAGAGAATCACCTCGGAAGGTCTTATGCCGTGCATCTTTTTGTGCACTAGTCTGCGAACAAAATGCTGCACGGCGCCTTCTGTCTTTGGCCTTAAGCACAATACTACACTCGTTCGGGCGATTGTGTCAAAGATGCAATCTGCTAGAATGACTTATCGTCACAAACCACCCATGGACACGCTCACCGTACTCTTCGGCAATCCGGCAAAAGTCAAAGTCCTCCGCCTATTCCTTTTCAATGAAACGACGCCTTTTTTGGTCAGGGAAATCGTCAGCCGAACGAAATGCACGCCGGCGGCGGTCAAAAAAGAGCTTGGACTGCTGGCTCGGGCAGATATCCTGAAGCGGCGGCATGTCTCAAAGGAGACCCAAGTGATGCAGCGGAAGAAGCTCGTAGAGAAAAAGCTCCAGGGTCCGGGATATATCCTGAACGCGAAATTCCCCTATCTCGAACCGCTCAAGAATCTGCTGACGATCACCAGCCTTCAGGCCGACGAATCGCTGGCTAAGCGGTTCACCAATGCCGGCCGGATCAAACTCTTCGTGGCGGCCGGAGTCTTCATCCAAAACTGGGATTCGCGCGTCGATCTCTTGGTCGTCGGCGATGAGCTCAATCTTTCCAAAATCGAAGGGGTTATCACTGTGCTTGAGTCGGAAATAGGCAAGGAGATCGCTTATTCGGCTTTTGAAACCCAGGATTTCGAGTATCGCTATGGAATCCATGACAGATTGGTCAGGGACATACTCGATTATCCTCACATCACTTTGCTTGACCGCCTCGGCATCGAACCGCAACAATAGCCGCGAAATGGGGCATGCGCTTGCCTGTAGTCTATCCACAGCTCTCATTTTGGGCGAAATGGGCGTGGTATAATGGAACAACTAGAAAATATCCGCAATTACTAGTAATTATCAGCCAAAAATTAACATGAATATGTACATTCAAAATTGGAGCGATGTCTTTTCTCAATCGCTTCAGGGCGTCTGGTTCGGCGTTGCGAGCTTCGTGCCTAACTTGGTCATCGCCCTCGTCATTTTTGCCATCGGCTGGGTCCTGGCCGCTCTGATCGAGAAGCTGGTCGAAGGCCTCTTCAAGGGCTTGAAGATCGACGCCGCCCTTAAAACCGCCGGACTCGAAGACGTGGTCAAGCGCGCCGGCCATAACCTGAACTCGGGGCTCTTTGTCGGCGCTCTGGTCAAGTGGTTCGTGATCGTCGTCTTCCTCATGGCCTCTTTTGACGTCCTGCATCTGGACCGGGTCAATGAATTCCTGCAGGAGGTCGTCAACTATCTGCCGCAGGTCATCGTCGCCGTCCTCATTCTCATGGTCGCCGTGGTCATAGCGAATGCCATGCAGAAGCTGGTGGTCGCGAGCGCCCGCGCAGCCAATGTCATGTCGGCGGAACTCCTCGGCCGCATCACCAAGTGGTCTATCTGGATCTTCGCGCTCTTAACGGCGCTCTTCAATCTAGGAGTCGCTCCCGGGCTCATCCAAACTGTCATTACGGCCGTCTTTGCCGGCGGCGCTCTAGCAGTCGGTCTGGCCTTCGGGCTCGGCGGCAGGGATTCCGCACAGAAGGTAATCGAGAGGACAACGAAGAGTCTGATGGAATAGGCGATATTTCGGAGATTTCTGAAGAAAGGCGGCCGGAATGGCCGCTTTTCTCATAAGCCATGGCAAGCTTTCTCAAAGCCATGCTATAGTGCTTTTCGGCACGTTCATTTCATCTTGAAGAAACACCAGAAAGGACTCCCTATGAAAATACCTTCAGTCATCTTCGGCAGTTTTTCGCTTTGGATTTCCTGTTTTGCCGGCAGCACGATGTTCACGCCGGTCGAGGACACGATGATCACAAATGATCCGCAGATTTCGTCACCGCAAGGAAGCGGCCCGGCCTTCTACACCGGTACGTCGGGTACGGGCCCGAATTTCCGTTCTCTCTTGAAGTTTGACCTCTCCATTATTCCCACCAATGCGATCGTGACAAGCGTTACCTTGACGCTACGATGCGTGGAGGCGGCTCCGGTTTCCAACTGGGTTGACCTCCACAGATTACTGAAACCGTGGAGTGAAAATGCTTCTACCTGGACAAATCGCCTCGCGGCAACTCCCTGGAATGTTCCCGGGGCTGCTGCGCCGCTTGACTATGCGAGTGAAGTCAGCCAGTCTGCCTTTATGACAGGGGTCGGATCATTCACCTTCACTGGCAGTTCCGGTTTAGCAGCGGATGTTCAAAATTGGTGCGCGAATCCATCCGACAATTTTGGCTGGTTCATGGTCAGTCGATCTTTAGAGCAGAGGACAGTACGCAAATGGGCGTCGCGCGAGAATGCCACCGTGTCAAATCGCCCGATCCTCCTCATTGAGTACTCCATCCCGGCTATCCAACCGACCTTGACTGTTATCTCGGCTTCGTCCAATCAGCTTACCTTCAGCTTCAATTCTGAGCCGAATCGCGCCTATGACGTCGAGCAAACGGGGAAACTGCCCAGCACAAATTGGACGACGCTCACTAACGTTCCTGCCTTGCCGCACGCAACGAATGTTGTCGTCTCCGATTCGCTCACGACCAACCAGTTCTATCGCGTGCAAATTCAGTAACCATAACAGTGTTTTTCAGCCGCAGGGCCTTTGATTGTCCTGCAGCTTTTGTTATCTGTTGGTGCTCAGTTTTTTGGGCTAAAAAAGTCCGCGGCTTTGTGGCCGCGGAACGGTGGAAAAGACTTCTCATTTTCTCGACTGTCTAGAATACTTTCGCAATAGGTATATGCCACGGGCGCAAACCACGCCGGAGACAAAAGAGATAACGGACAAGAGAAGCCACTTCCTGTTTCTGATGATGACTGGCACGATTGCCGTGAAGATGATGGCATTAGTAAGCATCACCAAGAGGACGCTGTTCTCTCGAGTTTTCATAAAGTAATTTGAACTGTGTTTTTAATATCGTACCACTCCAAATTATTTATTCCTATATCGGCCGCTATCGCTTAGTTGAAATCTTTAGGCGCCAAGAAAGGAGGTTTTAGAACCGTTCTATTATTCAGGCCTACCCACACCTTATCCCACATCTTATCCACACCACCTCAAAACCATGTTGACATGCATATTGGCGTGCGTATACTTACCTGTATTCAGAATGATTACCAAGATTAATTGCATAACGAGGCGGCCATAATTGCGCACTAAAGGGTGTGCGATACATGCCGCTGTCAAGCGGTTTTTCTTTCGTCAGGACGAATGCAGGTTGAAAATTTCATACCAAAAACAAGTAAAAGTAAGTAAGCAATGTAGGTAAAACAAGCGGTTTCTAGATTTCCTAACAGGAAATCAAGGGCGTATGGTGGATGCCTTGGCTTCATGGAGGCGATGAAGGACGCGGCGTGGCGGCGATACGCTTCGGGGAGGTGCCGAGCAACCTTTGATCCGAAGATGTCCGAATGGGGAAACCTAATGAGATGAACTCTCATTGCCTGCTTAGTTTTTTGGGTAATAAAAATGCCACGGCAATCATATCGTATTGCATAGTGGCGAGAGTGAGACAAACTCACTATGATGGTTCCAGTCGGTTCTCGTCCCTTCTGTTCTCGAGTGCAATCAGCATTATTGACAACGAGCCCCAGATTGAGACCGTAAACAGGGCTTGTTCAGCGATCAGCTTAATAAAGCTATCCTCAGGAGCAAATCGCATCGCGCAAAATGCGATAACCGTCACTGACAAGCAAAACACTGAGAAACAGAAATACCGTCTACACATTTCAGGTTTCATTCAAAGTCCTTTCGTTAAAGTTAGATTAACAATTCTTGAATAAAAATCAAGGAACCCAAAAAACTAGGCAGGAGCGCACGCTGGGAAGTAAAACATTTCAGTACCAGCAGGAAAATAAACCAATAGGAATTTCGTCAGTAGCGGCGAGCGAACGCGAAACAGTCTAAACTTAACCTAAATCGTGCGGCGTGGGCGAGCGATCGCATCGCGCAGCGCGATTTAGGTTGAGGGTTGCAAGGCGGGAACGTGCCATTTATGGCAGAGAAGTTACAAAGCTTTTTGTTAGTCGAACGATCTGGAAAGTTCGGCCCCAGCGGGTGATAGCCCCGTAGACGAAAATAAAAAGCCTTCTTTGTTCCCGTTCTTAAGTACCCCGGGACACGAATAGCTCGGGGGAACCCGCCGGAACTAACCGGCAAGACTAAATACTCCAGAAGACCGATAGTGAACAAGTACCGTGAGGGAAAGGTGAAAAGCAGCCCGGAAGGGCGGTGAAATAGATCTGAAACCATATGCCTACAAGGAGTCGGAGCGGTTTGCACAATGAATCTAACAGCCGAGACATGGATTCAGTGTGCAGACCGTGACGGCGTGCCTATTGAAGAATGAGCCAACGAGTTTTAGCAAGCTGCTCGACTAAGGCCGAGAGGCCGGAGTCACAGGGAAACCGAGTCTGAAATGGGCGTCTGTAGTTTGCTAAAGACCCGAAGCCAGATGAGCTTGCCATGCGCAGGGTGAAGTTCGCCGAAAGGCGGATGGAGGCCCGAACCGGTTAGCCGTGCAAAACTATCGGATGACGTGTGGTAAGGAGTGAAAAGCTAATCGAATCTGGTAATAGCTGGTTCTCTCCGAAAGAACTTTTGGGTTCGCGTCGGATGTACCTTTGCGGGGTAGAGCACTGGAAGATCCCGACAGGCCGAAAGGCCGCGGGACCTATCAAACTCCGAATACGCAAAGCAATTATCCGGCAGTTAGACTATGGGGGCTAAGCTCCATTGGTCAAAAGGGAAACAGCCCGGATCTCAATTTAAGGTCCCTAAATCGACGTTCAGTGCGCTTAAGGTAGTGATATTTCTCTGACAATGAGGATGTAGGCTTAGAAGCAGCCATCATTCAAAGAAAGCGTAACAGCTCACTCATCGAGAAATCTCGCGCCGCAGATAATCGGGGCTCAAACGTCGTACCGAAACTGAG
>JAXDMJ010000041.1:0-4341 GCA_034666165.1 Candidatus Parcubacteria bacterium
ACATTTGCCGGCTGTTCTCTAATTCGCGGCGGATCTTTTCATATATTTCGGCGCGCCTGTCGGGCAAGACGAGTTCGGTCATCACCGGCAAACGCCCGGCCGGCGATTCGTCGAGCAGGGTCAGATCGAGGTCGCCGAATATGGTCAGAGCCAGCGTGCGGGGAATGGGCGTGGCCGTCATCGAGAGGAGATGAGGCACGGGTTTTGAGAGATCGTGTTGGCCGTTGGCGCCGTTCGTCGCAGCTTCGTCTGCGTGATTCTTTTTTACCAGCCGGGCGCGCTGTGCCGTGCCGAAGCGGTGCTGCTCATCGATGATCGCGTACGCCAGATTCTTGAATTTTACCGACTTTTGAATGAGGGCATGTGTGCCGACTAGAACGGCGATCTCGCCATTGGCCGCCCAGCGCACGAGCTGTTCTCGCGAAATGTCCGTCCAGCCCTTGGGATTGATCTTAGAGGGAAATTTGCGGCAGCCCGAGCCGGTGATGAGGCCGATCTGGATGGGCATGTAGGAAAAATATTTTATGAAGGATTCAAACTGCTGGATGGCGAGGATCTCCGTCGGGCACATATAGGCGGTCTGAAGTAGGTCATATTTGCCGAGGAGTGGGCGCGTCGGGGGCGCGGATGCGGCGGGCGAGGCAGGCGAAGCGGCGCTTTCATTGCCGCTTGTGGCAGCTGCTTCCTTTTGCCTGTCTGCCGACGCCGGTTTGGAAGTCATGACCGCATAGGCCGTGGCGGCGGCCACGGCCGTCTTGCCGGAACCGACGTCGCCCTCAAGCAGGCGCGACATGGCGGTCTCGCGCTGCATGTCGCCCAAGATCGTCTCAATGGCGCGGATCTGCGCAGCCGTCGCCGTGAATGGAAACCGCCGGACAAACTCGCGGACGTGAGGCAGGTTCAATTCGACCAGATAGGCCGGATGTTTGCGGTAATTCTTTCGTGCCCGCTGTTTGCCGAGCTGGATCGTAAAAACCTCCTCGAACGAAAAACGCTTGCGCGCGGCCAAGGCATCATCGCGGCTTTTCGGGGTATGTATCCAGATGAGAGCGGTTTTCACGCCGGGCAAATGATATTTTTCCAGAATATCCGCCGGGATCGGTTCAGGGATAGCGTCGAGGACGCCGCTCTTGAATACTTTTTGCAGAGCGTAAAAGATCCAGACGGTGCTTACGCCGCGTGACTCGGGATATACCGGATGAAGCGCATGTCCTTCGCCGCCTGCGCCAAAAAGCGAGTCGCCCGCGCCGACCGGCAGCCTGTTGACCGCCTCCATTTTCGGATTTGAAAAATACAGCTCGCCGGCTTTGTTTTCCGCCGTCCCATTTGGAATGGCCCCCTCTGCCACGCCGTTCTTATTACCCTTGGTACGCCGCTGCGAAACTTTGCCTTCAACTCTCACCAGCGAGCCTTCGGCCGTCATCTTGGCGATATAGGGCTGGTTGAACCAGACGCAATGGATGCGGCCGGTCTCATCTTCGACAAAGCCGTCGGCCATGGTCATTTTAGTCTTAAATCCCTTGCTGGCTTTGAGGCCGGTGATCTTTCCGAAAACCACGGCCATGTCGCCGTGCCGAAGCGATTCTATGCTTCGGGCTTGGGCCGTGTCTCCGTATCGGAAAGGGAAATGGTAGAGCAAATCCTCGATCGTTTCGATACTGAGTCGCTTGAGCGCGCCTTTTTGGACGGGAGTCAGGCGCAAATACGCCGAAAGCGGGCTCGTGAGAGAGATGGGCTTGGGGTAATTATAGTCAGCAATTAGCCGATTACCAATGACGCATGATGCCCCGTGTCTCTGAATAGCGCTATATGCTCGGCACGTTTGCGGTTTTGCCTCGGTATGACCGGACGGCCAGAGCGGCGGCGGCGAGAAGGATGGTCACGTCGCGGAAGAGTATGTCCATGGCGCCGAGATTGAAGATGAGCAGACCGGCGAGCGATAGCGCGCCGACGAGAGAAGGGATGAAGATTTTCCAGCCCGAAAGAATCCAGAGGCCGAGGATGATCTCAACCACACCCCAGCCCATAAGAAGCGTGTCCGCCGGCGCGATATTTTCTGCGAATTGCGGAAAGAATCCCGTCCAGTTATCCGGTGTGATAAAGCCAGATATGGCTGCATAAATAAAGGCAAAAGCTATTCCGAGCCTCATTATGAACCAGGCCGTTTTCTCGCGATTAGTGTCCCCGTTCATATTTTGTCGTGTACCCGTTATTTATTGGACAATGACCGTGCCGCGATTCGACGCCCTCGCGTGGTTATGATAGCCGTGCGAGCCTTTTACCGTGAACGTGTAGGTCCACGATTGCCCGGGATCTGCTCCGGCAAGTTCGTCGAAGCCTGGGAGATCTGTGTGCGTCGGATGCGGATCAGAAGCCACCCACATGCGACTGGACGAATTATTGGTCCATCTGACGGAGTCGCCGTTCTTTATGGTGATGGTAGCTGGTAAAAAGCCATTGTCGCCGTAGCTCACATCCACGGTCGATGCTGTTGTAGTGGCTGACGATGAGGCAGTCGCCTGGTCCGTGCTCGAGCCGTCGGTATCAGAACCGCTATTTGTATCAGTGGCCGTGTCGCTCGCCGCTTCGTCGCTTGCGGGCGAAGCACTGGCAGTCTGCGTCTGGTCGGTTGACGGCGTGGTCGGCTGGCTATTCGAGTACGAGATGACGGCAATGACGACGATAATAATGACTACAATTACGATGACCGTGATCAGGGCATTTTTGTTCATAATGTTAAATTACTATTTTGGCTAAAAGCGGGATTATTGGCGGAATAATACTGCATGTGTCCGAGGTGATCGGATGACATGCTTATTGTACGACTATTCGTGGCAATTTGGTACACGACAGCTTTTCATGCATTTTTAGGTGATTCGGTAGACAGAGCGTTTTTGCGTTAAAAATCCTTCGTGTACCAGATCAGCGATGTTTTTTGCAATCTGCACTGGCTCGTATTCCGCGAGTTTCTTTAGGATCGCTGCTTCATTCAGGCGATGTCGGAGGATCAGACGGAGTATTTTCGAACGCAGTTCGCGGTTTGAACCCTTGAAAGGCTTTTGTTTGAAATGATGTGCGCTCCGGCGCGAGGGATTTATGTCTTGTTTTTTAAGATGTGCGCCATAATCCATCAAAGCGTAATACCACTCGCGCGCATTGGCGCGGATTTTCTTGTCCGCGAGCGCCCGTTGGACAAAAGGCAATATCTCATGATCGGCAATCTTCTTTGATGAATTCCTGAAAAAGAAATGGATGAAGACAGCGCGGATATTGGTTTCAATGAACGGTACGGGACGATTGAAAGCGAATGCCAGGATGGCGCCGGCAGTATTCGGGCCGATACCGGGCAATTCGCGCCATTTTTCGAGGGTATCGGGCTCTTTTCGGCCAGAAGCGATGATCTGGGCGATCCTTTTCAAATACAACGCGCGCCGGTTATAGCCGAGCCCCGACCATTCCTCGAGGACATCTTTCGTCGGACTCTGCGCCAGAGTCTGCCAATCCGGAAATCTGCGCATGAACGGAGCGAATTTTTTCATGACGCGCTCGACTTGCGTCTGTTGGAGCATGATCTCGGAAATGACCACGCGATAGGGCGTGGGATCCGAGCGCCAGGACATGGCTCGGCCGTGTTCCGCGAAATATTTCCAGATTATCTTTTTAAAACGCTCCACTAAATCTTCTTTTCGACCAGAGCCTTCAAATTTCCGAGGACGGCATTCCAAATGCCTTCGGAGTGCTTGCGCGCTTCTTCGTCAGCGTTATTGTCCTGCGTGAGCGCCAGGTGGGTCTGCCCGTTCTCATGGGAGAGTTCGATCGTGACGGTATTATAATTTTCCGGCCTGTCCGCTTTGCCGGAGAGATTGCTCCAATGCGTGTATTGGAGGAGCTTTTCAGGCTTGCACTTTATGATCTGGCCCTTGTCCTCGTATTTTTTGCCTTCCCATTCGCCTTTGAAAATTATCGAGCCGCCCTCTTTCCAGTCGGAAACCGTCTCGGTGCCGAAAAGATATTGCTTGATCATTTTCGGATTGATGAGAGCGTCCCACACAGCGGAAATGGGAGCGTCGATGGTCACGGATTGTTTGGCGATAAGTCCATTTGTCATATGTTTTGGCGTTAGTTTGCGGTGATAAATGTCACGTTCTTTGCCTAAATTATAACAGTTTTTCTGGATGTCAATATAATCACCTATTGCCGCTCTGATTTTCATGATAGATTTCAGCCATGATTTCTCGCATTACCATAATGCAAGTGGTCGAGGATGCCCGCGCGCAGGCTAAAAAGAAACAGTTCAATAGATTATTCGCCAAGGCAACAGTTCGAGATGTCGCGATCGTG
>JAXDMJ010000042.1:0-9453 GCA_034666165.1 Candidatus Parcubacteria bacterium
AGCGACACTGAAGCCTTCCCGCTCATCTGGCTGGCTTTTCCGCGCGCGTAGCCGTAGATGTACGAAGGCAGGATCGTGGCCACGGCCAGATAATCGATGAGTCTTCTTTGGGACGTGAACGGCTCGATCTTCCCTTTTCTGAGCGCTCTCGAAAAGCCGCCGTAATATGCCCGTTTGACGATCCAGCCGAAATTAATGCGCTCCGGGGAGACGACATGTCTGGCAAAGGTATGCGGCGTATAGACGATCTTGCCGCCGGCGTCTTTGACGTTCTTGCAATATTCGGTATCGCCGCCGGAAAGCAGGCTGCCTTTTTGGCGGTCAAGCTTTTCGTCGAATATGATCCGCGCTCCGACTTTATTGCGGTCGATGGCGAAGCTCGCGCCGACGGCTTTATTGGCTTCGATGCGGATGTCGGACAGGTCAATTAAAGAATAGAATTCCTGTATGATCCTCGAGCGGTGGTACCAGGAGGTTCTGCTCTGCCAGACGGGTATGATCTTCGTTCCGACGAGCGCCGCGCCCGTTTTCCGGAAAGTCTCGATGATCTCCTTTGTCCAGTTTTCCGCCAGTATGCAGTCTGCATCGCAAAAGGCCGCGAAATTCGATTCGGCATGTTCGACGCCGAAATTTCGCGCATACGAAAGCGATTTTGCCGGAATGTTGACGTATCTCAAAGTTATCTTGTCAGTCCAGGTCTGCTCGCAGAATATTTTGATATCATCGGAGACTTTCTGATCCAAGAACAACACCAATATCCGGGTTTCTTTTTGCGCGCGCAGGGATTCCAGGCACTGCTTGACGAGGCTGTCCGGTTCGCCGTATCGGGTCACGATGACGGTTATATCAAAGCTGTGCTTCATATGTTTTATGGACATTCCTGTAGAGATCGGCAAACTGGCTGCCGATCTTATCCCACGAATACGAATCGCCGGCCAATCGGAGGCCGTTCTCTCTGAGCCGCGCCCGGAGCGCCGGCTCATCGATGATTTTTTTGACCGCCTGATATATTGCCTTGCTGTCGCGCTCTGGCACGACGATGCCGGTCAGGCAGTCTTTGACGATGTCGGATATTCCTCCGGAGGACGTGGAAATGACCGCCGCACCCGAGGCCAGGGCCTCAAGGAAGACGATGCCAAAGGCTTCCATGGCGCCGTCCTTCGTCTCTACCGACGGACCGATGAAAATATCGGCAGAAGCGTAATATTCGGGCAATTCGGAATTCTGGATGTTTCCCAAAAAGACTACTTGTTCTTCGAGGTCCAGATCTTTGGCTTGCTTCTTTAGATTCCCGAGCTCGGGACCGCTGCCAATGATTATGAGTTTAGATTCAGGCAGATCGGCGGCTATGGCCGTCATGGCGTCGAGCAGATAATTGAAACCTTTCAATTCCACTAAACGGCCGACCGCCAGCAGAAAAAGCCCCTTTATTTTCAGGCGTTTTTTGAGTTCGCGGTTTTTCATAGCCGGCGAAAAACGCGACGTATCGATGCCCATGGGAATGATGATTTTCTTGCTGCGGACATCGATCTCGGACAAGGCCTTGAAATTCGCCGAACTGTTGAGCGTGACGACGGCTGCTCTCTTCGTGGCGAAGTTGATCAGGCGGCGCAGCCGGCCGCGCCGGAAGATGAAGACGTCAGAGCCGTGGGCCGACAAGACCATGGGAGCATTCGCGAGCTTCGCCGCGACGCTCGCGACCAAGCCCTGCGGAACGATCCAATGGGCGTGAATGATGTCCGGAGATTCTTTGAGGCAGACGTACAAGGCGGACACGAATTCCATGAATAAAAAGAAAGGCACTTCGATTTTGGCGAGCATGCTCTTCTTCAGATTGGCCATGATGCCGCCGTCGTAGCACAATCTTTGGAGGCCGAAGGGAAAGAAATAAGGGAAGCGGTAGATCTTCATGCCGCCAAGCTCTTCGCGGAATGACGCGCCGGGATAATGGGGAGCGAGGGTGATCATCTCGAAACCGAGATCCGAGAGCGCCTCGTTCAGCAAGAACACGAACGGCGGCACGGTGTCGTTCGTCCACCGCGGAAACGTTGAGGCTAGGACGAGGATCTTCATTTTATGGACCGGGAGTACTCAAGTTTTTTCATCCGATACAGCGTTTCTTCGATCAGCGTGCGGTTGATCGCCAAGAGGTCGGCAATGATGCCGAGGCAGAGGTTCAAGAATCCGATGATGAGCAGGCTGGCTCCGAAGATGAGCGACTGGATATGTCCGGAGGCGAGCGCGTGGTATACGATCGAAAGATAGACCATGCGGATGAAAGGCAGTAAGCCGAGCGCGAGCAAAATGAGGCCGAGCCAGAGAAAGACCTTGAACGGCGAATACATGATATATATACGAAGCATCGTCATCATCGATTTCCTGACGTGAGCGAACATGCTTTTGAAGAGGCGCGATTCGCGCGTCTTCGGATTTGTGGCGATGGCTAGTTCGGCGATGGCGATCCGCATCATTCCTGCCTGGATGATGGTCTCGATCGTGTAGCTGAAAGTGGAAATGACGTTGATCGAGAGGGCTGCTTCGCGCGAATAGGCGCGGAAGCCGCTCGGAGCGTCGGCGATGACCACGCCGGAAAGGGTCTGGACCACGCCCGTGCCGAATCTCTGCAAAAATTTCTTGAGCGGGCTGAAATGCTCGATGGTCTGGACTTGGCGGTCGCCGATGACCATGTCGTGCGTGCCGCGGAGGATCGGCTCGATCAGCCGGCCGATCTCCTGCTGGGGATATTGGTTGTCGCCGTCGGTGTTGACGATGATGTCCGCGCCGTGCTTGAGGCATTCGTCGAGGCCGTCGGCAAATGAGGCCGCCAGGCCCTCGTTCTGCTTGTGCCTGACGATATGATCGACGCCGAGCATTTCGGCGATCATAATCGTGCCGTCTTTCGAACCATCATCGATGATCATGGTTTCGATGACATCGACGCCGGGAATTTGCGTCGGGATGGAGTTGATGACGGCAGGCAGTGTTTTCTCTTCGTTATAACAGGGGACTTGAACGATTAATTTCATAGTGGTGTGGCCGCGGCTGCAGCCGGAGTCGTTGTGGCTGAGGCCGGAAGCGCCATTTGGGCGCTGATCAGGCTTTTCAGTTCGCCGAGCCGTATCGAATATAAACGTATCGGACTGTCGACTTTTTCGATCAGATCGGCATAACGGTAAACCCCCTTGAAGGGGATTTCTTTGACTATATACTTCCCTAGATTTTTGGCAATGAAACCAGAAAAAACGGGGAAAATGCGCCGCATGCCCTCGTCCTCGACGATCGTGACGGCGGAATCATCGAGAGTGTCGGATATATATACGAACGGGGCAGCGTCGGCGATGCTTTGCGTGGGATGGCCCGTTATGAAGAAATAAGGCTCGGGCAGACTGACAATTATCATGGCCGCCGGCGGCAGGTCCGGGATGATTTCCTTGGCAGCCAATTCTTCATAGCCCGGAGTGAACCAGTAGCCGCCGTTCGCCTTATTATGCAAGCCGGCGTAGGTCAGCCGGAATTGCCACAAGAGCAAAAGGCAAGCGACGGTCGCGGCCAGATATTTCACATAGGGCAAGCTTTTGCGGGCTTTTTCAAACAGGTAGGCTGATCCGATCGCCGCCGGCACGAGGATGAAAGGAATGAGATGGATGAAATATCTCTGCATGGCCGGGTTGGTGCTGTAATATAGATAGCCGAGAAGAATGGCCGAGAGCACGCAGAAAGCGATCAGCCGCCGCTGCCGTTTCTGGAGCAAAGACGAGATGGTGCCGAATATAGCGAGGAGCGTGATCGCAATGTCGAAGTGAACAAAACCGAGCAGGCCGCTTAAATCGAATCTGCCGGTGAAGTCGAAAAGATAGGTCACTTGCGTGGAGGTCGAAGCGGAATAGATCACGAAGGGTGAAAGGAAGAAGTAGGCGCAAGCGCCGATCGCGCAAGCGGCCGCGGCCATGGAGATCAGGCGTCCGAACTTGCGGGCGAGGCGCCGTGACGGAACCTGATCGCTCGCGCGGCCGAACTGGGCGGCAAATGTCCGTGGCTTTGTCAAAAAGAACAGGCTGATAAAAGGCAAGATGAGCACGGCGTATTCGTAGCGGGCGAGGACGGCGCAGGCGAAAGCCGCGCCGGTCAAGAGATCCCGCCAGTCAGCCATGTCGCGATCTTTGTCAAGGCCGCTCACGAAGAGCCAGAGAGCCAGAAAGAGAAAGAAGACCCCGGTCGTGTCGGAAAAGATGAATCCTCCCCAAACGGCGTGATCGTACGCGAGCGCCAAGAGCAGAGCGCCTAAAAGGCCTGCGATCTCTGAACGAAGCGCGGCGGCGAGGAAGAGAAACGCGATGGGGATCGAGGCGATGCCGGCGATGAGCGCGACGGCGTGCGCGGCCGATTCGGGATCATTCGTGAAGACGTTGACGAGGTCGATCAAGAGCGGATACATCGGCCGCGTCCAGCTGAAAAAATCCGGGTAAAGGATGCCGCCCGTTCCGAGCACGCCGATGACTCCGCCGAATGAACGGATATTTTGCGCGACTAAGAGCGGCTGATAACTGTCGGGATAGAACTTATAGGGCGAGAGGGCGTGAACGCGCAGATAGATTCCGATGAGCGTGATTATCGAAAGCGACAAAACAGCGGTCTTCCGCGAGATGTTGGGGAGCATGCGCCCGTCATCATATCATAGTATGATGTGTTTTGGTATCATTTTTCGCGATTTCCCGCCCTTTCCGCCCTTAGCTCAGCTGGTCAGAGCACGGAGCTTATACCTCCGCGGTCCTTGGTTCGAATCCAAGAGGGCGGACATAACAAAAACGCGCGCAAAAAAACGAAATAGATACATGAAGCTTTCCCGTCCGCACGAGGCGCCTAACGGGAGCCTCTTTCGAGCAAATGCACGCCCATGGCCATGCCGAAGCCGAAAGAGATGAGCACCAGTATGATGACTGTAAGTATGCTCATACGATGAGATTATTGATAATCGAGCGATGCTATGTTCGCGCCGGTTTCAGACCGGAACAGCGTATGGTCGGACAGGAGAAACCTTACCTGGGTCTATTATACACCGCGCGAATTTAACAGCAAGACAGTCAATTTTGATTCGATCACATTTCTTGTACACACCTTATCCCCGCCATAATCCCCGTTTTACGTCATCGGCATTTAGATGATGTCAATTTCAGTGCTATTATTCCTAGTGTCATTCAAACTCTTCTTATCGTTAAACTTTAACAAGCTGGCACTATGCTGTATAAGTGGATGCAGTTGTTAGCACGTTAACGATAAAAATTTGAGAAAATCCATCTCGTTTCTTTCGGTTTGTCTATGTCTATCCATTGTTCTGGGCGGTTTTGGGTTATCGACCGCTTTTGCGGACAAAATAAGCGCATCGGCGGATTTTACGCAGATCGGGGCTGAAGATGTACTTGATAATTCCGGAGACATCTTTAATCAAGTTAAATCGCAGCCTGTTCCAGTCAGTCCCTCACCGCAAGCCACGCTGACCCCCAAAATTGAACCGGCCGCCGGCAAAAAATCTCCCTCTACGGAAGCAGAAAAAAAGAATTATGTGGAAGGCGAAGTTTTGGTGAAGTATAAAAATATCAAGCTAAATTTGAATACGCTTTCCGGCAAAGCCGCTGCTTCGCGGTTCGAATACGCAAAATCGTTGGAGAAAAAAGAAGACCTGGAAAAGGATAATATTTCAGTCTTAAAAATCAAAGACCGGAAAACGGTTGAGCAGAAGATCGCTGAATTGAGAAATGACCCGGACGTAGAATATGCTCAACCGAATTTCCAATATTACCCGGATGCGATCGATACGAACGATCCGAATAGAGGATCGCTCTGGGGCTTGGATAATACGGGCCAAACTATCACCGGGCCCTACGGATCCCGCACTATCACGTATGTTCCGACCGTCGGCACGGCCGATGCGGACATTGATGCTCCGGAAGCCTGGGCAGTCGGCGAGACCGCGGTTTCCGCTCCTGTCATCGTGGCGGTCATAGATACCGGCGTGGCCTACAATCATCCTGATCTGGCCGCGAACATGTGGAACGGCAGTGCCTGCATAAAAGACAATGGCGTCGCCATAGCCGGAGGTTGCATTCACGGCTTCGACTACGAAGATATCGACATTACGCCTCTGCCGACTACATCGGCTCACGGCACGCACGTTGCCGGCACGATCGCCGCGGCAAAAGGCAATGGGCTCGGCGTTATCGGAGTCGCGCCGCATGCCAAGATCATGGCCATAAAAACATCCTTTACGACCGCGAATATCGTCAGGAGCATGTCATTTGCGAAAATAAACGGGGCGAAGATCGTGAACGCGAGCTGGGGCAGTAATTTTTTCAATGGGACTTATGGTCAAGACAGCGACCAGGCCCTCTATAATGCCATCAAGAATTTTCCCGGTATCTTCGTGACTGCCGCCGGCAACAATGCCCAAAACCACGATTCAGGCAATCCGAATACGATACCTTATCCTGCAGGCTTCGGGACCTCGTCGCCCGCCGGGCCGGGGCTCGCGAATATCATTGTCGCCGCCGCCACGGATCAGAAAGACGCTTTGGCCACATTTTCAGACTATGGCTCGACGACTGTTGACGTCGGCGCGCCGGGGACGAATATTTTAAGCAGCGTCGTCACGAACATTTCCGTCGTGCGAGAGACATTCGAGGGCACCTCGACGCCGAATCTGCCGAGCGGCTGGATCAAAGGCGGCCTAAATAACAAATGGGGAACATACGACTTTAAGGACGGCATTCACGGCAAGGTCTTATACGGCTACGCGCTTAGCGGACCATACGACAATAATTCGAATACGACCGTGTCATCGCCGAAATTCAATCTGGCTGGAGCAAGCAGGGCGAATATCAGTTTTTTTGCCCGATGCGACACCGAGTACGTGACCAACGGCTGGACGGATTATATGCAGCTGGAATACAGCGCCGATGGAGGACTCCACTTTTCCACGACCACGGACCCATACAATAAATCCAGCCCAGCTGGATTCAGGTGGGATGAAGCGACTTTCGATCGTCTGAACGGAGCTCCGCCGGACGGCGGCGGTCTAGCGCAGTTCAACTACAGGAATATTCCCATACCGGCTAGATATCTGACCAGCGATTTCAAGCTGCGTTTCCGCTGGGTGACTGATTCTTCGGATAATCTCTACGACGGCTGTCTGGTCGATGATATAACGATCACTAAATTTTCAGACGGCTCTGACAATCGTTATGACTATTTAAGCGGCACCTCAATGGCTGTCCCGCATGTCGCGGGTCTGGCGGCATTGGTCGAAGCCTATAATCCGTCTCTCTCTACCGCGCAAGTGAAAAAAGCGATTCTGGCCGGGAGCGACCGGCTGCCGGGTCTCTTTGGCAAGACAAATTCCGGCAGGAGGATAAACGCATACGGCGCGCTACACGCGGTCGATCCCGGGAACCCATAGAGCCAGCGCCTTTCTTTACAAAATCGTACTGTCGTTATAATGTGAGAGCGGAGGTTTATCCTATACAACGAAAGGACTTTGTTATGTTTACGTTATTGACTGTCCGCGGCCTTCCACTGCATCAGATCGGCAAATCCGGATTCTTTCCCGCGCTTGACGCGTTTGATCCGCATCAGACAGAGCAGAGAATGAGCATCGCTTGCAATACGCTCAGTCTCAGCGTGGCGTCGCTTTTACTGGTATTGATGCTTGTTGCAGGATCACAATCTTACGGTACCGATTTCCTTCTATTCATCCTAAGTACGGGCATCGGCCTACTATCATGCATATTTTCGATAGTGGACGGTGAATTTGCCGGCCAGCTGAGAGATCTCGACAAATTACTCGTAAAGGCGGGCAAACCAGGCCTTCCGGCGTTGCCTGCGACCGGGTCCCAGATTACAGAATATTTGGAGGAGGTGTGCATAACTACGGCCGGAATGATTCTGTATTACGACCGCATCAGCCTGTTCCATGAGAACGGTCGGCGCCATAGGCTGCTCCTCGAACAGTTCATCGCGGTCTGCAGCAAATTGAAATTCGTGCTTGGTAATCGTGACCAATTTGTGGCGAGAGCCAGACTGGAACGGCGCCTTACAGAGGAGAAGCAAAATCAGCTCGCCGAAAAGAAGGCGGCTCAGGCTGAACAGATGACGGCGGCCGTTGAACAGGCAATGACGCTCGCTTAAGGGGAAGTGGTATTCTGAGATCGATCGGCTCGCACAAGCGGGCTTTTTTATTTACCTCGGTGAAGATTACTTTATGAAAAGTTGAGAACTATTTTATGGGGATTATATATTTCTGCGATTAAATTTACGGCTGAATGAAAAAGGATTATTGGAAATGGCATGCAAGAAAAGAGATAATTCAGGAAACTGCCGGAACCGCGTTATTTCATGAGCGTGAAGTCTGGTGGTGCATTCTTGGCGCGAATGTCGGATTTGAACAGGACGGTAGAGGAGAACTGTTTAGGCGGCCGGTGGTGATACTGAGAAAATTCAATCTGGATACATGCTTAGTCGTGCCGCTTTCCGCGAAACTTAAAAAGGGTATATATTATTTTGACATCGGGAATGTGGCCGGAAGAGCGGCAGTAATCAACTTATCCCAATTGC
Source organism: Candidatus Parcubacteria bacterium (assembly GCA_034666165.1). Classification (GTDB taxonomy): domain Bacteria; phylum Patescibacteriota; class Minisyncoccia; order Phycocordibacterales; family PALSA-1337; genus C7867-002. Next base: position 8,605 of record JAXDMJ010000042.1, read on the forward strand.
GACTTATCGATCGAAAGCGCTTGGAGGAAAAAATCATGATACTTAATCGAACTATCTTCGTTTCTCTCCAAAAAGCCGTTATCGAAGCATGTTTTCCTGGTGTTCTCGAAAATAATTCTCCCCCACCTTAAGAGTGGGGGCAGGCCGAAGCCGTAATTAAGGTGACGATATCAAAATGGGAAATAGAAGTCAAGGTTAGAACCTATTCAAAATGCGAATCGCGGGCGTGTATGTCTACTTTGGTTTTCAGGATCGGGAATTGTGAGAGCTCCGCATCCTCGTCAGTGAGCCGCACGGCCTCCGCGCGCGCCGCCTCGACCATTTTGAGGTTCTTCAGAGCTTCCATGGCTACGTCCGAAAGTCCCCATTGTCTGGCGCCGGAGACTTGTCCGGGACCGCGCTGGGCGAGATCAAGTTCGGCGAGCTCAAAACCGTTTTTGGCCGTTTGGAGCGCGCGCAGTCGCTCGAGCGACTTGGCCGAACTCGTGCCGGTAAAGGCATAGCAGTAAGCTTGATGAGAGCTACGGATCACGCGGCCGCGCAGCTGATGCAGTTGGGCCAGGCCGAAGCGCTCGGCGCCCTCGATCACGATGACCGTCGCATTCGGCACGTTGACGCCGACCTCGACGACCGAGGTGGCGCAGAGGATTTGGATCTTGCCGGCTTTGAATTCGCCCATCGTCAGCTCTTTTTCCTTCGGGGACAGCTTGCTGTGGAGAATGCCGATCTCATATTCGGGAAAGATATCCTTTTTCAGCCGCTTGGCTTCCTCTTTGACCGATTTGGCGATGATGGCGGCTTCCTTGTCCGGGTCAGGCTCGTCAATCCGCGGGCAGATGACGTACATTT
>JAXDMJ010000043.1:0-4444 GCA_034666165.1 Candidatus Parcubacteria bacterium
CAAGGTGGGTTTCGGTCACGATCTTCAAGGCGACATACATGAATATGAGATACACGGGCAGAAATATGAGCTGTGCCTTGAACGGCTTGGTCCATCTTTCGGCCACTTCGGTCTTCAATTGCGGCAGGATCGAAGAGGCCATCCAGAGCGGTGAAAATCCCAAGAGCAAGAGGAGGACGACCACGCGCCAGATGGCGGCAAAAGCGGCCACGGCGAAACTGCAGGCGGTTATGACGATGACGGCCGTTCCGGCGACGGTCTTGACCAAAAGATCGATGCCGCTGGCCACGTTATCCGTCGTGTTGAAGGCGCTTGATTTCGGCCCGTTGGCCTGCCAGACCGTCGTCACTTTGAGGGCGCCCATCAAGATGTCGGCGATCCCGCCGCTCGTCATCAGTTTCGGCACGACCAATGAAATGTCGGTGATATCGCCGAGTGGCACCGATGCCGAGTTATCGGGCGCGATGCCATTGTAGAGTTGCAGCGAAACCACGTTGGAAAAATCGATGAGGACCCGCGTGAAGAAGAAACTGAAATTGATCAGGATACCGACGATGATGATATTCTTGATCAAATTTCCGTAACTCGCTTCTTCTTTGCTCAAGATCATCCTGATGGCCGCGTAGAGGATGACGAAGATTAGAAGAAGGCTGGAAAGGTCACGGATGATGGTCCAGATCGCGTATATGACAGGAGTCTGGTCGATGAAAAGCCCGAGGTGAGTGGTCAGGAACATGGCGACATTGAGGAGCGTTCCAGTCATGGAAAGGAACCAGCCGGCGACCGACATTGCGAGCCATGAGACCGTTGAGAGGATCGAGACCAGTGTACCCGCGCTCATGCCGCTGATGAATTGGTTCGTCACCCCTTGTACGAGTGCCGTAAAAGGATTCCATGCCTCGGTCGCGGGCGCGCCGCTGCCCCAAGCGACGAGGAGGATAGTCAGACCGACGATGATATGTGAAGTGTATTTTCTCATTGATCAGAATCCGGGCACGGAGACTTCCGGGAAGGCATCACAGGCCGCTTGATATCGGGCGGCTGCGGCGCTGAATTGAATCCCCTTGGCTTGGGCATCTTTCGATTCTTGAACGGCCTGGGCTTGTTGGTCATCAGAAACGCTGTAACTGGCGGTCTTTGTCGTCGCACTCTGGTAGGCGGTCGATTGGGCGATCATATCGGCCGCATTCGTCGACAAAGGAGCGCTTGATGATGCCGTCAGCGACTTGACGTCAGCGAGCTTTTTGGCTGCTGCCGCTTGTTTGGCCGAGAGACTCTGAAGCAAGGGATTGACGTCGCTTTGCAACGTGGCGGCGATCGTGTTGATATTGTCGTGGGCAAAATTGATCTGGATCGTTGTCAACCCGGCATTCGGATCGATGCTCTTGTCGACGAAGCAGGCCTCGGCCGTTTCCAGTCCAGTTTTGCCCGCCGCGACGACCGGAATCGCCAGATCATAGTTGTCTTTATAGGTTTTGAGAGAAGTCTCAATCCCCGAGAGCGCATATTGCGCGTCGGATCTGGTTTGATCGACCTGCTGGGTGTAGATCTGGACCTGTTCTTTTTGTAATTGCGAAGTGAATGAAGCATGGCCGCCGGCGCCGCTCGAGCTCAAGGAACCCAGTCCCGTCGAGATGATGGCGTTCACCAATTGTGAGACCAGCGCATCGACAACGGCGTTGATGTCGTTGGCCAATTCGAGCTCGTCAGCCGGGACGTTGAGCTGTTTTTGGAGAGTTCCGGATATCGCCGAGCCGGGCGTCTGGGTTTTGCAGGTCGAATAGGTGAATGTCCCGTCTTTTCCCGGGACGACATCCACGGTCGGATCTTGTCCATAGGTCGCATCCGCTTCGTTGAGAGCCGCCTCGTCGTCCTCCGGTATCACGGCGACCGTATCGCACTTCTTCCAAGATACGAAACCGCTGCCGCGATTGAGGTCGTTATTGGCCGCGGCGTGCTTAGAGTTGATCGCTTCCTGCATGTCGCTTCTAGCCATGATATAGGCGCCATATTGGTTGTTCTGCGGCTGGGTCGTGAGCGCCATGAAAGCCGGCCAGCCGCCCTGTCCGAAATTGCCGGAGAGAAAGTCTCCGGTATCGTCGACCGAAAGCCCGTTCACATTGAGTGCATTGGGCTTGTTCAGGATATCACCGTTAATCATGTCGCCTAAAGTCGCGCCGTTCGGGCTGGTCCCGACCGTGGCGCTCACATGGGCTTTTTTGGCGTTGGCGATGACGGTGTTCAGCGTACATTTGTACCGCTGGTCCAGAAAGGCGCTCTGACCCAGGGCCAGATTGAGCCGCAGGTCGAGATTGAATGGCGAACAGAGGCTCTTCAGGAAGCCGTTGCCCGCGATGAAAGCGCCCGAAACCTGATCGGCCACATCCAGAAAGAATCCTTCGGGATTCGTGAGGAAGCTCGGACTGCCGTGGAAACCGGTGTTGATCCAGTTGATCACGCTCACCGTGATCTGGTGAAGGATCTGCTTGGCTACCAAGACCGCCAGATGGTCAAGGACGAAACTTTTGAGATAGCCCAGGATCGCCTGAAAGCTGAGGTCAAGGTCGATCAAAACCGGGAGAACCGCGTCAGTTTTTTTGGGTGCAATAGAGAACGACAGTGTGACGATGCAACAGAATAGGAGGACAAGGACGGCGTTCTTGAATAATTTCGGGATTTTGAAATTCATTGTCGAATTTAGGGGCCGAATTTAGGGGCCGAACGGCACGCCGGCTGAGACGAGATACTGCTGGATAGAATCGACCGCGTCCTTCATTTGCTGCAGGCTGTCGATCTCGCCGCGAACGGCTGTCAGGGTCCGCACCGGATCACTGTCGGCATTTCGGAAAGATCTGGCGTTGGAAAGGGAGATTTCAAAAGCGTTGGTCAGATCAAGTTGAGATTGGGCGAGCGCCGCGGGCGCCTCAAGCGCCAAAAGCGATTTTACGGCTGTTTGGTAGCCCGAGATATTGCGGTCGATATTTTTGAGCAGGGTCATGTCATCATTGTCCAAAGCCTGCATGGCAATGGCTGCCTCATTCTGTTCCTTGGGCGGCACGGAATTTGCGACGATGCCGAGGATATTTCTTCCGTAAGCCTCCAATTCAGGCTTGGTTGGCGGTGTCTTCGAGATTCGGAGCTCGCTTAAAGCGTGGGATTTGGGCGGCGGCAGGCTCGCCAGGCTGTTGGCCACCAGCTGGCCGGCGACATCGTTGACCGTGTTGGCGTCGGTATTGAGACCGGACTGGCGCAGTTCGACGTATTTGGTGAAAAAACTGCGGCCGAGCAGGTCCGTGGCCGTCAAATGCTCCGGCGCCGCCGTGGTCGTGGCCGCCGTCTTATCAAAACTGCCGGTCGAGCTCGCGCCGGTATCCAAAAATTCTTTCTGCCAGTCGGTGTTGGCGGCGCTCAATCCGGGGTCATTATGCGAAATCCCGGCAGCGGTCGCGGCCGCGGCCGCGGACTGCGGCGGCGAATCCTGTTTGGCGGGCTTCTGGGCATTCACATAAGCGGCGGCTGCGGCTACTAAACCAAGACAGACGACGAAGATGATGACCGTTTGTTTGCTCGGGAAGAATGAAGGCATAAAACCCTAGCAATTATAGCAAATTAGAGCCGCTCAAGGCCGGCACGTTATACACAGCGCTCTGCCACTCAAAACAGTTTTAATCTGCGGAGATCTCCAGCCACTTTTCGAGCGAAATCTCTTCCGCTCTGACGGTCGGCACCAAGCCTAGCCGTTGCCAAATCTCTGTCAGCCGCGATCGGTCAATCAGTTCTTCCAAGTTTCTGATGAGATATTTGCGTTTGTGTCCGAATCCGGCGCGGACGACCCGAAAAAAACGCGGAATCTCGATTTTATCCCGCCTGAATCGCGAATCGTCGATGTCCTCGATTGAAAGTATGGCCGAATCGACTGAAGGGGGCGGAGAAAATGCTCCGCGCGGCACTTTGGCGACTATGTGCGGATGGCCGAAGGCCTTGACTGAGATGGACAGGATGCTTTCTTTGCCGCCTTTGGCGACGACCCGGTCCGCGACTTCTTTTTGGACAAGTATGACCATCCGGCTTGGTCGCGGTCCTCTCTCTAAAAATTTCTTTAAAATGGCGCCGGTTATGTAATACGGGATATTGGCAACCAAAGCGAATGAAGCGCCGGAAATTATCGGAGCAGAATCGTCCAGAATATCGCCGTGAATAAGTTTCAACTGTCCCGTCTTGAGCTGATCGGCGAATTTTTGCTTAAGCAGTCCGTAAGCACGTCCGTCTTTCTCGACCGAGGTGACGCGAGCGCCGGACTTGAGCAGCGCTTCCGTCAAAATGCCTGTGCCCGGCCCGATTTCCAGAATATTTTCGCCGCTTTTTATGTTTGCCGCCGCGATAATCTTGCCGAGCACGGATTTGGACGTCAGAAAATGCTGGCCGAGCGATTTTTTTGGTATCA
>JAXDMJ010000044.1:0-11209 GCA_034666165.1 Candidatus Parcubacteria bacterium
TGGCATTATTCGATGTCTCCGGAACCGTCAAACGAGCCGCGGATGAGATCTATGCAGGGCTCCGCGCAAAAGGCGTCGAAGTCCTCTATGACGACCGTGACCTGACCGCCGGCGAAAAATTCTCCGATGCCGATCTAATCGGCATTCCTAAACGCTATGTCGTCAGCGAAAAGACCCTGAAAGGCGCGTCAGTCGAGGCTAAAGATCGACTGACGGGAAAGACTGAAATGATCGCCCTCGCGAAGCTCTGATCATCGTCCCTGAATCTAAACCAAATATCCGCCGAAATCGTATTATACGTGCGGCCTAAACGGCGCCAAATGCGATACTTTTGACTTTGAGCATATTTATATAGTAGAATACTTACATGCCCCCGATATCTAAACTGACAACCAAAGCCCGCGAAGCTCTGCGCCGAGCGCATGAATTGGCCATTGAACGCGGCCAAAATCACGTCAATCCGGTGCATTTGCTCTGCTCGCTCATCCTGCAGGAAGAAAGCATGGTCGCCTCGATCCTCGACCGCATGGAGATCGACACGCCGATGCTGACTGACGTCGTTCTGGAACACATCGAGGCGCCCGAAGGTTCGAATGTGCTCTCTCCTTCATACCAGATATATCTCACGCCCGAGCTCGCGCAGATCTTGGACAATTCGGTCCGGGTCTCCGCCAGTCTCAAGGACGAGTTCGTTTCGACCGAGCACCTTTTTCTCTCGATCTTCGACATACCCTGCGTCGCCCGCGACATCCTCGGCCGTTTCAAGATCGAACGGGACGCGGTCACGAAGATCATCGAGGAATTGAAGACCAATCCGCCTTCCAAGAACGCCGAGCCCAAGAAGCTCCGGACTCTGTATAAATATGCCCGCAGCCTGACGAAGCTCGCCCGCGAAAATAAACTCGACCCGGTCATCGGGCGCGACGCCGAGATCATGCGGATCATCCAGATCTTGTCGCGACGCACCAAGAACAATCCGATCCTGATCGGCGAGGCCGGCGTGGGCAAGACGGCCATCGTCGAGGGACTGGCTCTGCGCATGTCCCAAGGCGACATTCCGGAGTCGCTCAAGGACAAGGAGCTCGTTTCGCTCGATCTCGGCTCCCTCATCGCAGGCACGAAATACCGCGGCGAATTCGAGGAGCGCCTGAAGAACATCCTGAAAGAGATCGAACGGGCGGACGGCAAGATCGTCCTGTTCATCGACGAAATCCATACGCTCGTCGGCGCCGGCGCCTCCGAAGGCTCGATGGACGCGTCGAACATGCTGAAGCCGGCTTTGGCGCGCGGCGAATTGCGTTCGATCGGCGCCACGACCGTCAAAGAGTATCAGAAATACATCGAAAAAGATCCGGCTCTGACCCGGCGTTTTCAACCGGTCCATGTGAGCGAGCCGTCGACCGAAGATGCCGTCGCCATCTTGCGCGGGCTTAAGGAGAAATATGAGCTCTACCACGGCGTGCGCATCACCGACGACTCGATCGTCGCCGCCGTCAACTTGGCCAGCCGCTATATCACCGACCGCTTCCTGCCCGATAAGGTCGTCGACCTGATCGACGAGGCCTCGTCGTCGCTGCGCATTTCTCTTGAAAACATGCCGCCGGAACTCGAGGAAACCCGCCGCAAGATCATGCGGCTCGAGATCGAGCGCGAAGCCCTGAAAAAGGAATCGAGCAAAGACGCCAAGGCTAGGACAGCCAAGATCGAATCCGAGATCGCCGATCTCCGCGAGAGCACTTCCGAGCTCGAGCTTAAATGGAAGAATGAAAAAGAGACGATCACCGATATCAAACGCATCAAGAAAGAGCAGGAGGCCCTCCGGATCGAAGCCGAGATGGCTGAAGCCCGGGCCGATCTGGCCAAGGCCGCAGAGATCCGTTACGGCCGGCTGCCCGCGCTGGAGAAAGAATTGGACCAGAAAAACAAGAGACTGAAGAAATTGCAGTCGTCGCGGCGCATCTTAAAAGAGGAGATCAATGCCGAAGACATCGCCGCCGTGGTCTCGCGCTGGACCGGTATCCCGGTATCGCGCATGCTTGAATCGGAAGCCGCCAAGCTGACCCGTATGGAAGCCGAATTGGAAAGGCGCATCGTCGGCCAGCATGAAGCCGTCACGAAGATCTCCGACACGGTTCGCCGGTCGCGGGCCGGCATCGCGGACCCTAACCGCCCCATCGGTTCTTTCATCTTTTTGGGGCCCACCGGCGTGGGCAAGACCGAACTGACCAAAGCTCTGGCCGAATTCCTTTTCAATGACGAGAAAGCTCTGATCCGCGTGGATATGTCCGAATTCATGGAGAGGCACTCCGTATCCAAGCTGATCGGGGCGCCTCCGGGTTATGTCGGCTATGAAGAATCAGGTGGCTTGACCGAGACCGTGCGCCACCGCCCTTATTCGGTCATCCTTTTCGATGAGATCGAGAAGGCCCATCCGGAAGTCTTCAATGTGCTTCTTCAGGTCTTGGACAATGGACGGCTGACCGATTCCAAGGGCCGCACCGTCAATTTCAGGAATACGGTCATCATCATGACCTCGAACATCGGCGCCCAGCATATCGAACGCATGGAGAAGCTCGGTTTCAATCAGAACGCGGCCAATCAAGACCGGGACAATTACGGCGCTGCCAAGGAAAAGATCCAATCGGCCCTCAAGGATTATTTTCGCCCCGAATTTCTGAACAGGATCGACGATATCATCATCTTCGACATCCTCTCGCCTGAAGCCATCAAGGAAATCGTCAGGATCCAGATCGATCAGGTGGTCAAGCGGCTGTCAGACAAACAGATCAGCCTCGGTCTTACGCCCGCCGTTTATGACTATCTGGCCAAGGAAGGGTACAATCCGCAATATGGCGCTCGACCCTTGAAGCGCCTGATCCAGACAAAAATCCTCACGCCGGTCGCCAATCTGCTCATCGCTCAGGAAGTGGCCAAGGGCGGGCTGATCGCCGTTGACTTTAAGTACGATAAATTCACTTTTGAGATCAAACGGAAGAGAAAAGGAGAGAGCCCGATCATCATTTCGGACGCCGTGATGCAGAAATAAGCGCTTGAGATTGTAAAAAGGGGGATTGTGTGATATCATCCTCTGACTATGTCGGTATCACGCGGAGTGAGTGCCAAAAGCGATGACAAAATCATCGTCAAAGGAGCGCGCACGCACAATCTGAAGAACATCACCGTGGAGATGCCTCGGAATGCCATGATCGCCATCACCGGCATTTCCGGCTCGGGCAAGTCGTCGCTCGCATTCGATACGATCTTCGCCGAGGGACAGCGCCGCTATGTCGAATCTCTCTCGGCCTATGCCCGCCAATTCCTCCACCGAATGCAGAAACCCGATGTCGATGAGATCATCGGCCTGTCACCGGCCATTTCCATCGACCAGAAGTCCCGCTCGAACAATCCGCGCTCGACCGTGGCCACCATCACCGAGATCTACGACTATATGCGCATCCTTTTCGCCCGCGTCGGCAAGCCCCATTGTCTCATCTGCAACCGCCTGATCCACCGCATTTCCAAGGAGGAGATCCTCGAAACCGTTCTCCAGACTGTGACTGGGCGGACGACCCGGGCAAAGAAAGTCTTCGGCGTAGACATCGCCGACGCCAAGGTCCGCATCTATGCTCCGGTCGTGGTCGGCCGCAAAGGCGAGTATTATCAGATGCTCTACGACCTTCTCGGCAAAGGATATGACCGCGTACGCATTGACGGCGTATCACACCGTCTGCGCGATCAGATCATCTTGGAAAAAAATAAGAAGCATACCATCGATGTTCTGGTGGACGAGATCTTCCACAGCGAATTCCGCGACGAAAAAGGGCGTGAAAACGCCCGTGAGCGCCTTTCGGAAGCGCTCGAACGCGCCATTCACGAGGCCGACGGCCTGATCCGCATCGAATATCCCGGCGAGGAGAAGCTGATGTCCGTCAAATTCATGTGCCCTTACGACGGCTTTTCGTATCCGGAAGTCGAGCCGCGCCTTTTCTCTTTCAATTCTCCCTACGGCGCCTGTCCGGCCTGCAACGGCCTCGGCACCGAAGGTTTTTTCAATGAAGAGCCCTGCAAAGTCTGCAAGGGCGCCCGCCTGCGCGAGGAGGCCTTGCATGTGCTCATTGACAATAAGAGCATCGTGGACATTACGGCGCTGTCGATCGAAAAAGCGGTGGATTATTTCGCGAAAATCAAACTGACCGAGACCGAAAGAGAAATAGCCAAGGTCGTCTTGAAAGAAATCGCCAATCGTCTTTCTTTTATGGTCAACGTCGGCATCGAATATCTGACCCTCGACCGCCGCGCCCATACTCTCTCGGGCGGGGAAGCCCAGCGCATCCGTCTGGCCTCCCAGCTCGGCTCCGGATTGGTCGGCGCCCTCTACGTGCTCGACGAGCCGACGATCGGGCTCCATCAGCGAGACAATGACCGGCTGATCAAGACGCTTCTCCATCTCCGCGATCTCGGCAATACCATCATCGTCGTCGAGCACGATGAAGATACGATGTTCGCCTCGGACTACTTGGTCGATATCGGTCCGGGCGCTGGCGTCCACGGAGGCGAGGTCGTCGTTTCGGGATATCTCACCGATCTCTTGGCGGCCAAGAAGAACCCTCACGACTCGCTGACCTTGGCCTACCTGCGCGGAGAGAAATCAATCTCCACCCCCCGCTCGCGCCGCGAGCCCAAAGGCAAGGTCATGGTCCGCGGCGGCGCGATCTTCAACATCAAGGACATGAATGTCGACCTGCCGCTCGGCTGTTTGATCGCCATCACCGGCGTCTCGGGCTCAGGCAAATCATCGCTCATGTACGAGATCCTCTTCCGCAACCTTGAATCGCGCCTTGAATCGCGCCATCGCAGCGCCGAGACCGTGAATTGCAAGAGCTTCACCGGCTCCGAATATGTCGGCCGGGCCATCTTGATAGACCAATCGCCGATCGGCCGCACGCCGCGGTCCAATCCGGCGACCTACACCGGCGCCTGGACCCATATCCGCGACCTTTTTGCCGCTGAACCGGAAGCCCGAGCGCGCGGCTGGGGAGCCGGACGCTTTTCATTCAACCGGCCCGGCGGCCGCTGCGAGGCCTGCGAGGGCAACGGCGAGATCGCCGTCGAAATGCATTTCCTGCCGACCGTCTACGTGACCTGCGACGTCTGCAACGGCAAGCGCTTTACCAAGGAGACTCTGGAGATCAAATACCGCAAGAAGAATATCCACGAGGTCCTCCATATGACCATCGAGGATGCCCTGAAGTTCTTCGAGGATATTCCGGCAGTCGAGGACCGCCTGAAGACCTTATGGGACGTCGGATTGGGCTACGTGGAATTGGGCCAGTCAGCCACGACGCTCTCCGGCGGCGAAGCCCAACGCGTCAAGATCTCATCCGAGCTCTATCGCGCCCACATCCAAAAGACCATATATCTCCTCGATGAGCCGACCGTGGGCCTGCATTACGAAGACGTCAAGAAGCTCATCGACATCCTGCAGAAACTGGTGGATAAGGGGAACACGGTCGTGGTCATCGAGCATAACTTGGACCTGATCAAAAACGCCGATTACGTCATCGACATCGGTCCCGACGGCGGCGAACGCGGCGGAGAGATCGTGGCCAAAGGCACGCCCGAAGATATCGCCAAAAGCGAAAAAAGCTATACGGGCAAGTATTTGAAAAGCGCCCTGAAGAAGTGACGGGTCAAAAAAAGCGGGTCAGATAATGTCCTGATCCGCACCATCGGGCCGCTCATGCTATGTCACAGCAAGACCGGCTGCGATATATACGACAGACACGTTGAGGAGCCGGGCGACGAATCGAACAAACATCGCCACGAGCGCCAGGACGCCTGAAATAACCGCGAAGAGAAAGACACCGACCATGAAGAGGCCGAGCGGCAGACCCCATTTCCAGGATTGCTGACCGCCCCAATCGTCTCGGACACGATGTAGAAGGTTCATATCTCTGCCTTGATTGAAGTTTGTTTATAGAATACGCTTCACGGCATGAAGAGTCAACGACTGGCCAGACTGAAGCTGCCGGATGCTCCCGGCGTCTACACTTTTCGGGACTATCGCAAGCGCCCGCTCTATATCGGCCGCGCCACTTCGCTCAAAGACCGCGTCAGGAGCTACTTTTCGGCCGACTTGATCGAGACGCGCGGAGTACGGATAGTCGACATGGTCGCCAAAGCCGCCTCTCTGGCCTGGCAAGAAACCGATTCCGTGCTCGAAGCGATTTTGCTCGAGAGCCTTCTCATTAAAAAATATCAGCCGTTCTACAACGTCGACGAAAGGGACGACCGGAGCTCGCAATATATCGTGATCACCGACGAGGCGTGGCCGCGCGTCTTCCTGGCCCGGGCGCGCGATTTCGATCAGGCCATCCGCGAGCGGACGCTGCTATATAAAGTGAAGAGATATTTCGGGCCGTTCCTCGAAAGCGGCCTGATCAATGCCGCGCTCAAGATCCTGCGGCGCTTGTTCCCGTTCCGAGACAAAAAAGCGCTCGACCCGCGGCATGAAGAATTCTACCGAGTGCTCGGACAGTCCCCGGAGACGGATGGCTCTGAAGCGCAAAAAAAATACCGGAGGACGATCAGATATTTGACGCTCTTTTTCGAGGGTAAGAGCCAGCGGGTGCGGACACTGCTCGAAAGGGAAATGAAGCGAAACGCCCGGGCTCTCAAGTTTGAGCAGGCCTCGGAGAATCGCAAGCTCATCCATGCTCTTCGCCACATCAATGACATCGCTTTGATCAAGCAGAACGGGAACGGCACACCTCTTGGCGCGCGCGGTGATCACCGCATCGAAGCGTATGATATCGCGCATCTATCGGGAACAAATACCGCAGGTTCGATGGCGGTTTCGATCAATGGGCAGTTGGTTCCATCCGAATATCGCAAATTCAAGATCAAGCGAGACGCTAACAACGACCTCGCCGGCTTGGTCGAGATCTTGTCGCGCCGATTTAATCATACGGAATGGCCCTATCCTGACTTGGTCGTCGTCGACGGCAATGAAATGCAGATCAGGGCCGCCGGATCAGTCCTCAAAGCCCGACGGATAGATATACCTGTGGTGGCCGTAACAAAAGACCAGAGCCACAGAGCCGCCAGTCTGATCGGTCCGCCGGAAGTAATCGAGGCCTACAAGAAAGATATCATCGCCGTCAATTCGGAGGCCCACCGCTTTGCCATAAAATATCACCGTTTGAGAAGATCAAGGGCCGGACTGGCGTGATATCCACAGGTCATATCAAATCGGGTTTTGGTATAGTGTCATCAGGTAGTAAATTGAGCTAGCGTCGACTGGTTACCATCCCCTGGTGACAATGGTATGCGTGATAGAAGCCCACCCAAAGATGTCGACGCACCGTATGGTGTACGTTAAGTCGGAACTCCCCGGCGCACGGCTGCCTTAGGCGGACATCCGTATTGCGCCGGGGAATTTTTTAATCCATCATTTGAAATTTTGGTATACTTAAGCCATGTCATATCGGACCAGAGTCGGAGTTCTCCGGGGTGGACCATCCAACGAATACGAGGTGTCTCTCAATTCCGGAGCGGCTGTGCTCGAGGCGCTGCGCGATCATTTCGCGGACCGCTATGAGCCGCGGGACATTTTCATTGACCGGCAGGGCGTATGGCATGTCGACGGACTTCCGATGAGGCCCGAACAGGTCGTTCCGAAGATAGATGTCGCGGTGAATGCCCTCCACGGCGCTTACGGGGAAGACGGCACCGTCCAAGCTTTATTCGAAACGCACGGCCTGCCGCATACCGGTTCGGACTCGGTCGGTTCGGCTGTGGCCATGAATAAGGTCCTTTCCAAAAAAATCTTCAGGGACCACGGCATCAAGACGCCTTTCGGTCGCGAAATATCGTCTGCAGACATCCTGGAATCGGCCGGCGATCCGTCATTCGCCCGAGAGCTTTTTGAATCGATCCTTTTGCCGGCCGTGGTCAAGCCAGTCGCGAGCGGCTCGTCGGTCGGCGTGGCGATCGTCCGAAGCTACGATGGTTTGATGACTGCACTCTCGGCCGCCGCGGAGCATTCGAAGTCGGTCATGATCGAGGAATTCATCCCCGGAATTGAAGCCACCTGCGGAGTCGTCGAGAATCTCCGCGGCCAAGATTTGTACGTCCTCCCGCCAATCGAGATCAGGCCGAAGACTCAATTTTTCGACTATCGAGCCAAATATCAAGGTCAATCCGAAGAGATCGTCCCCGCAACATTCGCGGAAACGACTAAGCGCGAGATCGAGGCTTTGGCCAGAAAGATCCATCAGGTCCTCGGCCTCAAACACTATTCGCGCTCTGACTTCATCATTCATCCGCGGCGCGGCGTCTATGCGCTCGAAGCCAATACCTTGCCCGGCTTGACCTCGGAATCGCTCATGCCGAAGGCCCTGCGCGCCGTCGGAAGCAGCGTCCAAGAGTTCGTCGGGCATATCATCGGTTTGGCGCTGGCGTGATCAAGTGGACCCGAGCGGATTCGAACCGCTGACCTCCTCATTGCAAATGAGGCGCTCTACCAACTAAGCTACGGGCCCGCACAAAGACAATACGCTAATTTGCAGGTCTTTTCAATGCATCTTCTCAATGCAATCGGTCTGGACGCTGTGATATACTTTTCCAAGGTCAGGAACAGGTCGAATATATAATTTAAAAAGTGCAATAAAATAAAACTATGCCGGAAGCAAAAACCTGCACGTCCTGCGGACATGAGCATACCAAGGAAGACGGTACGTGCAGCTGCGGCTGCGAAGTGAAATAACATTTCTGGGGCATCCGCGCTCGCGCAGCACGAAACAAAAAACCACGAGACGTGGTTTTTTGTTTCCCGAGGCTTGGAGAGTATGCTTTACATCTTTTCGCCTCCTTTCATGCAATACTTGCAGGTCGTCTTATGCGTGATCGCCAAATAGATGGCCGAAAGACCGATGAGAACATAGACCACTTTGGTCAGGCCCGAGTCCATGCCGCCGAAAATCTGGCTGATGTCCCAACTGAAGAGGGTGAGGACAAGCCAATTCAAGCCGCCGATAATCAAGAGCACGAACGCCACGCCATGTAGAGCTTTCATATGAATATGAATTATTAATAGGCTGATAAAAGGTACTGTCTCAAGTATATCAGACGAGACAGGAGTTTGATATCGGAGTTATTAACAGGCTCTATGGGCCGCACACTCGCTTTCCCGTGTGCACCCTGCAGGGCTCGAACCTGCGACCTCACGCGTGTGAAGCGTGCGCTCTGCCAACTGAGCTAAGAGTGCGCTGGTCGGGCTGCCGGGAATCGAACCCGGACCGCATCCACCCCATGGATGTATACTACCACTATACTACAGCCCGTATCGCTGAAGTGTATGTTATTTCGAGCCCCGCCTCAACTTCTGCTTGAAGCTGCGGACTTTCTCATGTATGCTGTTTTGGCTTAATGAATGCAGGACCGTTCGCTGAATGGCTATTAGCTGTTTTGGTAGATATTGGAGCATCGGGCCATTAGCTCATCTGGTAGAGCGCGCCCATGGCATGGGCGAGGTGGCCGGTTCAAGTCCGGCATGGTCCACACGAAACACGAACTACTTAAATTGACGGGAAATTCTATTTATGTTAGAGATTAGCCGAAGCATTTCGCACGAAACACTGGAACCAAGGAGTGAAGCACATGAAAATAATGAATCGGCGCCGTGGCGCCGCTCTCAAACCGACTAAGACCGAACTCGGCCGCTTTGTCAGGGCGCAACGCCTCAAGCTCGGCCTAACCCAAGACGACGTCGGCAAAGGATCCCGCACATCGCAGAACTTGATCAGTCAGATCGAGGACGGAATAAGGACGATACTCAAAGATTCCCAGGCTGAAGGGATCGCGCGCGTGCTCGGATGCGGCCTTCATGAGCTCCGCGCGCGCCTGCCCGCCAAACCGCCTGAACCTCTGCCGACAACCGAGCTCGGCTTGCTCATCCGCGCGCGCCGCGAAGCACTCGGTCTTTCGATCGAGCAATTCGCGAAGAAGATGAAAATGGATGTCTCGGAAACGCGAGCATTCGAGCTGCGCAAGAGCCCGACGATCCATTATGGCAGCGTCAGGCCGCTGGCGGCCGCGCTTTCTATGGAGGTCGCACTGATCGCTCCGTTCTCCGGCCATCAAAAGAGCCGTGCTAAGGGGGAATTAGGCACTTTGGTCCGCACCCGGCGCAAGGAATTATGCCTGAATCCGGGCAAGCTCGCGAAAAAGGTTGGCGTCAGCCGCCAAATGATCGATCAGATCGAGCTCGGCCGGGTCAGCCTCGTGAACAGCGACCCGCTGGTCAAGAAGCTGGCGCGGGCCTTGAAAATCGAGGTCGGCGAACTGGAAGCCGTCAGGCCAAAGACCAAGCCGGCGAACGGTCATACCGAGACTCTCGGAGCATTCCTTCTCTCCAAGCGCAAGAAGCTGCGTTTGACTCAGAAGCAATTGAGCGAACTCTCCGGCTTATCGGTCGGCATAATCTCACCAGTTGAGAGCGGGGACTATCGTCACCGTTTGTCAGGGCGATCGCTGAAGAAGTGGAGGAAAGGCCTGAACAACTGTCGGATACCCGAGAACTTGATAAGCCCAGCTTGATCTCGGCAGTAACGCTCTTCGTTTGACGTCACCGCAATGAGCCTGCAATTTATACTCGAATGCAGGCCATTTTTCATGGACGAAAACTTCAAAAGTTGATAGTCTTTGGGCTATCGGGGCGTAGTATAGTGGTAGTATACACGCTTCGGGTGCGTGAGGTCCGAGTTCGATTCTCGGCGCCCCGACATGTGTAGAGAATGTGAAGGAAAATATGCGAGCGGGCCTATAGTAAAGTGGTATTACGCGGCATTCGCATTGCCGAATCCCGGGTTCGACTCCCGGTAGGTCCACCGAAAGTGCCAAAAGCGGCAAGATTCCACCCCTCAAAAGCGCTCACTCGGGCGCTTTTTTGGAATCTACATTTCTCGGGTAAACACTTCCGATAACGATTGAGGTAAACAGCGACGTCCAGGTAAACACTATCGTTCGGCGCACCTGGCACACGTCGTTTGACAATCCAACATAAGGCGTGGTATTACAAACACAGATCCATTGCTCATAAATATCATCTGGGTGCTACGCGGGCATGGCTTCTTCACTTCCTTCACAATTCAACCGCATCCGACGTATTTCGGACATTGCAGAAATGGAGTTCTCATGAACATAGAAA
>JAXDMJ010000045.1:0-4008 GCA_034666165.1 Candidatus Parcubacteria bacterium
TGCTTGCGCCATGCATCCTGCCCCTGTTGCCGGTCATCCTGGCGGGCGCGGTCTCCGAGACCAAGAACCGCCGCCGGCCGCTCGTCATCATCGCTTCACTCTCCGTTTCTGTTTTTGCCTTTACGCTTCTTCTCAAGGGAAGCACGGCTCTGATCAACATCGGTCCGTCTTTCTGGTCGTACATCTCCGCCGCTATCTTGGCGGCTTTCGGATTGACGCTCTTATTTCCGGTGGCCTGGGCGCGATTGGTCCTTAAGATCCCGGGGCATAATAAGCCGGAGAATTGGATATCGCGGGGATATGGCAAGGAAAGCTCAGTTTGGAGCGATATCATCATCGGCGCCGCTTTGGGCCCGGTCTTCACGACCTGCAGCCCGACTTTTTTTGTCATTCTGGCTACGGTTTTGCCGCAGAGCTTGGGCGTCGGTCTCATAGATTTGGCGGCGTATATAGTCGGCCTGGCTCTGGCTCTCTTATTGATCTCCTGGGTCGGTCAGCGCCTGGTCAACCGCCTTGAGTGGGCGACGGATCCCAATGGCTGGTTCAGGAGAACGCTCGGAGTATTGTTCATCGTCCTCGCCGTCATGATCGCGAGCGGTTTTGACAAAAAAATCGAAACGGACATCCTCAATTCCGGATTCTTTGATGTGACCAAGCTTGAATACGGCATCCGTCAGGCTCTCGAAGGGCCGCGGACGGGAACGCCGGGAACACCGGGAATACCGCGTGCCGAGAGTCAACCTCCGGCGACGGGTTCCGAACTCGCTCCGACCGAACGCGACCAGGGGCCGTACATCGAGATCGTCAAGCCTGCCGGATTCCTCAATAGCTCGCCATTCAAGCTCGCCGACCTTATCGGCAAGAAGGTCATCCTCTTAGATTTCATCGATTATACGTGCATCAATTGCCAAAGAACCTTTCCATACATGAATGAGTGGTACGCCAAGTACAAAGATCAGGGATTTGAGATCGTGGCCATCCATACGCCTGAATTTTCATTTGAGAAAGACATCAAGAACGTCAAAATGGGCGCCGACCAGTTCGGCATCAAATTTCCCATCGTGCTCGACAATGATTACGCCACCTGGAACGCCTACAACAATGATTCTTGGCCGCATAAATTCCTGATAAACATCAAGGGCGAGATCGTTTATGATCATGTCGGCGAAGGAGCTTATGAAGAAACGGAAGCCGAGATCGTCAAGCTCTTGAACGATCGGAAAAATTTGACGGGTGAAAAGGACGCAGTCGTCATGGGCACATCATCGGTTCCTCTTGTTCCGAACATGGCCGGCAGCCCGGAAACGTATTTCGGCGCGGCGAGGAACGAGTTCTTCGGCAACGGCAAGGCGTTCACCTCGGAGCAGTCCGTCTTCAGTCTGCCGCAAACGCTTGTGCCGAACATGTTCTATCTCGGCGGCAGCTGGAAAATAGATCAAGAATATGCCGAAACGTCAGGCAGTGACTCCGAAGTGTCGCATGTCTTCACCGCCGCGAACATGTATGTCGTCGCTCAAACGGCCGAAGGCTCCGCGGTTACCGCGGAGGTCCTGATCGACGGCAAGCCGATTCCCGAGGCCTGGCGCGGTTCGGACGTTATGGGGACTGGTACGATGGAGATCAGCCAGTCCCGTCTTTACCGACTTTATGCGAATCCTTCGGCCGGACGACACCGTCTCGATATCATCTTCAGCAAACCGGGGGTGAGGATCTACACTTTTACATTCGGCTGATTTTCTGGTAGGGTAGTTCGATGAACGGCCTCACAGATTCCACTACAAGAGAAATAAAAAACGGCCGGCATAAGTCTCATAAAACCGCGGTCTTCGGCGGAGGCTGTTTCTGGTGCACGGAAGCGATTTTTTCGGCCCTGAAAGGAGTGATCTCGGTCATGCCCGGCTATACCGGCGGCTCGACCGCTGATCCGACCTATGAAAAAGTTTCCGAGGGGAATACCGGCCACGTCGAATCGATCAAGATAGAATTTGATCCGTCGGTCGTTTCATATGATGATCTGCTCGCTGTTTTCTTTAACACGCACGATCCGACAACCATGGAAAGGCAGGGCAATGATGTCGGCAGCCAATACAGCTCCGCGGTTTTTTATGAGGATCCGGAGCAGCAGAAAAAGACCGAAGCCCTGATCAAGGAACTCTCGGCTGCGCATGCGTACGACCAGCCGATCGTCACGGTCGTTAAGCCCTTGGACAAATTTTATGAGGCGGAAAATTATCATCGGGATTATTATAAGAATCACGCCGGAGAGCCCTATTGCCAGATCGTCATCGCTCCCAAGCTTGAGAAGCTCGAGAAACGCTTTGCCGAACTCTTGAAGATGGAAAAATGACGGAAAAAATATGGACGTCTGTTGCTTAAATCGGAGCGACCGCGGGAAAAGCCGCGGAGCGTAATTCTTGACCGGGCTCACCCCTTTGTTTCGCAGTTTCGGGTCGGACCCATCTGCAAATATTGGGCTGAAGCCGCGGGAGGGCCGGCCGAAGCGCTCATTTGGATATTTCCGGCCTGGACGCCGGAACAGCCTCACGCGGCATTGTCCGTCCACGACTCCGCTTGAATCCGATCGGCCTCATCGCCACTCGCTTGACATTGTGCCGTCGCCATTGCGCGACGGCTTTTTATCTTGACTTTTTGCTTTTTTGTGCTAAGCTAACATCGGTTTCGTAAGTCTCATCCAAAAAAACAATCAAATATCCAGAATAGGTGGATATTATGAAGAGGGTCATGTGAGAAAATTAAGAATATTACTAGTAGACGACGACAATCAACTTCGCGGTGTGATGGCAACGGGCCTCAGGGTTAGGGGCCACGAAGTTGAAGAGGCCGAAGATGGTCTCGCGGGAATGAACATCCTTAAAAACAGGATGGGGCAGGCGGGGTCGATGGAATTAGTCATAACTGACATGAACATGCCCGGCATGGACGGGCTCGGACTGGTCAAATCGATCAGAGCATTGCCTTTAGACATACCGGTCTGCGTGGTATCCGGCACGATGACCGTGACAGACGGTCTGCTCATCAAAAGTGCCGGTGGCGGTCCGGTTTTGGAGAAACCCTTCACGGTCGACGCGCTCTGCAACGTTCTCCATATCGCTTGAGTTTTTGATGCGAAGTGTCAGTTTTTGAAATGTGATCACCGCTCTTTCCGACCCGGTGTTTCTGGTCGGCGAGCGGCTTTTTTATGTCTGAATATATGCTTTCTAATCAATGGCTTCGCAACACCTGAAGAGGCGTTTTCATGTTCAAAGCCATGTGCGGCCGTCAAAGAAGAACATGGCAAAGAGATCGAGGAGCATTATGGGAGAAAAGTCGTCGCTCCGTCCGCGCCTTTTCCGCGCTTGACTGTCCAGGATGTCAAGAAGATTACAGGCAAGATGGGGATAACGGGCGACCGCGGCGACGATATGAGCCCCGATGAAGAGCATGCGATTGCGCAGTATATGCTCAAAGAGACCGGGAATGAATTCTTGTTTGTTCATGAATTTCCGACGAAAGTCCGCGCTTTCTACAGCATGCGCAAGGAAGAAGATTCTACGGTCACGAAGAGCTTCGACCTCTTATGGAACGGCTTGGAGATAACGAGCGGCGCTCAAAGGGAGCATAGGGTCAATCAACTGGAGAAGCAGATACGCGAACAAGGTCTCGATGTTGCCGGATTCCAGTCATACATCAATTTCTTCCGATTCGGCTGCCCGCCGCACGGGGGGTTCGCTCCGGGTCCGACCAGAATGCTCATGAAGCTCCTCAACGTCGCGAACGTCAGGGAAGTGACATATCTCTATCGAGGCGTGAAGCGTCTGACGCCATAAATTTGCGGCACCAATACAATCAGTCTGTTCTAAAGCTCGGATCGAATCAGTAAAAAAGGCAGGATTTATTCCTGCCCCGGCTCTTAGATGCATACGATTTGGTTCGCCACTACCCACACATCGATAAGCTCGCTGCCCTGCCGCCGCCTGAATTCGTCAATCGTTCCTTTTAATCTGGCAA
>JAXDMJ010000046.1:0-39365 GCA_034666165.1 Candidatus Parcubacteria bacterium
TCATGGGCTACAAAAAAGGCGACCGTTAGGCCGCCGAGAATCGAGCAGCGTGGTGATCAGGCTTTCAGAGTCCTTTTTGCCGGAATGTAGGTTGCCAGAGTGGCTTCCATAAAGAGGTCGAGTGGCGGATCTTTCAAGTCGCGCAATATGCCGACGATCGCATCGCCCTCCAACGGCTCCGTTGTCTGGACGATAATATATGGTGACTGTATTCCGCACAGATTCACGGTAGTGCAATTCGGGTGGCATACGATCTTCGTATCCTCGTTAATGAGCTTCCAAAGCGCGTTTTCCTCGAATACTCTCACAGCTTCCTGTATCCAGGCGACGACCTGGACCCTTATCTGTTCTGTCCGATGCTCGAATCCGACAATGTGAACTATGTTCATACTTTTTTCTTTCATCCTGCCCCTTTTTTGGAGCAGCGCTTGCAAAAAACTAGCATATAATGTATTATGTGTCAATCAATGCGTAAGAAAGTGCACCGAATCCCATGCTTATACCAACCGTCATCGAAAAATCCAGCTTCGGCGAGCGCGCCTATGACATCTATTCGCGTTTGCTCAAAGATAATATCGTCTTTTTGGGCGGCCCGATCGACGACAATGTCGCCAATCTGGTCATTGCCCAGTTGCTTTTTCTGCAGTCCGAAGACCCCAAGAAAGAGATTTCCCTCTATATCAATTCGCCCGGCGGCCAGATCCACTCTGGCATGGCCATTATAGACACCATGCAGCATCTGAAGAATGACATTGCCACGTATTGCGTCGGTATGGCGGCTTCGATGGGTGCTGTCATATTGAGCTGCGGCACAAAGGGCAAGCGCTATGCTCTGCCAAATGCCGAGGTCATGATCCACCAGCCATCAGGCGGCACAGAAGGGCAGGCGGCCGATATCGAGATCAGCGCCAAGCATATCGTTAAATTGCGCGGCAGTTTAAATAAGATTCTGGCGAAAACGACCGGCCAGTCAGTTTCCAAGGTGGAAAAGGACGTCGATCGCGATTTTTTTATGGATGCCGAAGAAGCCAAGAAATACGGGATCATCGATCAGGTTATGATCTCAAAGAGATAGCCCTACTATTTAGTGTATGCGTCTTCATCGTTTCTTCATCTCGGAACGGATCGGCGCGAAAACGAAGCTTATTGTCCACTCGGCCGAACTCGTCAATCAGATCCGCCGCGTTTTTCGGCTGAAAATCGGGGACTCGATCGTCGTTTTTGACAGCTCCGGCAAAGATTTCGAGTGCACTATTGACAGTTGGAGCGGTAAGAGTATTGTTCTCCACGTGGCTGCTCAAAAAAACAGCCGTTTTGGGGTCCAGCGAAACATTTTTCTCTGCGCGGCTTTGGTAAAAGGGGATCGATTTGAACGGATCGTCGAGAAATCGACCGAGCTGGGAGTGACCGATATTATGCCGGTCGCCGCGGAACGAGCCGAAAAGAAAGGTTTGAACATTGCGCGCCTGAAAAAGATCGCCGAGGAAGCAAGCGAGCAGTCGGGACGCGGAAATGTCCCGGCCCTTCACGCCGTAATGACCTTGCCGGTTTCCATCGATTTTTTGAGATCGCGCGGCGTCAAAAACATCGTAGCTTTTCACACGGAAGGCGAGTTATTCGACGGCATGGAGGCCTCAAAAACGGCTCCCGTGGCTCTGTTTATCGGTCCGGAAGGCGGCTGGACGGAAGCCGAACTCGCATTGTTTCACAATACACATATAGTAGTACGCTGTCTGGGCAGACAAGTTCTGCGTGCCGAGACGGCCGCCATTGCGGCCCTTTCCCTCATAATTTTTGGAAAGTGACCAATTTCACTCTCGGTGGCGCTCCAGCCATTCGAAGACCTTTTCGTTTGAGAGGACGGTCTCGGCATAGACGGCCGCGCGCTCGCGATCGGCGTCTTTGTAATGCGCGAGGATCTGCGTGACTTCGTTTTCGATCTCTTGCACTGCCGGCTTTATGTTCTCCGCCCGAGCGATGGCATCCAAGATCAATTGAAGCTTAGCTTTTTTCTCGGCGTGCGGTCGCCATTCTTTGCGGATATCTTCGAGCGTCTTCTTCGAATGCTTCAAGTAGTCGTCTAGTTTGACGCCCATCTTTTCGATGTCCAATTTAAACTGCGCTTCGGTGCGGGCGAGCTCGCTTTCGACTGCGACCTCGGGCAGTTCGATGGTCGATCCGCCGGAGAGAGCATCGGCAATGCGCAGACGAAGTTTTTCGCGGACTTCATCTTTCTTGTTCTCGCCGATCATCACGCGCACTTTTTGCTTGAAATCCTCGAGGTCTTTGAAATCGCCCATGCCGCGGACGAAGTCATCGTTGAATTCCGGCAAAGAATCGAGTACGGCTTTCTCATGCTCTTCGGGAGACATCTCGTCATGGTCATGGCTTTCATGCGAGACGCGCGCTTTGCGGATGCGCAGAATCGCAGCCTCGACATCGCTCTCCGTGACGGCCAGTTCATCCGGCGATGATTTTTTGAGTTCTGCCGCAGCTAATTTCCGGTAGTCGGGCAGTTTCACCTCCGGCACGACGGCCGTCACAGCTTTGAATTCGAGGGGATTGCCTGTCGCGAGTTTGGTTATGCGCACCTCCGGCTCTCCGATGGCGTCGATCGCGTGATCGGTCAGAATATCGATGTAGGCTTTTCGCAGAGCCAATTCGGCCATCTTTTCGCTGACGGCCGCCTGACCGACTTTGGCCGTCAAAATATTATCCGGGACCATGCCTTTGCGGAAGCCGTCGACGGTGAAGGTTTCATTCAGATGTTTCAGTGCCTGCGGACGGAATTTTTCCCAGATCTCCGCAGGAATCGATCCCTCGATCTCGATGCGGGATTTATCGAGTTTATTAATGGAAACGCTGCCGTACGATTTTGACGGATCGGGAGATTCCGGCATGGGGCCAGTCTACATTAAAAGTTTTGCGCGTCCAAGCCGCTGGTCGATTTATCCAGATCGTTTTGAAGCGATTGCGGGTCATCTGCCGAATTGCTGACTTCCGGAACTGTGTCTGTGGCAGTCGATTCCCCCGCGGCGATCGTATCCGTGTCGGTCGGCGCCGGCTGCTGGTTTATCTTCGTGGCAAAGAAATACAGGCCGGCGATGATGAGGATGAGGATGACGACGAGCGCGGTAATGATCGGACCGACCTGTTTACGCTCGCTCGAAGCTCCGTCTGACGGTAAGGGTGCAGGAGACGAGGAAGCGGCGCTAGGGCCGGCGGCCTTGATCTCTTGTTGCATATCCTTTTCTTTTGATTGGTCGTGCTCCATGGCGTGATTATAGTTTTAATTTAGGGGGTAGTCGTTGCCGAGGTCGTCGATGCGCTGATTTGCCCGATTTTAAGGCCCGTGGCATGGGCGATGGCCACAACTACATCGTTCAAAGCCCTGCGGGCCTCGTGAATGGCCTTGATGGCCAGAGCCCCAGCTAGACGCGGTCCGGTCAGGTCTACGCTGTCGCCGGCCGGCAGGGCAGCGGCAGTCGTAGAGCTGTTTGCCGCATCTGTCGTACTTGCCGTCTGCGCGCTCTGCGGCACAAGCAGGATGAGTGAGCTTATCGCCGTCTGGGCGACGGCCAATTTATCATCCGCGATGATGAGAAACTTCTTGGCCTCGGACATGTCTCGGCCGCTTTGTTCGGCCTTTTCAATACGGGAATTGATGCGCCCTCTGATCTGGTGCAAATTAGTCAATGCGCGGTTAAGCTCTCCGATCAGACGGTTCTTTTGTCTTTCGAAAACCTCCTTTCGCGCATGAAGCGGTTTTCTCATCTCCTCTATCTTCAAGTTGCGGATTTCCTGATTGTTCTTGAGGTTCAGAATGCGATTCTCGTAATTCTGGCGGAATTTCCCGGAGATTGTACCGGCCTTCGAAGAAGAGGCAATCGTTTTCTCATGCCCGTTCCCCAGGCGCGCGTCTTCTGCGCGCGCCGAAGAAGAGATCCCGAAAACACAGGCGAGAAGCAGCGCCGAAGCGACAACAAAAATGCAATGAGATTTATTCATACGGACGAGAATGTCGGAAAACGACTAAAGTATATCACAGTGTAATCGAGTAGAGGGATAGATTTAAAAAGGCCCATCGGGGTCAAATATCCATTAAATCAGAAAAGCCACGATTAGGAGCGCCACGATGTTCAAGATCTTGATCATGGGGTTGATGGCGGGACCGGCCGTGTCTTTGAACGGGTCGCCCACAGTATCGCCGGTGACCGCGGCCTTGTGGGCCTCGGAACCTTTGCCGCCGTGCGCGCCCTGCTCGATGTGTTTCTTGGCATTGTCCCAGGCGCCGCCGCCGGAAGTCATCGAGATGGCGAGAAAGAGCCCGGTCACGATGGAGCCGACCAGCATGCCGCCCAAAGCGACGGGGCCGAGTGCGGGAATGAAGCCGACGATGATCGGAGCCAAAACGGGGATCAAAGCAGGGGCGATCATTTCCTTGATGGCCGCGCCGGTGACGATATCGACAGCGCGGGTATAGTCCGGCTTAGCCGTGCCTTGCATCAAGCCTTTGATCTCCCTGAACTGACGGCGGATTTCCTCAACGACTTTGCCGGCGGCTTTGCCGACCGCTTCCATGCAGAGAGCCGCGAAATAATAAGGGAGCAGGCCGCCGATAAAAAGGCCGACGATCACGCGGGGGTCGCTCAAGCTGAAGACCAGGCCATGTGTGGCTTCGACATATGAAGCGAAGAGGACCAAGGCGGCGAGGCCGGCGGAACCGATGGCATAGCCTTTGGTCACGGCCTTGGTCGTATTGCCGACGGCGTCCAAGGGATCCGTCACGTCCCTGACTTCTTGAGGCAAGTCCGCCATTTCGGCGATGCCGCCGGCGTTGTCAGTGATCGGACCGTAGGCGTCGATGGCGACGATTATCCCAGCCATGGAGAGCATGCTCATGGCGGCCACGGCGATGCCGTACAATCCGGCAAAGTGATATGAGGCCAGAATGCCGGCCACGATGGTGATCAAGGGCCAAGCCGTAGCTTTCATTGAAATGGCCAGACCTTGGATGATATTTGTGCCGTGACCCGAGACCGAAGCCAAAGCGATTGATTGCACCGGCGCATACTTGGTCGAGGTGTAATACTCCGTGATATAGACCAAAAGACCGGTAACGATCAGGCCGACGATCGTACAGCCAAAGAGATTAGCCACGCTGTAAGTGATGTTCGCTCCCATAATGGCCTTGGTCACAGGGTAGAAGGCGATTGCGGCAAGACCGCCGGCCACGGCTAGACCCTTGTACATGGCGCCCATGATATTTTTCGAGGGGCCGAGGCGCACGAACCAGGTGCCGATGATCGAAGCGATGATGGCGATGGCGCCGATAGCCAGAGGGTACACGACAGCGTTCGGGTAGACGGCCTTGAGCACGCCTTGCGGCGTATTCAGTGTGGACACAAAAGAAGTGGCTCCCAAGAGCATGGTGGCGATGGTCGTGACTGCGTAAGTTTCGAAGAGATCGGCGGCCATGCCCGCGCAGTCGCCGACATTGTCGCCGACATTGTCTGCGATCACGCCCGGATTTCTGGGATCATCCTCGGGTATGCCGGCCTCGACCTTGCCGACAAGATCAGTGCCGACGTCTGCGGCTTTGGTGAATATGCCTCCTCCCAGTCGCGCAAAGACTGAGATTAAGCTCGCACCGAAGGCCAGGCCGATGAGCGAATTTACGTCGCGCGTGATGGCGTAAAAACCGCTCACCCCGAGGAGCGCCAATCCGACGACCAGAAGCCCAGTGACCGAACCGCCTTGAAAAGCCAGGGCCAGCGCCGGCGCCAGACCCGATCTGGCCGCTTCAGCCGTTCGGACATTGGCTCGGACGGAGACATTCATGCCGATGAATCCGGTCAGAGCCGAGAGTATAGCGCCCACCGCGAAACCGAGGGCGATCTTAATGTCCAGAGCCAGCCAGAGGATGACGAAAAGCACGGCGGCGATGAGGGTTATCGTGCGATACTGCCTGCTCAAATATGCCTTGGCGCCAGTTTGGATGGCGGCAGCGATTTCTTTCATCTTGTCATTGCCCTCTGGTTTCTTGAGTATGACCGTTATGAGATAGGCGCCATAGGCGATGGCGATAACCGCCGCCGCCAAAGAGTAGATGATTATTGTATTCATGCGGGCATTTTAATTGAATATGTCAGAACGCGCAATTATGCACTGATGTCTGGCGCTTTTTCTTCTTCTTTCACCTTTGGTTCCGCCTCGTCCAGGATATCCTCGTCCTCGACGGACTTGATGTCGATCTTCCAGCCGGTCAGTTTGGCCGCAAGGCGGACGTTCTGGCCGCCTTTGCCGATGGCGAGCGACTGCTCGTCCTCGGTCACGGTCACGATGGCGCGGTGCTCTTTTTCGTCCAGTTCAAGGGAGACGACTTCGGCAGGCGACAACGCTTCTTCGATGAAGAGCGCCGGGTCCTCGTTCCATTCGACGATGTCGATCTTTTCGCCGGAAAGCTCGCTGGTTACGGTCGAAACGCGCACGCCGCGCTGGCCGACCATCGAGCCGATGGGGTCAATGTGCGGATCATGCGAAA
This sequence comes from Candidatus Parcubacteria bacterium, assembly GCA_034666165.1. Classification (GTDB taxonomy): domain Bacteria; phylum Patescibacteriota; class Minisyncoccia; order Phycocordibacterales; family PALSA-1337; genus C7867-002. The sequence goes on from JAXDMJ010000046.1 coordinate 6,545, forward strand.
CGACGGCCACTTTCGAGCGCGAACCGGCTTCGCGGGCAATGGCCTTGATCTCGACGGTGCCAGCGGCGATCTCGGGGGCTTCGGTTTCGAACAATTTAGCCAGGAATTTGGGGTGGGAACGGGAAAGTTTGAGGACGATACTCTTCGGCGTCTCTTCGACGGCGTATAGATACGCGCGGATGCGGTCGCCGGTCTTCCAGCGCTCGCTCGGTATCTGTTCCTCGTAGGGGATGACGCCGACCGCCCGTCCCATGTCGATATAGACAATGCCGCGCTCGACGCGCTCGACGATGCCGGCGACGATCTCGCCCTCGCGCTGGCCGTATTCGCTCATGACCGAAACTTTCTCCGCTTCGCGGATCTTTTGGATGATGATCTGCTTGGCGGTCTGGGCGGCAATGCGGCCGAAATCGGCTTTGGTCTCCAGAGGGAAGGTCAGCTCGTCTCCGACCTGCGCGTCCTTCTTGATTTTGCGGGCGTCTTCAAGGAGCATATGCTGTTCGGGATTGAAGCGGATCTTGATGTCTTCGACGTCTGCCTTTTTGAGTTCCTCGTGGGCCATTTCGACGTCGCCTTCCATGATGACCTGTTCGCGGTCAACTACGATCTTGACCTGCCAGAATTCAACCTGGCCGGACGACGAATCGAACGAAGCCCGGACGATCTGGCCCTTCTTGCCGTATTCCTTCTTATAGGCAGTGGCGAGCGCCATGGCAATGGCCTCGAGAGTCTTTTCGCGCGGTATGCCGCGCTCATCTTCGAGCTGTTCGACGACGGAATTGATGACTTTTAGGTCAAACATGTTAGTTATTATTCAATTATTATTCGGTTGTTATTAAGTTTTGATTTGCTGACGCTCGCGACTTGATGTGACTTTCTGAACAAAAATGCCCGCCGGTGGGCGAACAGGTGCTTAATAAATGCACTATATCATATGATATAATTGACGCAACATGTTCGTCGAAGATACCCAATTATACAAATTCATCCTCGACTCCGGGCTCGTGGGGAAGACCGAGCTCGAGGCTGCTAAAAAAGAGAGCGAAGAAAAGAAAAAACGCTTGGGCGAGGTTTTAGTCGGCACCGGCAAGATGAATGCCGACAATGTGCGCCGTATGCAGGCCTACGTGCTCGGCATTCCTTTTGTCGACCTCAAAGGCAAAAAAATCCCCTTCGACACCCTCTCGCTCATTCCCGAGCCGATCGCCCGCGGGCATAACATCGTGGCCCTGAAAAAGACCGAAACGACGCTTGAAGTTGCCATGCTCGATGTCAACGACCTTTCGGCTATCGATTTCATAAAAAAGAAAGTCAACCTGAAGGTCTTGCCGCGCCTGACGGACGTGGATTCCATCAAAGAAGTGCTGATCCAATATCAGAAGAGCCTCAAAGCCGAATTCGGAGATATCATCCAGAAAGAAACAGCTTCCCTCAAAATGATCGCCGGTGAAATGGGCGGAGAAGGCGGGGAAGCGGCCAGCGAAGCCGATCTGAAGAAGATCGCCGAGGATCTGCCGGTCGTCCGCATCGTCGACACGCTTTTGAAGCATGCCATCTTGCAGAACGCTTCCGATATCCACATCGAGCCGATGGAAGACCAGGTGCTGGTACGGTACCGCATTGACGGGCTCTTGCATGATGCCATGGTCCTGCCGCGCTTGGCCGGACCGTCGGTCACTGCCCGCATCAAGGTCCTTTCTAACCTGAAACTCGACGAAAAGCGCCTGCCGCAGGACGGCCGCTTCAAGGTCGAAGTCAGCAATGAGAAAGTCTCATTCCGCGTTTCGATCCTGCCGACATACTACGGCGAAAAGACGGTCATGCGCTTGTTGCGCGAGAACATTTCCGGCTTCACGCTGGAATATCTGACCTTCCATGGCGAAAGTCTCGAGCGTATCCATCAGGCGCTGAAACAGACGACTGGCATGATACTCACGACCGGTCCGACCGGTTCGGGAAAAACAACCACGCTCTATACCATGCTCGACATTTTGAACACGCCCGACGTCAATATCTCGACCATCGAGGACCCGATCGAATACCAGATGGCGCGCATCAACCAGACGGCCGTGCGGCCGGACATCGGCTTCACCTTTTCAAGCGGCATCCGTACGCTGGTCAGACAGGACCCCGACATCATCATGGTCGGCGAGATCCGCGACGGCGAGACGGCATCTCTGGCGGTCAATGCTGCTTTGACCGGGCACCTGGTGCTTTCGACTCTGCACACCAATTCGGCCGCCGGGGCCATGCCGCGCCTCCTCGACATGAAGATCGAATCGTTCCTCTTGGTTTCGACGATCAATATCGTCATCGGCCAGCGCCTGGTGCGCCGGCTGACCGACATCAAAGAGCAGTACAAGCTCTCCAAAGACGAATTTGCCGAACTCGACAAGCTTCTTGACCTTGACCATGTCCTCGACGCTCTGAAAAAAGAAAAGATCATCAAACCTACGGACGGCTGGGACAAAATTCCTTTCTACCGGGCGGCCACCGGCAAAGAAGACGACAGCTTCAAGGGCCGGGTCGGCATCCATGAAGTCCTCAAAGTATCGCAAGCTGTCAAAGACCTGATCATGAAAGGGGCCACTTCCACCGAGATCGAAGCCCAAGCCAAGAAAGAAGGCATGCTGACTATGCTCGAGGACGGCATATTCAAATGCGCGCAGGGGCTCACCACCATCGAAGAAGTCCTGCGCGTCGTTTCCGAGTGAACGGCTTTTTATCCTTCATTATTATTGCTCATCATTTATCTTTTAATAAACCATGTCGCATTTCACTTTTAAAGCCAAGAAGTCGTCAGGCGAGATCTATACGGGGGAAAAAGACGCAGTTGACCGCTATGAGCTCTACCGCATCCTTCGCGAAAGCGGCGAGGAAATAGTCGAATTCAAGGAGAAGTCTTCCAAAGGCGCCTTGCACTTTGAGCTTAAGATCCCAGGTCTGACCGGTCGCGTGAAGATGATGGAGAAGATCAATTTTGCCCGCAATCTGGGTTCGATGCTTGAAGCCGGACTGCCCCTTTCCCGGGCCCTCTCGGTTTTGGAGCGCCAGACGAACAACAAGGTCTTCAAAAAAGTCATCACCGATTTGATCGCCGAGATAGACCGCGGTACCACTTTTTCCGATTCTCTGGGCAAACACATTAAGATTTTCCCGGCCATATTCATTTCTATGGTCCATGCCGGCGAGCAGTCGGGCACGCTGGCCGAATCGCTCAAAGTCGTCGGCGCTCAGATGGATAGCAGTTATGCGCTTGAACGCCGCGTCCGAGGTGCGCTCATCTATCCGGGCGTCATCATCTCTGCCATGATCCTGATAGGCATCTTGATGTTCATTTTCGTGGTACCGGTCTTGCTCAAGACTTTTACTGAGCTTAAAGTCGAACTGCCGTTCACGACGAGGATGGTTCTGGGTCTCTCGAACCTCATCCAAAATGACGGCCTCATACTCGTCGTGGTGATCGCGCTTGTCGCGAGCGGCCTCACCTGGTGGGCCCGACGCAAATCGGGTAAGCTCGTCATTCACGCGGCTCTCTTGAAGATCCCGGTCATCGGCATGCTGGTCAGAGAAGTGAATACGGCGCGCACGGCCCGGACTTTATCGTCGCTCTTGAGTTCCGGCGTGGACGTCGTCGAATCGGTCATAATAACCGGCACGGTCGTGCAGAACGTCCATTTCCGAGCCGTGCTGGAGAAGTCGGCGGAATCGATAAAAAAGGGCGAACTCATGTCTAAAATATTCGAGGCCAATCCCAAGCTTTACCCGGTCTTTTTCTCGGAAATGATCAGCGTCGGCGAGGAAACGGGGAAGACGGGCGAGATGCTTCTCGGCGTAGCGCGCTATTATGAGGATGACGTAGACCTGAAGACCAAGAACATGTCCACCATCATCGAGCCGGTTTTGATCTTGATTATCGGCGCGGCCGTCGGCTTCTTCGCCGTTTCCATGATCCAGCCGATGTATTCGCTGGTCAATGCGATCTAGCGTTGTAGAGGTGCGTCTCAGGTTTCGATCCAGTCGAGGATATCATAGCCGCCGCCGGGACCGGCTTGGAAAAGCACGCTGGGCAAGCCGGTGTCGTACGTCACATTCGACGATTGTGTCAGGATGATCTTGTATGCCGTAACTTCCTTGACGGAAACGCTCTGGGCCAGAGTGATCTGGCCATGGATGGCATAGCCGACCAGAGCGGACGAGCCTTGTCCCATGACGATGGCGTCGGTCGAGCCGCCCGTCTCTGAGCTGTTATTCTGGGAGATCATGAAGACGAAAGAGCCGACGGAGCCCGAGCCGGAGAAGGTCGTATTTTGGCCGAGGTCGATGATGCCGCTACCCGCTTTATTTGCCGGATTGTCGGCGATGATGGCGATATTTTGGCTGCCGAGGCTGGCTGCCATCTGAATATGGGGACTCACCTGGGTACTGATGTTACCGGTCGCCCAGATGGGCCCGGCCACCGTGACATTGATGCCCGATCCTTTGATGACGAGATCGCAGGGTATTTTTATGGGTCCGATGGTCGCGTCGGCGCCGATCACATATTGTCCTTTGTCGCAGGTCGCGGTGCCTCCGGCCGCGGCGTCGGTTTCCCACTGGTTAACCTGGGTATCGGTGATGGGATACGGCTGGCTCGGCTGGTCGGGGCTATTCGGATATGAAATGCCGGCGACAGTCGTATTTGATCGGTTCGTATAGAAGGCGTCCTTGTCGACGATCGAATTCTGGATAGTGTGGGCATAGGCCGTGCCGGTAGCATGAATGCCGTCGATCAGTCCGGTCGCTTCTGAAGCGATGGCGTCCCCGTAAACATAGTTGCCGGAGCCGACGATCGGGCCGTCGGAGAAGACGTTGCCTGTCACGCTCGAGCTGTTTTGAAGCAGGAAGCCGCCGCGGCCGGCTTGAATACCGAAGTGGAAGGAAACGCCGGTGCCGAAGGCCAGATCGACCTGAAGATTCCTTTGATAATTATTGGCGTTTCCGGCAACCGTGATCTTTTTTCCGGTGGCCGTTGTCGTGATGATTATGCTGGCGCTGCCGGTCGAAAGCGTGACATTCAAGGCCGAACCGATAGGGAAGCCGCTTTTCAAGCGATAGAGCGCTTCCTCCACGGCGCTGTGGGCGGCGATGTATGACTGCTTGGAATAGACGAAGCTGTAGACCGAGCCGTAGCTTGACAAGACGACACTGGCCACGCCGACGATGACCACCATGAGGATGGAGATGAAAAAAAGCGTATTCAGGATCATGATATATCCCCCCTGCCTCTTCGTCCGATATGTATGTCTGGGCGGCTTGAACATGTTATTGATAGGTGTTTCTCATGATAGCGAGACCGCTATACGTGCTTGAGGCCATGGCCGAGGTCGTGCTCGTGCGCAGAGCATAGATAATGCCGATAGTGAAACGGATCGCCGTGGAAACTGTGGAGGTTGCTCGGCTGAAATAGAGTTCCGTGACCGTGACGTCCGCCGGCGAAAGAAATTGGACCGGCCCAGAGGCCTCGCGGAAAGTCACCCGGCCGCCCGAAAGGGCGTAAGCCCTGTTGACGGTCACGGTCGGAGTGGTAAAAACCGTTAAAGAAAGCGAGCCGTTAAAGGCGTCATAAACTGTCCCGCTGCCGTTAACGATTTGGCCGGCGCGAATATCATTTTGCAGGCGATTAGCCAAAGCAATGCCGACTTGATTGGCCCGCGACGGCGCGGCCACGACTTCATACCAGCGGAACGTGTAATAAAGCATGCTCACTATGACGCCGATGATCAGGATCACGCCGGCCAGATAGACCAGCACTTCGACCAGCGTGAATCCGCGGTTATTGGTTCGGGAGCTATGATTAATTCTGGAATATATCATGTATGAGCATTTGCGTTTCCAGGTCTTTTGCGCCCGGGTTTCCGGCTACTGAGACGGTCACGGTGGCATAACGGCTGCGGGCGTCGATCGTGCCCGCCCCGGCGATGTCTTTGTTAATGTCTCGGTAGAGAGCTCCGAAAGTCACATAAACATTGTATGAATTGTTGACCGTGACCGGAGTCGTGGAAGTGGCGTAGGTCGTACCGTTCCAATAGATGTAATATGGGGTATCGAGCGACAGGGCAGCGATATTTTTTGCCCAGCTCCGGTCGCGCAGCAGGTTGAGCGCTTCGGCCGCTTCTTCGGAAAGGAGAACCGCTTGGGTGCGCCGACCGCTCGTATTCGACAGTCTCAGATAGAGCTGCCAGGCGCCGGCTGCGGCGGTGACCATGGAGACGATAATGGCGGCGGCGACGACGATTTCGACCACGCTGAACCCTCGACTATGACGGCCTCTCGACATGGCTTTATTTTATCACAGTCAGGTCTCCCAGATTGCCGATGACTATATCTACTTTACGCGTCGGAGCCGAAGCGTCGGCCACCGTCACCGTTCCCGTGGCCGAAGGCGTTCCGTAAATGCGCGAGAAGACCACGCTCCCGTCAGAACTGGCGAGCGTGGTCGTGATCTGATAGCCGCTGGTGACCGTATAGACTTTATTGTTTGTATTGGCCGGATCATAGACATTGCCGCCGAAGAACGCATACGTAGTAGTGCTGAATTTGACGCCGGCGCCAACGCCGTTCTTTCCTGAAACGGCATCCGACTTGGCGTGCTCTAACGTGAAATAGATCTGGTCTGAAAGCACGCTGAGCTCCTTGGTTTTGCGGGCGCTTATGAAAGCGAAAAGGCCGATGCTGGTGATGATGAAGACGATGGCGATGACGACGAGAATTTCTATCGCGGTGAAGCCTTTTTGTCCCGAACACGGAATGTGAGACCGGCTCATGGTATCCGATATTTTAGCACATTCTGTTCATTTTCCGCGATTCTAGGGTACAATACTGCCATATGACCACTAAAAAGCTCGTCGTCGGCAACTGGAAGATGAATCCGCAGTCGCTCGAAGACGCCAAACGGATCGCGCGAAAGACGCGCGCCGCCGCCGCCAAGCTCAAAGCGACTGAGGCGGTCATCTGCCCGCCTTTCGTCTTTATCTCGGCCTGCGCCCCGCGGCGGCGGGCCAGCCATTTCTATCTCGGCGCCCAGTCCGTTTCTTTCGAACGGGACGGGCCTCACACGGGCCAGATCGGCGCGCCCATGCTTAAGGACATCGGCGCCGATTTCGTGATCGCCGGTCATTCCGAAGTACGGGCCGAAGGCGAAACCGACGCGGACGTTTCAAAGGAAGCCAAAGCCATACTTGAAGCCGGCATGACGCCGATCATCTGCGTCGGAGAACAAAAGCGCGATGAGAGCGGCGCACATTTCGATTTCGTGCGGGAGCAGATCAAAGGCAGTCTGGCCGATATCCCCAAGAAATTCTCGTGGAATATCGTCATCGCCTATGAACCGATTTGGGCCATCGGCGCCGAGGAGGCCATGGGTCCCGAAGCCATAAACGAGATGTCGATCTTCGTCAAGAAGATCTTCGCGGATATTTTCGGCACTGATTCGGCGATGAAAGTCGCCGTGCTCTACGGCGGATCGGTGCACTCGAGAAATGCCGCCGACATCCTGAAGATCGGCAGAGTGGACGGCCTCCTGGTCGGCCGCGAAAGCGTCTCGAGCACCGGCTTTGTCGAACTGCTCACGGCCGTTGATCTCTCGGCCCGGACGATCTGATGAAAACTCTCAAAGACATCAAGCATCTGGAGGGCGTCAAAGTGCTTCTGCGGGCCGATTTCAACGTTCCGCTTAATAACGGCAAAGTGGCCGACGCTTACCGCATCCAGTCAACTCTGCCGACCATAGATCATCTCCGCGCCAAAGGGGCGCGGATCGTGATGGTGAGCCATCTTGAGAGCAATGACGGGGACAATGGCTCACTGGAGCCGATCGCCAACCATCTTAAAGAGCTCGGCCGGGCAGTCGATTTCGTCAAGGATATCAAAAAGGCTCACGAGAAGATCGAGCGTTTGCCGGCCGGTGGCTCCATTCTTCTGGAAAATCTGCGCTTTTTTCCCGGCGAAAAACTGAATGACCGGAAATTCGCCAAAGAATTGGCCTCGCTCGCCGACATATACGTGAACGACGCTTTCTCCGTCTCGCATCGGCAGCACGCCTCGATTGTGGCGGTCACGCAGTTTCTCCCAAGCTACGCCGGATTGCAGTTTGAAAAAGAAGTCTCGACTCTCTCGCGGGCTTTTCATCCGCCTCATCCCTTCCTTTTCATCCTGGGGGGCGCAAAATTTGAGACGAAATTGCCGCTCCTGCAGAAGTTTTCGGAGATCGCCGATTCGGTTTTTGTGGCCGGCGCCTTGGCCAACGATTTTTTCAAAGTAATGGGATACGAGATCGGAACATCTCTGATTTCGACAGCTGACTTCGACCTCTCGGCCCTTAAGAACAATCCGAAGCTGATGGTGCCTGTCGACGTCCTTGATCAGAATAACGAAGCTAAGCCGGCTGACGGACTCGGAAAGGGGGATAAGATAATGGATTCAGGGCCGAAGACCGTCGAACTGATCGGCAAGAAGATCGCGGAGGCCAAGTTCATACTCTGGAACGGACCCCTCGGCCTCTACGAAGACGGCTATCAGGGCGCTACTCTGGAGCTGGCCAAACTCGTGAGCAAGGCCACCGATCGCGGCGTCGAAACAATCGTCGGCGGCGGGGATACTCTCGCGGCCATCGCGACGCTCGGACTCCTGAACAAATTCACTTTTATCTCGACTGGCGGCGGCGCCATGCTCGATTTTCTGGCCAAAGAGACCCTACCGGGCATCGAGGCGCTCAACAAGTCGGCGGAATAGATCCGTCGATCCAAAGACTGCATATCAGCGGTTTAAGGTTTCGATCAGTTTCTTTTTGTTTCCTTCAAAATCGCTCTTGTCGCCAGCTGTTTCAGCGGACGGAAAGACCCAGACATGGGCATGCTCGATTTCATCGCCGACTATCCGGCTCAAGATCATGTCCTGCTTGAATGCCTTGCGGAGCGCCTGAGCGATTCGGACAACCACGGCGAAATATTCAGGCAGATTCGGCACGTCCCAGACAAAGCGGTAGTGCGTTTTGGGAATGATCTGCGTATGGCCGGGCGATTGCGGCCGGATATCGAGAAATGCCAAAAAATCACCGTCTTCGTAGACGATATGGGCGGGAATTTCCTTCCTGACGATCTTGCAGAAAATGCACTTGTCCATGGCGATATTATACACGAGTGAAATCGCACAGACTGCTGCCGTCGAGGATCAATTAAAATTAAGGATCAATAAAAAAACGACCGTGGTCGTTACTGGACGTTTAGGATTTTACGGTCGAGATCCTCGAAGAAATGAACGAGATGTTCTCTGGTCGTTGCCGCCGCGGCTCTATTCACAATGAAAGCGGGAATATCATCCGTAAAGAGCGGCTCGAGTTGGTGACGACCAAGCAATCTATGCTCGGTCGCGGTCGCATGTACCAATTGGGCTATGTGTTTTTGCGAGACCGCGCAGGCTAGGAGAGCCCCGACCAAAGCTCTGGTGAACAGATATTCCTCGGATTTCCTGTAGAACGGCGTTCCGAGCTTCGTGCCATAAAAGACCTCGATCTGACAGGGATCATGTCGCGGCATGGCGACGATGCCAACGAACCAGCCATGAGGAGGAGGACGGTTGCTCGATCTGCCCGATTTCCATCGGCGGAGGGGAAAAAGTGTCAGCTTCATCCGGCTCATGATGACGAAATCGGTCGGAGGAACGATGGCGAGCCAATGCGCCGGCAACAGCCCGATGGCGCTCTTCACCAGTCGTTTGGTCTCTTCGAATCTTTCCTCATATCTCGATGCATATCCCGACTTGGCGACTATATTGATTTTCATCTGCCCCTGAGTCTACGCAATCGTGTTCAACTGTCAATTAAATAAAAAAACGGCCGCAGTCGGCGCTACGGCGGCAGACAGCGGACTTTGTCGTTCAGCATCTCGAAAAAATGAAGCTGCCGCCGCCTGGAAACGGCTGACAATTGCGGATCCATGATGAAGGCGGGCACATCTTCCATAAAAAGTTGCTCGACGGTGTATATCTCCGTGACTTTATATTCGTCGGCCACGGCCTCGACCAATTCAGCGATACGTTTCTTCGAGAGAGCGCAGGCCAATAAAGCCCCGACCACGGCTTGGACGAACGCATACTCTTTATTCTTCCCTCGAGACGCTTTTGTGGGCCGGATGGCGTAAAATACCTCGATCTCGCAGGGATGCCGTATCGGCAGGGCGATGACGCGCACTGACCAGCCGCGCCGCGGCGGCTTGGCGTCGGTCCGGCGCGAATTCCACTGCCGCAGGAAGACTGGCGCGAGCTTGTCATGGCGTCTGACCGTGACATTGACGTTGGGAATGATCTTCTGCCAATGTACCGGCAAATGACCGTAGGCGCGCTCTACGAGCGATCGGACCGGTTCGCATGACGATCCGTCCCTCGGCGCGCCGGCGCGAAGGTTGATTTTCATCTGACATGAGTGTACGCGCGCCTCATTCGGTGTCAACGTAATCTGTTATACTTTTCGCATGAATTACTCGATACGGCGACCACTCTCGCTTGACGAACAGCATGCCCTGGCCGGATACTCTCCGCTCTTGTCGCATTTACTCTTTCATCGCGGCGTGAGAGATGCGATAGCCGCCGGCGCGTTCACGTCCCCGGACTATGAAGCCGGTTTGCATGACCCGTTTCTCTTGAAGGACGCAGAAAAAGCGGCCGACCGCATCGTCCGAGCCATTGAACAAGATGAAAAGATCGCCATCTATGCCGATTATGATGCCGACGGTATTCCCGGAGCGGCCATGTTCAATGATTTTTTCAAAAGGATCGGCTTCGCTAACTACCTCATCTACATTCCGCACCGGCACAACGAAGGTTTTGGCGTGAACAGTGAAGCAGTCAAGCACTTGGCCGAACAGGGGGTTAAGCTATTGATCACAGTTGACTGCGGCATCAGCGATTTTGTTCCGCTCTCCGAAGCCAAAAATCGAGGTCTCGACGTCATCGTAACTGACCACCACGAACCGCAACCACCTTTACCCCCGGCTTTTGCCATCCTCGACCATCGGCAAGCAGGTTGCTCCTATCCCGACAAAAATCTCTGCGGTTCAGCCGTGGCTTTCAAGCTCATTCAGGCGGTTTTAAAAAAGAATCAATTCGGCTTGAAAGAAGGGGCGGAAAAATGGTTTCTGGATCTGGTCGGCATAGCCACGCTCTCTGATATGGTGCCTTTGACCGGTGAAAATCGCATTCTAGCGCACTACGGCCTGGCCGTTCTGCGAAAAAGTCCGCGGAAAGGGCTGGTCCAACTCTTTCGCAAGCTGAATCTCGATCAACGGCATCTTTCCGAGGATGACATAGCGTTTATGATCACGCCCCGCTTGAATGCTGCCTCACGCATGGGCGTGCCGATGGATGCTTTCAATCTCCTGGCCGCCGATTCCGATACGGACGCATACGTCTATGCTGAACATCTTGATCGGATAAATAACGAGCGCAAAGGCGTGGTGGCGTCCTTAGTCAAGGAAGTGAAAAAGACCGTCCGCGAGAGGCATGGCGCTCTGGTGCCCTCGGTCATCGTTCTCGGCAATCCGGCTTGGCGGCCGGCGCTTCTCGGCCTCGCCGCCAATTCCTGCGCCGAAGAATTCCGCCGCCCGGTCTTTCTCTGGGGACGCGACGGGGATAATATGATCAAGGGCTCGTGCCGGTCTGAAGGAACGACGCACGTCGTAGAGCTGATGCAATCTGTGCCAGTCGGCGTCTTTTCGCAGTTTGGCGGGCATCGGCACTCCGGCGGCTTTACGGTGGACAATGAGGGGGTGCATTTTCTGGAGCAGAGACTCAATGACGCTTATGAGGAAAGTCGCGAACGGGTCGCTGTGGCGAAAGTGAGCCGGGCAGGCGGCGATTCGGACGATAAAGAGAATGATGACGGCGCGAATGATGACGAGAAGGGCGACGAAGAGGAGAAAAATGGTGAAGAGCAGGAGGGCGAAACTATCGACGCCGAGCTCGCATTGGACGGCGTCACTGCCGAGCTCTATGAGGACATCAATAAATTGTCGCCTTTTGGCAAAGGAAATCCTAAACCACTTTTCCTCTTTAGAAACGTTATCCCTTCTACTGTCCGCCGATTCGGAAAGGCGAGCGAACATGTCGAGCTCAAGTTCAAACAGGGAAGCGGCAAGACTATTAGAGCCATTTCCTTTTTCGGCGCGGCGCAAGAATGGGCCAAAGGCCTTCAGGGCGGAGCAATCGTAGACCTCATCGCCTCGGTCGAAAAGTCGACATATCGCAACCGCAACGAGCTCCGCTTGAGGATCGCAGACATAGTTCAATGAAAAATCATATCCATCATAAATCAATGATATGAGCGTCACGATATTCACCGACGGCGCATCACGTGGCAATCCCGGACCCGGCGGCTGGGCAGCTATCGTCGTTGACGGGACAAATGTGTGCGAGCTTGGCGGCGGCGAAAAGACAGCCACCAATAACAGAATGGAATTGACGGCCGCCGCAGCAGGACTTTCCAAAGCGCCGAAAAAAGAGCCGGCCACGGTCTACACCGACTCTTCGTACGTCATACACGGCATAACTAAATGGATCCATAACTGGAAGCGCAATGACTGGCAGACCAAGACGAAGAAAGATGTGCTCAATAAGGAGCTCTGGATGGAATTGGCGGATGAAATCGAAAAGCGGACAGTCAAATGGGAATATGTAAGCGGGCATGCGGGCATTTTAGGCAACGAGCGCTGTGATCACATCGCCACCGCTTTCGCCGATGGACGGAAAGTCAAACTTTATAAAGGGCCGCTGGCCCAGTATGACCTGCCGAACATTCTCGATATTAAGGCTGAAACGCAAAAACTTTCCGCCAAGAAATCTGCCTCGTCGCGTGCTAAGGCCAAGCCGTATTCATACGTGAGCTCGGTGGGCGGCGTCATAGAAGTACATCCGACATGGGCGGAGTGCGAAAAGCGCGTCAAGGGCGTGAAGGGAGCGCGATTTAAGAAAGCGATCAGCGCCGAGGATGAGGCCGATATCACCGATGAATTCGGCGCGCTGTGAATTCTAGTCGCGTTTCGATTCCCGCTAGGCACCCCGACTTGACATGTTATACCAAGAATGGTATGCTTATGTCGGAAGTTTGAAAACGCTTCTGCTGTGGCGAAGAGTCCAGCATCACAAACAAACGTTTGCTTAGGCGCCGTGTTGGCGCCACAAGTGAGCTCATAAGAAAGGAAGGTATATGAGCCAAAGGCTTGTTACTTCTCAGCAGGTCAGCTATGTCAGGCAGCTTATTAACGATCAAAGGTTCGGTCGTGCCGCGTTCCAGGACATTCTTGATAATGGAGTGGTCGTGAGACTGCTCGATTACTTCAAGGTCATTAACAAGGCGACTATCCGGACTGACATTGTCCGGACGCATGTCGTACGAATAGAGGTTAGACCAGAGCGCCACTCGCCAGCCGCCATCGATCAGAACGTAATTCTCGTGAATTTTCCCTTGAACGGGGGATCGTATGATCTGGCGTGCGCGTGGGCTGAAAACATGGGGCTGGAAAAGACCGACGCCAGCCAGATCTCTGCCATCAGTGAGCAGCACCCGGCTCTCTATAAGCAGCTTGGATTCACTGAGAATCCTTGCGGCGCATACCTTATGTATATCGCCGCGACTGCCGTACACCAAGACAAGGTGCATACCTTGGTGTGGCAGAAGTCTCGAGACGATCATGGCGCGGTCACAAAGAAACTAGGCAGTTTCTGGGCCGCGCATATGAGTGCCACCTACGCATGGTTTGCATTTTTGCAGCCCAGAGCCTCGGCTTAATCGAATGGCAATATCATCAGTCAGCACGGATAGCTAGTTCAAGTGCGCTTCAAACAACCGCAGAGTAAAATCTGCGGTTCGTCTTATATATGGCGGTTTGAAGGGTAGGGTAGAAGGTTGGAACGTAGATACTTGCATCTTTTCTCACCTCAAACGCAGTTCAAACTTCCTCTACGTCGGCACCCAAGCTTGGCATTAGTTTGACAAACTATGTCACTCTTGTTATTGTGCTAGCACAACTCTATCTCACTAGGTTTTTTGTGCGAGAAATCGGGCTACTAAAAACTCATGAGACGACAGCCACGATTTTATCCGTAACGGCTGTAAATCAGAATGTATAGAAATGTATAAAAAGCAATTTTCGCGTAACCATTTTCACTCTTCGGGCGGGCATGCTTCGGGCGCAGGCGGACGCGACCGAAACCGTAGTCAAAACCGCGGCGGAAGCCGGGGCGGTGGCAGGAACCGGGGCATGAGGGGCTTCAGTCAATTCAGCGATTCTTCAAAATTCATCAATAAAGCCGTGATCACCGAGGAGATGGAGCATTTTGTGCCGGAGCATTCATTCAAGGATTTCAACATAGATGAACGGCTGAAGAACGCTGTGATCGCAAAGGGATATAGCGTGCCGACACCCATCCAAGATCGGGCTATTCCGCATATCCTCAAAAATGCCAATGTGCTCGGTATCGCGAACACGGGCACCGGAAAGACGGCGGCATTCCTGATTCCGCTCATCAATAAGGTCCTCGCCAATCCCAAAGAAAAAGTCCTGATAGTCGCGCCGACCAGGGAACTCGCTACTCAGATCGATCAGGAGCTCAAGGGATTCGTCAAAGGCCTGAAGATATTCTCGGTCTGTTGCGCCGGCGGAGCTCCGCTCGGCAATCAAATACGGGAACTGCGATATTTCAACAACTTCGTCACCGGCACGCCCGGACGATTGAAGGACCATATCACGAGCCGAAGGATAGTTCTTTCGGAATTCAGGACGATCGTGCTTGACGAAGCCGATCGGATGCTCGATATGGGATTCATCGCCGACATGCGTTTCATCATGGCCGGCCTGCCGAAAGAACGCCAGTCGCTCTTCTTCTCGGCGACGCTTTCGGCGGAGGTCGAGAAGCTCATCAAGGAATTCCTTTCGGAGCCGGTCCGCATTTCAGTGAAGACGCGGGATACCGCTCAAAATATCGAGCAGGACGTCGTGCGGGTAAAGAACGGATCGAAATACGACAAATTGAGCGATCTCTTGCGGCAGGAAGGATTCCAAAAAGTTCTCATATTCGGGCGCACGAAATTCGGCGTGGAACGGCTTTCGAAGATGCTCATCGAAAAAGGCTTCAAGGCATCCTCGATCCATGGAAACAAGAACCAATCGCAGCGCGAGCGCGCCCTCAAACTTTTCAAGACGAATGACCTTCAGGTGCTGGTGGCGACCGACGTCGCGGCCAGAGGCCTCGATATCGCCGACGTGAGCCATGTGATCAACTATGATCTGCCGGCGACGTACGACGACTATATCCATCGCATCGGACGGACCGGAAGGGGCGACAAGAAGGGGAAGGCGCTGACGTTCATCGAGCAGTGATAGGAAAAAGAATGCTTATTGTGTATAGTGATCGTATGAAGAAAAAGCGCGGACCCGCGAATACGCAGTTGAGGACATCTCGTTCGAGGAAGACAAAAAAGCGGCTGGCCGCAAAGTACATCCGGCTTTCGCTAAAAAAAGCCTGAGGGGCTTGTTGATGATTCATAGTCTGCTAGTCCTCTGAAATGCCATATTTTAGGCCACATTTCCTAGGTATTAGATACAAGTTCTCCCAAGCTTTAATGATTTTGTTAAGTAAAATAAGTGTTTTTTAAACAATTCCGGCGAGGAAAATCTGAAGCAGAATTCCCTCACGTATTTCTCCAGACTGATGCTATTGACAAATACTTATATTTGTTTAATATATGTAATGTCTGAATTTTGACAACCACAGTTCGAAGAAAGGAATTGTATATGAAAACGATAGCAGTTACGGTCAATGTGCCGAATGACATGCTTTTGCATCCGAAAACCAATGACGGAGACCTGGAGAAAAGATTCAAGTTTCTGCTGGCTCTTAAACTTTTTGAGCTCGGAGACGTGAGTTCGGGCGGGGCAGCTCTCATGTGTGGCATGAGCCGTGTCGACTTTATCACCGAGGTCAGTGGCATGAAAATACCTGTTGTGGACCTGGCCCCTGAAGAAATGAAGGAGGAGTTCTCAAATGCCTGATTTCTTTACGGGGCCGGTAGTCTGCAACACCGGCCCGCTGCTAGGTCTTTACCGGATTCGGCAAGTTGTTCTTCTGGGCGCGATGTTTCCGAAGGTCATCCTGCCACTCGAAGTTGTCGAGGAGCTCACTAGTTCTTCACACGATGATGTTGAAGGCGTTCGGGGAGCGATTTCCGGACTCTCGCTTCTCGACAGACCATGTCAAATCGATGTGCCGCTCTTGGCAAGGATCGGCCGCGGCGAAACAGCTGTGATGGTCACCGCGCGTGCCCAGAACATACCGCATGTTATCATCGATGAGCGTCGAGGTCGCCATATTGCGCAACTTGTATTCGGTCTCAAAGTCAAGGGAACGCTCGGTATCCTGCTCGCCGCGAAGCAGCGTGGACTCATAAATGCGGTAAGACCGTTGATCCAGGGAATGATGGATGAGCGATACTACTTCAGCGCCAGGCTTGTGAATGAATGCCTTCTCAGAGCCGGAGAATTAACATGATTCTTTGTTGTTTCCCAGATCTCCAGCATGCGGCGCATCATCAGGGAATTGTCATTAAGAGTAAGATTTTTTGGGTGACCGGGGCATCAGAAATGACGCCCTTTTTGTATTATTCATAATGTGGAGACTCCAGAATAGTGCCCTCGAATCTTACAAAAGAACCGCTGGAATTCCATCCACGATATTGACGTATTTATTAATTACAGTACCATTATCCGTGTCATGAAAAACACGCGCGGCACCAAGAATATTGCGACTTTCCGGCATTGCCGGTATTTTTCGATTGCTATTGTTCCTGTCCACGAAAAACGCTGTGTTTTGAGCATTTAAGCCTCTCTTGAATTCTCCAAACGCCGCGGACATCGCGGTGTAGCTGTTCTTTTTTTCCACAAACTCGACCAAAGTCTCTTCAAAATCGAACCAAAGGCAATGAATGAAAATCAGTCATGAATCGAAAGCCGGGCGGAATCCGCTTGTCTTTCTCTTCGCCAACACCTGGCGATTCTCTCTGGGGAACCGTCACAACATCCTTCTGTATTGGTCGCTGTTCATAGTGACCAATGCATTCCAACTCATATTCCTGCCGCTGGCTATGGCCGAGATCATCAACACGATCCAGAAAGAAGGGATAACAAACGCAAACTTCGCGTTCCTCTGCGAATTGTTGGCTCTGACTCTCTTTATCAGTATCGTATTTTGGGCGCTGCACGGACCGGCGCGGCTCATAGAGCGCGCCAACGGGTTCAAGACCCGTGCGAACTATCGCAAGTTCCTGCTCAAAGGCGTGATGACGCTGCCGATGGAATGGCACGCTGCTCATCATTCGGGAGACACGATCGACCGGATAGAAAAAGGAACGCAGGCCCTATATGCGTTTTCAGTCGAGTCGTTCCAGATCATCTCTTTGGTCGTCCAGTTCATTGTGAGCTATGCCATGCTCGCATACTTCAGTCCGTCGGCCGCATTCATCGTAATGGCGATGATATTTCTCACCGTCTGGATCACCATGCGTTTCGACGCGGTCATTCTGGTCAATTATCGCGAGCTCAACAGAGCCGAAAATGCCGTTTCTGAAAGCGTCTATGATTCGATCAGCAATATCGCCACGGTAATCATCCTTAGGGTCGAACGCGTGGTCTTCGAGGCGATCGTCGCGAAGATCGACAAACCCTTTGATTTGTACCGACGGACGAACCGTCTGACCGAAATGAAATGGTTCCTGACAACCGTAGCTTGCCGTCTGATGTCGATTCTGGTGCTGGCCACATATTTCTGGCAGCATAAAGGCATGTCGCAAGGCGTCTTGATCGGCAGCGTGTATTTGCTGATGAGATACCTCGACGAGATGAATAACATCTTCTACCGGTTCACAGGCATGTACGGTGATATCTTGATCCGCCGGTCTCGGGTGGGAAATTCCGAAGAGCTGACACCGCTATTCAGGGATGAGAGTTTTGCCAATCACGTCTTGCCGACAAAGTGGCGGAATATCTGCGTCGACGGCCTCGACTTCTCGTATCCTGACGGCCCCGGCGAGAGCCTTCATCTTGAGAACATCTCGCTTCAGATTCGGCGTGGTGAGCGCATAGCCTTCGTCGGCGAGAGCGGCAGCGGCAAGACCACTCTGTTAAAGGTCATGCGCAGCCTCTATCAGCCACGGACAATGGAACTGGCTGTTGATGGAGCGAAAATCGGTCAAGGGTTCGAAGGGATATGCCGGGCGATCGCGCTCATTCCCCAGAATCCGGAGATATTCGCGACGACGATCCTCGACAACATTACGTTGGGAGCCGTCTACAGCCCGGAAAAAGTCAAACAGTTCGCGGATATGGCCTGTTTCAGCGAAGTTGTTGAAGCTCTGCCCCGGCAATATAGTTCGAAAATCAATGAAAGAGGTGTGAACCTCTCCGGGGGACAGCAGCAACGGCTGGCTTTGGCGCGAGGCCTCCTCGCCAGCGTTGACAAGTCGATCGTGCTCCTTGACGAGCCGACCAGCAGCGTGGATATCGGGAATGAGATGAAGATCTACCGCAACATCTTCGACGGGTTCAAGGATACGTCGGTCATCTCATCGATCCATCGCCTGCATCTTCTGCCGATGTTCGACCGGATATACTTGTTCGACAAAGGCCGGATCGTTGCCTCGGGCAGCCTCGACGAATTGCTGGCGACCTGCACATCTTTCCGGACGCTGTGGGAGCAATACAACGATGGCGAGCAAAGGACCGGAAACACGGTGAGGGTTTGAGTATAGTTTCGTCATTAGTTACGTCACGATCCTGTCTCAAGGAAGGCAGGATTTTTTAATGAAGATTTAAACTTTTTTCATCTCTATTTTATATCGTGCGCGTAATCTGATCCTCATGAAAAGGAGAGCATTGATTTTCTGGAGCATATTTATCGCAGCTGCGGCCTTGCGATTCGCGCAAACATTCGTTATGAAGGCTCCGGACGTCGGTGATTGCCTGAAGAAGCATGTGCAGGGAATCGGCATGGTCATGGAGGAGCCGGAACGCAAGGACTCGGGGCAGGTTTTGGTCGTAGGTGCGGATTCGATTTTCGCGGCGGACAGTTTAGGGGAACGGATCGAATGTAGAAATGACCAAAACCTGATGATCCGTCTCAAGACAAGACTTTATCCGCAGCGCATTTTCGGGGACCGCGTGGAATTCTCCGGAAATTTGTCCCAGCTGTTTAATTTCAAAAGCGACGGCGGCCGAACGTTCGATTACCGCGGCTATCTGGCCAAAGATAACATTTATTATGAAATTAAAAGCGCGGATGTGCGGAGCTCGACGAGGAGTTCAAAATTTTCGGTCATTTCGTCCTTGCTTTTCGGACTCAGACGAAATTTCGAAGCGGCCCTAGACCGGAATCTTGGCGAACCGCAATCTGCATTGGCGAAAGGCTTAGTGGTCGGCGAAAAAGCCGCTTTGGGCAATGATCTGCTCGATGACTTCCGGACCGTCGGCCTCATCCATATCGTCGTTTTATCCGGATTTAATATCACAATCGTGGCAGTAGCCATGCGGCGCTTGTTGTCTTTCCTGCCTCGAGTCTGGGGGATCGCGACGGCCGCTGCCGGTATCGCCCTTTTCGGTATATTAGTCGGCGGCGGAGCGACTGTCGTCCGGTCATGCATCATGGCGGGAATTACGCTCTCGGCCGACCTCATCCGCCGCGATTACAGCGTTCATCGGGCTTTGGCTTTGGCCGCGCTCGTCATGCTCATTCAAAATCCGCTGATCCTCACGCGTGATCCGTCATTCCAGCTTTCATTTCTGGCGACCCTCGGACTGATCTTGCTGTCCGGACCGATCGAAAGCCGGCTGACTCGGATACCGGAAAAATTCGGCCTGCGCGCTATCGTCGCCGCCACGTTCGCCACACAAATATTCGTCTCCCCGTATATTCTCTATATGTTGGGTCAACTGTCTTTAGTCGGCGTATTCGCCAATATCTTAGTTTTGCCGCTGATTCCAGTCACGATGCTTGCCGTTTTTCTCTGCGGCGTTGCCGGAATGATATATCTTCCATTAGTGGCGGATATCATAGGCGGGATATCGCACATATTGCTCTCCTACGAGCTTATGATCGTGGAAAGCTTCGCACGACTGCCTTTCGCTTCGATCCATGTGCCGGCATTTCCTATTTGCTACGTCGGCTCGTTCTACGCCGCTTTGGCCGCAGGCTGGCTCGCTCGCAAAAAGTTATCCTCAATGACGGTCCAATTCAGATTGGCGAAGAAATCCTCGATATAGTTCTTCTTGCCCGATGGCTGATAGTCGGCGACGTACGAATGTTCCCACATATCGAGCCCTAATATGAGCGCGCAATCCTGCAATTGTCCCAAATGCTGCTCATCGATCCAAGCGTCGAGAAGACGCCCATCTTTGCGGTCAAAATAGAGCATAGCCCAGCCGATGCCGCGGGTCAGGGCAATGGCTTTGAATTCTGCCAGCCAAGATTCGAACGAGCCCCACGTCTCGGCGATCATTTTTTTGAGATGACCTTTGTCTTCCATCGGCTTGGCTCCACCCTCAAGCGAAGCGAAATAGACTTCGTGGTTGCGCATGCCGTTAAATTCGAAACCGAAGCGGCGGTTTATCTCGCCGAGCGCGTAAGCATTTTTTTCCGCGTCTTGCTTGAGCTCCGCGATTTTTTCCAGAATAAGATTGGCGTTCTTGACGTAGCCGGCATAGAGCTTCAAATGTTCCTCGATGCTTTTGCCGGAAATGCCTTTGAGAGCGGGAATCGTAAAAGTTTTAGTGACGAATGATTTCATGATTTATGCCTTCGTTAAAATAGTTATTAATATTCTTCAATCTAGCACATTTTATCAGAATTTGAAGTATTTTTTACGCAGATTTTATCCCGAGAGCATATCCTGGATGTGTGGTCATTAAACTTCCCGGAAAGCCGCTCTTGATCGCTGCGGCCGGTGCGGCTGTTTTGGGCTTGACCGGTTACGTCTGGAAAGAAGAGCACCGTCCACGTCTGCTTGAAATTTACGTCTTTTCTCTGAAAAGTGGAATTTCGGTGTTCATCCGGACTCCTGAAGATAAACGGATCCTGGTCGACGGCGGCGGGAATGCCGAAGTCATCCGCCATCTTTCAAAAATACTGCCGTTCTATACGCGGCGCATCGATGCGGTCATGGCGACAGCGGCCGAAGGTAAAAAAGTCTCGGGCCTGATCGACGTCATTAATAGATACAGTGTCGAGAGGGCATATATTCCGGCGCTGACTCTAAATTCTCTCAAACTCTCAAGTTCCACGGACCCGGTCTATAAAATGTTTTTTCGGTCGCTTAAGACAAAGAAAATACCCATTGACGAATTATCTGCAGGAATGAGAATAGATCTCGATTCAACCTCCTCGGCTTTCATACTGTTTCCCGCGCCGGCCGACGATTTTGCCTACTCCACAGCCAGTTCTCCGGAAGTTCTCATTAAGGTCAAGTACGGAAAGACCTCGGCCGTTTTCTTGGGCAATGCTTCAACAAAGATCCAGAGATACATTGCTTCCTCTTCGCGCACTGAGATCGAGAATACAAATGTACTCATCGTTTCTCAGAGTGCGCTGCCGTCAAACATGGCTCCGTCGCTGTTAAAAATCGCAAATCCCGAATTCCTCGTCTATTCAAAATCCGTGGCTAATGTCAGGTCCCTTTCAACGAAAGAAAACCGCGATTCTCGAACGGCCCTGATGCCCGAGAATCGATTCAATCTCAAGTCGACCGGAGACATCAAGATCATATCAGACGGTACGGCGGTGCAAATAAAAAGCGCCCCATAGGAGAGGCGGCGCGACTGCGGAAGCCCGGAAAGGTTTAGCCAGTCGGCAATGCCTGGCTGAATGGTGTCGAAGATCAAGCGTCCTTGTACAGACCAATATTAATATGATCGACTTCGAGACGCGTGACGTCGCAGCGGATGTCGACCCCGATGCGGTATCGGCCTTTGAGAGCGTGAATGAGCCATTCCGCATCCCCCGGCATCATGAGCTCCCACGGAATGTCTCTCACGGGAAAGTAATTTACCTCAGAAAATATATCTTTGTGGGGCTTCGGAAAGCCATTCCAAGTCTGGGCCCGAAATACGTAAGTGATCCTTTCAGACAACGCGTTCCGAAAACGTAGGGTCACAAATCCGGCATACTGAACTTTTTCGACTGAAAGGCCGAATTGTTCGCACGCCACCCGGATAGCAGCCGTCGGATGGCCCGTCGTCTCCCGGTCTTCATTGGATGTGATGTTGCCGCTCACCGTGGACCAGAAACCTTTGCCCGGACCTTTCTTCAACTTTCCCAGAATCACGCTGCTGTCTTCTGCGACGAAGATGACCGAAACCTGCTTGATGATTTTCTTAGCTTGTTGTTGATTTGTTCTTTTTTTCATGCGTACCTCTCTGCCGCCAGAGTACAATACTTCGGCAAAAAGGTAAACGCGGCCGCAGCGCGGCCTCATGAAAACTGCGTCCAAGACGCTCAGATGACCCCGGCCTTCTTCAGTGTGCGATATGCGCCGTTCTTCTCGATGGTCCGGAGCGCGCGGGTGGAGATATCGACGACCACGGACCTTTTGAGTTCGGGAACGTATATGCGCTTGCGCTGGAGGTTCGGATAGCGGCGGACGGCGCCGGATGGATTGAACTGGGTGGCGCGGGTACGGTTGGAGTAGCGGCCGCCAACGACCGATCCTCTTTTGGTTACCTCGCAGAATTTAGCCATGATGGTGCACGCAAATAATACACTCGATGGAGTTAGCATGGTATCATGTCAAGTGAAATGATTCAAGGCGACATCATCTTATCCATCCTCTCCATCGTCATCCTGATGATCTCGGTCATTCTCCACGAGGTTTCGCACGGTTATATGGCCGATTGGCTCGGAGATCCGACGCCGCGCCTGCACGGCCGGCTGACGTTAAATCCGCTGCGGCACATTGATCCGGTCGGCTCGATCGTCGTGCCGATCATTACGTCGCTCGCCGGCTTTACCTTCGGCTGGGCCAAGCCTGTCGTCTATAATCCCTACAATCTCAAGAACAAGCGGCGCGGCGAGTTCCTGATCGCCGCCGCCGGGCCTCTATCCAACTTGCTGATTGCCGTCATTTTCGGCACGATCATACGCTTTATGGCTATGAGCGGACTCGCTTCGTCTTCATTCGTGGCCGTAGCTTCGTTTATCGTGCTCATCAATGTTCTTTTGGCGGTCTTCAATCTGATCCCCTTGCCGCCGTTGGACGGCTCGAAGCTTTTTCTGGCATTTTTACCCAGTCAGTTCGGCCATGTGCGGCTCATACTCGAGAGATTTGGCCCGATTTTCGTAGTGATCATCGTGTTTTTTCTCTGGCAGCTTGTTTCGCCGATCGTCCCTTACGTATTTAAATTCATTACGGGGATTTCTTTACAATAAAAGCCGACGACAGTTTTTTGGTTACGAACAGTCTTGCTTATACACAGAAAGCATTGACCGGGTCGCTCTACGTTCGATAGAATGATCCAAGGAGAACTGGTTTGAGTTCCCCGGGTTGAGAGGTGTCGCCCGATTTGCAACGAGTTCGAGGCGGCACCTCTTTTTTATTTTCATGCTGTTTTCATGCTATTTTCATGCGACTTGTTTTTTCCAACCAACGGTGATACTCTTTTCTGGTTGCCAAAAACCGCTGTCATGGGCAAGAATGAGTAATCGGATCGGGCGTTTCTCAAGCCCGACCGGTGAAGGAACAGGATTGCCGCAACATCCCAGAGCGTTAGAATTCTTTCAGCATCCATATGCCGACGATCAATCAGCTGACCAAATCAGAGCGTAAGCGTTTTAAGCGGAAGTCGAAGTCCGTGGCCTTGACGCGCACTTTCAATTCGATCAAGAACCGGCCGATCTATTTTCCGGCGCCTTTCAAACGCGGCGTTTGCATCAAAGTCACGACCAAAACGCCGAAGAAGCCTAACTCGGCCGTCCGCAAGATCGCGCGCGTCCGGTTGACCAACGGCATGGAAGTGACCGCCTACATTCCGGGCATGGGCCATAACCTGCAGGAGCATGCCGTCGTGCTTTTGCGAGGCGGTCGCGTCAAGGATGTCGGACTCCGCTATTCGATCGTCCGCGGCGTCTTGGATGCCGCCGGCGTCGACACGCGCCGCAAAGGGCGCAGCCAATACGGAAACAAGCGGCCGAAAGCCGCCAAAGCCTAAGGACCTGATTTGGAGACTTTCATATTCTAATATTTCAATAACATGCGCAGAAAGATCAACATCAAAAGGGAATTGAAGCCAGACATCACCTACAGTTCCGCGAAGCTTTCGAAATTCACGAACTACATAATGGAGTCAGGCAAGAAGAATATCGCACGCACGATCGTGGCTGACTGCATGGCCGCAATCAAGGAAAAGGCCAAGGTCGAAAATCCGCTGGAGCTTTTTGAAACAGCTTTGCGCAACACCACGCCGTCGATGGAAGTCCGGTCGCGGCGCGTCGGCGGCGCCAACTATCAGGTGCCGCGCGAAGTCAGGCAGGAGCGCAAGCAGGCCCTTTCCATGAAATGGATCATCGCGGCTGCCCGTTCCAAAAAAGGCGCACCCATTCACCTCAAACTGGCGGACGAGATCATCGCCGCCGCTAAAAATGAAGGCGAAGCCGTGAAGAAGCGCGAAAACGTCCACAAGATGGCCGAAGCAAACAAGGCTTTTGCGCATTTTGCGTGGTAGTCTTGATTTTGCAGAAATTCTGCTTGTCGGTCACAGAAAAAAATCTACAGAGGTGTTATAGAATCTGCGCTTTTTGAAAAAACAAAAAAGGCCGCCTCAATCTGGAATGCCGCATATTTGATTATTGAAGCCGTTTCCTGTATCTTTATGCCATAAGCAGGCCCTGCTTTTTTATTTATCGCCTATTATTTACTATGCAACGGGACTATCCTCTCGAGCGAGTACGCAACTTCGGCATCATCGCCCATATCGACGCCGGCAAGACGACCACGTCGGAGCGCATTTTGTATTACACGGGCATGACGCACAAGATCGGCGAGGTACATGAGGGCGATACGGTCACCGACTGGATGGAGCAGGAGCGCGAGCGCGGCATCACCATCACCGCCGCCGCCATCACCTGTTTTTGGAATCCGACCTATATGCCGGTGGCCGACATATCGAAAAAAGTCCGTTTCAATATCATAGATACTCCCGGCCATATCGATTTTACGGTCGAAGTCAAACGATCCTTGCGCGTGCTCGACGGGGCAGTCGTCGTTTTTGACGGCGTGGCGGGAGTTGAGCCGCAATCGGAAACGAACTGGCGCTATGCCGACGACGGAAAAGTCCCGCGTTTGTGTTTCATCAATAAAATGGACCGCATGGGCGCCTCTTTCGACAAATCCTATAAGTCCATTCTCGAGCGCCTCAACAAGAATGCAGTCAGATTCCAGATCCCTATCGGGCTTGAAGGAGAGCACAGAGGTGTCATTGATCTACTCAAGATGAAGGCCTACGATTTCGAGGGCGAAATGGGAAATAAGGTCGTGGAAAAGGAGATCCCGGCCGATATGCTCGAGGAGGCAAAAAAGCTCCACGCCGAATTGGTAGAAAAAATCGTCGAGCATGACGATACGGCTATGCATAAATATCTTGAAGGCGAAGAAGTCTCGGTGGACGAGCTCAAAGCCATCACCAGGACGGCCGTGATCGGCAACAAGATGTTCCCGGTCTTTACCGGCTCCGCGCTGAAGAATATCGGCGTCCAACTCGTGCTCGATGCTGTTATCGACTATCTGCCGTCGCCCTCGGATTTGCCTCCGGTCAAGGGAATAGACCCGCGGACGGGAGAGGAAATCACGCGCAAGCCGAGCGATGACGAGCCTTTCTCTGCTTTGGCTTTCAAGCTGCAGAATGACCCGTTCGTCGGCGCACTAACCTTTTTCAGGGTCTATTCCGGAACGATCGAGGCCGGCACCTATTTGTATAATTCAACGACCGGAAAAAAGGAACGCCTTGGCCGCATCGTCCGCCTGCAGGCCAACAAACGCGAGGAAGTCAAGAAAGTCTTCTCCGGCGAGATCGCCGCGGCCGTCGGTCTCAAAGATGCGCTGACCTCACATACTTTTTGCGATGAGAACAACCCGATCGTCCTTGAAGTCATCAAATTCATGGAGCCTGTCGTTTCGCTACGGATCGAGCCCAAGACCAAGGCCGATCAGGAAAAAATGGGCATGGGTCTGAAGAAGTTAGCCAATGAGGACCCGACCTTCAAGATCACTTCAAATCAGGAAACGGGCGAGACCATCATTTCCGGCATGGGAGAGCTCCACCTTGAGATCATGGTTGACCGCCTCAAACGCGAGTTTGCCGTCGAAGCCAATGTCGGTGAGCCCCAAGTCGCCTACAGGGAGACGATTACCGGCACGGCCGAAGCCGAGCATAAATACATCAAGCAAACCGGAGGCAAAGGCCAATATGGTCACGTGCGCCTGACTGTGCGGCCGATGGAACCGTGGCCGAAAGGCGAGAAAATACCCAAATCCGTCCACCGTTATGACGACTTCGAATTCATAAACTCCATCAAAGGCGGCGTGATTCCCAACGAATTCATCCCGGCCGTGGAAAAAGGCGTCCATGAAGCCATGGACCGCGGGATCGTGGCCGGATACAAAATGGTCAATATTTCTTGCGAACTGACTTTTGGCTCATACCATGACGTCGATTCGTCGGAAATCGCTTACAAAATAGCCGCTTCGCAGGCATTTCAAGATGCCGCCAAGCGCGCCAGACCAGTTATTCTTGAGCCGATCATGCGTCTTGAAGTCGTCGCTCCGGAAAAATATATGGGCGATATCAACGGCTCGATCGCGTCGAAACGCGGCACGATCGAAGGCACCGAGCCCAAAGGGCAAGCTCTGGCCATTCATGCTAAAGTCCCGCTCTCGGAAATGTTTGGCTATACTACGCAACTGCGTTCTATGACTTCGGGGCAGGGTAGTGCCATGATGGAATTCGATCATTACGAAACCGTGCCGGCCAATGTGGCGGAAGGCATTAAAGAAAAACGCAAGTAGTGCACGAAAAATATGCTTCAAGCGTGTGGATACCTGTGGATAACCGGCTCTTGCCGGGAGTTTGACGTGCGCTACAATGAATCCACTACCCGAGGCATGGCGCGAGTCATGTCTCTTCTCTTATTACCAGCGATAACCTTAGTACCATGTTCAACGATCAATCTTTCTTCGGCAGTGACTTCAAGTATGTGCTCATACTGACGCTTTTAGCCTGTATGAGCTACACGCTGCCGCCCGTTCAGGCGGCTCTCCAAGCGGCCGCGCCGGACTATTCATGGCTTGATGCTGGGTCGAATTCTTCCGTCGCCGTGGTAAGCGGAGACCAAATGGCCCAAGCTTATGCCACACCGTATCCGTCATCGTCGCCGACCCCGTGCCCTTCGGGATTCGTCTGCATACCGTCCAATCAATACCCGTTGGTCTGCAAAGCGGCTTTGCTCACAGTTTCCGTCGATCCATCCTCGCCAGAGAAGAGCTATGTGGAAGTCTCGGCCAGCACCTCGACCGACGTTGTCCTCGCCGTGTACGACGTCAAATCTGAAACATTGAGTTCGTATCTCCGCAGTCTGAATATCGTCGTCCGCAGCACCAAATGGGGAGCTGCCGAGACCTTCAGTTTCATTAAATTGAAAGTGGGCAATGCGACAAACGTGACCGTGCCAGTCGGGACAACGACATATTTCAGAAACTTGGCCATACAGTTGCCGGCCGGCCAGACGGTTCCTCTATTGATCATCGGCACGGTCAAGCCGAATACCGACGGCCGCTTGAGCGGTTCAGTCCTTTCGACAACGCTGACGGCCAACGCGACGAATGTGAGGGTTGACGACGGAATGAACAACCCGATTCCGGCCACTCCCGGAGTATTCACGAGCAATGAACTGACGCTGGCTTCAGGTCTCCTGGTCAACAATGCATCCTTGGTCACGTCACCGCCCTCCGCGGACGCGAACAACATGAACATCTCTTATCGCGTGGCGATCTCGTTTACATTGACTGCCGGTCAGAATCCCGTATTTATCGACAAGAACGCGAGTAAGACCCTGATCATGGCCTACTTGGGCGCCAGCTCGACGGCCGCCTCTACGACCTGGATTTCCTCGGACGCAAATCCAGCGTCAAGCGCAGAAGATACGGCGCAATCATTCATGGTCGGCCCCAATGTTACGCGGTCGTTTACTTTTAGCGCAATCATCTCCAGTCTGGGAATTCCGGGAACAGTCAGTTTCCGAGTGAGCGGCATATCGTACCGTATCGCCACGGCGACTATGACGACTTCGCAAGGACTTGAGCCGCTCTTCTTCTCGGGCAGGTTCTAGACAGTAAAGATACCCTCTCTAGGGTGTTTTTGTGCAATGGACTTCGATTTCCGGATGTGAGATAACTATACATATGAAAAGGTACCTGATCGCCTTAGGATCGGTTATGGCAGCGTGCGCCGTTGCCGCGGTCGCTGTGGCCCAGAACTATCAATTTAGCCGCGACCTTTCTGTCGGTGCGACTGGTGCCGATGTCGTCAATCTTCAGGAATGGCTCCTCGGCCAAGGATACGACATTCCATCGGTCCGTTCCGCTGCCGCCCCAAAGGGATACTTCGGATTGCAGACGCGCGCGGCCGTAGCCGCGTATCAAAGAGCCGCCGGCTTGCCGGCGTATGGATTTTTCGGACCGCTCACTCGGACCCGCGTGAATGGAGGAGATTCCCGCGGCGCGTCTCTGCAAGTGATCTCGCCGAATGGCGGCGAGAAACTGCAAAAAGGCAGCATTCAGACAATCGTCTGGACGGGGGCGGAAGGACTTCTCTCGCATTCAGGAAGCATATCGCTCCTGTTTTACACGCCGCCCTGTGCTGAACCGTCGGCGTCCATACGCTGCATGATCGCGGTCCGCGAGCCGGCCCTCATCGCTGAGCATGTCAGTCTAAGTTCGCGCTCATATTCATGGCTCGTCGGAACTATCGTCGAAAATGGCGCGGTCTCCGGAGCGAACGTCTTCGATGGTCAGTATAAGATCCAGATTTGCCCTGAAGCGAGCTCGGTCTGCGATACGAGCGATGCGTATTTCATAATCTCGTCCAACACCGAGCCAGTCAATCCTTCGGCGCCGGTCATAAGCGGCCTCGACTCTCCGACGAGGCTCACTGTAAACAAAAACGGCAATTGGACCGTCCATGCGACCGATCCGCAAAATGGCACCCTATTTTATGCGGTCGATTGGGGCGATTCAAGCGTCGGCGTGCCCTTAGGATATTCAGGTATGACGTCCGCTCCGCAGTTCGTCCAGACTACGACCTTTAACCACACATATCAAAATGTCGGCACCTACGACATCGCCTTTACCGTGAAGAACGGCGCCGGCCAGATCACGCAAACGAAAACCTCGGTTCAGGTCGTGCCTGCGATTTCCGACGCCACGCCTCTCGCGGTCATTTCGCCGAACGGCGGGGAATTCTGGCAGAGAGGCACGCAAAACATCATCCGCTGGAGTTCGCCTGCGTATTTTCGCCAGACGCTAGCCGATATCAGTCTATTTTCGCTGCCAGTTCTCGAACCTTGCCCGGCCGGCTATTCATGCAAGCCGCTTGCCCCTGTGGTCTATACGATCGTCAAGAACATAGATATCAATCAGAATGCCTTCGTTTGGAAGGTCGGAGATATCATAGACAGCTCCGTCATGTCTGCGCAGACGCCGGTGAATATAAACGTAGATAATGGCCAATATGGGGTCCGGATCTGCGAATCCGGGACGAATAATTGCGACGACAGCGACGGACCATTCAATATCGTCGCAGCATTCATCCGAGCCTGCCCGAGCGAGAAAATAATAGATGAGATGCCGACCGTGGGTACGAGCTCATTGTCCTCGGCCTATTACCTGTTTAACGGCGAACGGCATGAAATAGGCGAGTTCGACTCGCGATATGTGTTTGACGCTTGCCGCGTTCCCGAGCGGACGGTCCATTAGCGGCAATTGCGGAATCTTCCGTTTGACAATATTTGGCGCCATGATAGCATGGGCATAACGCGCAGATCCTGCGTTTTCATATTGGTACAGAGACACGGTGCCAAGCATGATCACCATTAATCAATTTATCTTTGGACCGGGATCGCGGTCCAAAGCACTAAAACAATAATCTCATGGCAGAATTCAATCGCAACAAGCCGCACGTCAACGTCGGCACTATCGGCCACGTCGATCACGGCAAGTCGACCCTGACCGCCGCTATTCTCGTCGTTCAGGCCAAGAAAGGCCTGGCCAAAGTCAAGGCTTATGCTGACATCACCAAGGGCGGCACCGTTCGCGATCCCTCAAAGACGGTCACTATCTCTTTGGCGCACGTCGAATACGAGACGGCCACGCGCCACTACGCCCATATCGACGCTCCCGGCCACGCCGACTACATCAAGAACATGATCACCGGCGCCGCCCAGATGGACGGAGCCATTCTGGTCGTCTCAGCCACGGACGGCGTCATGCCCCAGACCCGCGAGCACATCCTCCTCGCCAAGCAAGTCGGCGTGCCGAAAGTGCTGGTTTTTCTCAATAAATGCGATGCAGTCGACGAAAAAGACTTGATCGATCTGGTCGAGGAAGAAGTCCGCGAGCTTCTGACCAAGCAGGGATTTGACGGCAAGACCGCCCCGGTGATCCGCGGTTCGGCTCTGAAAGCCCTCGAAGGCGACGCCGCCTGGACGGCCAAGATCGACGAGCTCATGAATGCCCTCGACACCTACATTCCTATTCCCGTCCGCGAAGTGGATAAGCCGTTCCTAATGCCGATCGAGGATATCTTTTCGATCGAAGGCCGCGGTACGGTCGTGACCGGCCGCATCGAGCGCGGCAAAGTGACGCTCAACGAAGAAGTTGAAATCGTCGGCTTCCGCGATACGTCTAAGACGGTAGTTACGGGCATTGAGATGTTCAATAAGCAGCTCAAAGAGGGCATTGCCGGAGATAATGCCGGTCTGCTCCTTCGGGGCACGGCCAAGGACGACGTGTCCCGCGGCCAAGTGCTCGCCAAGCCGGGTTCGGTCAAGCCGCATACCGAGTTTGAATCCGAAGTCTATGTCCTCAAAAAGGAGGAAGGCGGCCGTCATACGCCTTTCTTTACCGGCTATAAGCCCCAGTTTTATATCCGCACGACTGATGTAACCGGCGAAGTAACGCTGCCGGAAAAGGTCGAAATGGTCATGCCCGGCGATACGGTGTCTTTCAAGGTCAAATTGGTCGCGCCGGTGGCGCTTGAAGAGAAGATGCGCTTTGCCGTCCGCGAAGGAGGCAAGACCGTCGGTGCCGGTGTCGTCACGAAGATCGTCGCCTAGAGCTGGAAAACGAGATATATGGCCGAAAAAGCTAAAGTAAAAAAAGAGGCTGGGATAAATGCCGAACCAAAGGCCGGCGTAAAGCCAAAGGCACCGCGCCGCAAGGCCAAGGATGCCGCAGCCGAAGAAGTGCCTCATCTCCGGATCCGCGTCCGCGCTTACGAGCACAAGATCCTCGATGCCTCGCTGAAGCAGATCATGGATACGGCCGCGCGCTATGACGCTGAAGTCCACGGGCCGGTGCCGCTGCCGACCGAGATCAAGAAGTATACGGTCAACCGCTCCTCGTTCATCGACAAGAACTCGCGTGAGCAATTCGAAATGAGGGTCCACAAGCGCCTGATCGACATCATCAATCCGAACCCTAAGGTCATTGAAGCCTTGACCAACCTGAGTCTGCCTTCGGGCGTCAATATCGACGTCAAGATGATGTAGGCGCGCGTCTGACAATTTAATATCATGAAATTTATCTTGGGCAGAAAACTCAATATGACGCAAATTTTCGACGACGCCGGCCGGGCCGTTCCCGTCACGGCCGTAGCCGTGCGCGGCAATGTGGTCACGGACGTCCGCACGGCCGAACGAGACGGCTACGAAGCCGTGCAGGTCGGCGAGGGTTCGCGCAACCCCTCGCGCGTGAGGAAGCCCCAAAAGGGGCATTTTAAAGAGCTCGGCTCATTTGCCTCAGTCAGAGAATTCCGCATGGAAAAGCCCGACCTTAAGGTGGGGGACAAGATCCCGCTCTCGCAATTCAAAGTCGGCGATGCGGTCATGGTCAGCGCCATTTCAAAGGGCAAAGGATTCCAAGGCGTGGTCAAGCGCCACGGTTTCCACGGCGGTCCGCGTTCGCACGGCCAGAAGCATTCCGAGCGCGAAGCCGGCTCGATCGGCGGAGGCCTGCGCACGCACGTGCCGGTCGGCATGAAGATGGCCGGACGCATGGGCAACGTCCGCGTCACCATCACGAATCTTAAAGTCGCCCACATCGATCCGGCCGACGACATACTCTATATTAGAGGGGCGATTCCGGGGCGCCGCGGCAGTTTGGTAGAGATCGTTTCGAAATAACCGCCGGCATACCTTTTTATCACCATGGAAGCAACCGTCTACAACCAAATGGGCAAAGCCACCGGAAAAGTCTCGCTTTCCAAAGACATTTTTGGCTTGCCCTGGAATGCCGATCTGGTCCACGAGGTCGTGCGCCTGATGAATTCGAATTCGCGCACCAACGTGGCGCACACCAAGACCCGCGGCGAAGTCCGCGGCGGCGGCCGCAAGCCGTACCGCCAGAAGGGCACGGGTCGCGCTCGGCAGGGCCACCGCACCGCACCGCACTTCCGGGGCGGCGGCGCCGTCTTCGGCCCGCACCCGC
>JAXDMJ010000047.1:0-2850 GCA_034666165.1 Candidatus Parcubacteria bacterium
AGACAGCGCCGGCGAAAGGTTCCGTGACATGCATGAGGTTGGCGGCCGACGGCGGACTATATATGATCTTTGACTGCGCGTATGTGATCTTTCCGGTTGAAACTGCCGGACCGGCCTCTGACGGGCTCTTGGCTGGTCCGGTCGCGCCGCCGGGAGGATTGGCTGCGGAAATGCCGCCGGGCGTGCAGACATGCGTCGACATGTCAAAAGACCCGCCGCTCCCGAGACAGGCTTGGATGGCATGACCGATATACGAATTCTTGCCGGCGACGATCAGCACGATGGCTATCAGAGTGCAGACAATGATGATCGGAATATGGTATTTTTTCATGGCGAAAGTATATCATATGTGATATATTTTTCACCATGACGAGAACCTACATCAAGGATCTCAAGCATCATATCGGCGCCGAGGTCTCGATTTTCGGCTGGGTCGACGTGCGGCGCGACCACGGCAAGCTCATTTTCATCGACCTGCGCGACGCCACCGGATTGATCCAATCCGTCGCTTTGCCATCGCGCGCCGAAACGCATGCCGTCGCCTCGAAAGTCAGGCCGGAATGGGTCATCCAGGCGACCGGCAAGGTCAATAAGCGGCCGGAAAAAATGGCGGTCAAAGATGAAGAGAACGGCCAGATCGAACTTGAACTCATGGAACTTTCCGTTTTGAATGAGGCTAAAACGCCTCCATTCGATGTGCAGAGCGACGGTCATGAGATCAATGAGGAAACGAGATTGACATATCGCTATCTCGATCTCAGACGTCCGCGCCTCCAGAAGAATATCCGCACCCGCCACAAGATCATCTCTTACATCCGCGGATTCCTGAATGGTCAAGGTTTCACCGAGATCGAAACGCCCATTTTGACCAAATCAACACCTGAGGGCGCCCGCGACTACATCGTGCCGTCGCGGCTCGAGCCCGGAAAATTCTACGCCTTGCCGCAGGCTCCCCAGCAATACAAGCAATTCCTGATGGTGGCCGGATTCGAGAAATATTTCCAGATCGCCCGCTGTTTCCGCGATGAGGATACGCGGGCCGACCGGCAACCCGAATTCACCCAGCTCGACCTTGAAATGAGCTTCGTCGACCGCGAGGAGGTGCTCAATTTGAACGAAAAATTGCTGATCGAGATCGTCACCGAGCTTTTCCCCGAGAAAAAAATCCAGGCCGTGCCGTTCCCCAGAATGTCCTATGCCGAAGCCGTGAAGAAATACGGCACTGACCGGCCGGATATTCGGCATGATAAGAAAGACCCCGATCTGCTGGCTTTCGCCTGGATCATCGATTTTCCCTTCTTTGAGAAAACCGAGACCGGCGGCTGGACGTTCACCCACAATCCATTTTCTTCGCCGGAGCCCGCCCACGAGCCATGGCTCATGAAAAAAGAGCATCTGGGCGAGATCCTGACCCGCCAGTACGACATCGTCTTGAACGGCTTTGAGATCGGCGGCGGCAGCATCCGCAGCCACCGCCGAGAGATTCTCTCGAAGGTCTTCGAGATCATGGGCTACGCAGCCGCCGAGATCGAGGAAGATTTCGGCCATATGCTTCGAGCGTTCGAGTTCGGCGCCCCGCCTCACGGGGGAATCGCCTGGGGTCTGGACAGATTGATCGCCATCTTGGAAAATGAAGCTTCGATCCGCGAAGTCATCGCCTTCGCCAAGACTGGCGAAGGCCGAGACCTGATGATGAGCGCCCCGGCCGAAGTCGAACCCAAGCAACTCGTAGAATTGGGGATCGAGCTCAAAAGAAAAAATTAGGAACCGGAAATTTATTTGTGACCCCCTTTCTCTCTTTCCGGCTGGAGGTCGAGACAGACGGAATTGAGACAGTAGCGTTTGCCGGTTTTGGTCGGACCGTCGTCGAAGACATGCCCAAGATGGGATCCGCATTTGGCACAAATGACTTCGGTGCGGCTCATGCCTCCGCTCATGTCGGTCTGCAATTTGACTGCGCCCGGCAAGGCCTGATCGAAGCTCGGCCAGCCGGTGCCCGAATCGAACTTGGCTTCGGAAGAAAAGAGAGGATTTTCGCAGACAGCGCACGCGTACATGCCGTCTTTCGTTTCGTGGACGTATTTTCCCGAAAAGGGGGCTTCGGTGCCCTTCTCGCGAAGCACGCGATATTGCTCTGGCGTTAATTTCCCCAATCTCTCTTTGAGGTCTGATTCATCCATGAGCGCACTATATCAGAGTTTTCTTAGCCGAGCAACAGGATGAATATATAGCCTCTTTAAGCCATTTTTCTGATAATTGGCGCACTTAGACGATCACGACGCTTTAATGATCATGGGTTCGTTTTGCCTGGCCGGAGATATACAGAGCCTCTATTGCTCGGAAGAGCGCACCCTGCAGCAGAGAGATCCGAACATCCAATACCTGCCTTGCGCTCGCGAACTATTCAAGGTATAAACGATTTAGGAAATGAACTATGTCAAATCAGACCGAATCACCGAAGTCGGAGAATACTGTTCGCATGTCAAGCTTATCGAGCCGGAATTACAGGACCGGTTTAAGATTCGCGTCAAGATCTGAACGCGACAGGGCTCTAACTTCTATCTGGGACGACGCCGCCCTGTGCGGTATGCCGCGCGACTACGCCGATACTTTGACCTTGATCGTTCCGGCTCAATTTGCCACTGTTTTCAAGAGGCAGGGCATTCAATACAGAGCAATCGAAGTCTCAGTCGGCCGCGACCCGAATGACAAGCGGCGCTTCAACGCGAAGCGGGGAAAGTCGAAGATTAGCGTTCCATCCGGGACGGACAAGAAGATCGACCGGGGAAAGACATTCCGAATCATGTTCGTCTTGCCCCGATGCAATGCTCGTGACGAGAGCGTGATCAT
>JAXDMJ010000048.1:0-5227 GCA_034666165.1 Candidatus Parcubacteria bacterium
CGATTACAAAAAGGCACATTTCAACTATGAGATCCTCGAAAAATTCGAGGCTGGCATCGAGCTTTCCGGTTTTGAGGTAAAATCTCTCAAAAAAGGCCAGGGCTCCTTGGAAGGCTCGTATGTCATCATTCGCGGCGGAGAGGCTTACGCCGTCAACATGTTCGTACCGCCTTATCAAGAGAAGAACACGCCGCCCGGATATGAACCGCGGCGAAACCGTCGCCTGATCATGAACCGCGAGGAGATAGCCAAAATGGCTAACATTGAAGGAGGTAAGGGCGGGGGATTGACAATCGTGCCTATTTCGGTATATAATAAGGGCACGCTCATCAAGATATCCGTCGCCGTGGTCCGCGGCAAGAAGAAGCATGACAAGCGTGAGACCATGAAGAAGCGCGAGACGGAACGGACGGTGAGGCGCGAATTCGGCGGCCGCTAGGCGGCCAAGGACATTGACACTTTTCATACGGGGATGATCGGCATCGACAATCGTTATCTCCGGACGTGCGGCGCGAGCACCATTGACTCGTAAATCCGATGGAAATCTTAAATGCTAAATCAACCGTTTCTCCGTATTTCGGAGTAAAGGACTTTGCATTCGCTCCTGCATAAGGAGCCGCTCCTCTAAGGGGATCCTGACTTTAGGGAGAGCGTAATAATCTGGATGTAGGGAACGGGCCTTCTCGCCCCGTTCTTCGAAATAAGAGATCGCCTTGATGCGTTTTGCCTAATTTTCAAGCATCAAGTCTAAACTTCAAATTCTGCTACCGCCGTAGAGTCGTCCGATAGCTTCCGATTGCACGCGGGTTCGATTCCCGCCATCTCCACCATTCCGAAGATTTGTGTTTGTATGCTGCTTTCAAGCAGAATTTCGGCGCGTTTGATGTGGCTTAGAGTCCTTAAAAATTGAGGATTCCAATCACAAAAAACGACTAACAAAGAAAGAGAGGAAAAATGCTTGCACAAGCGTTTATAGCAGCGAGAATGGTTGACGCAGGTCCATTCAGAAAGAAACTCCTTGAACTAATTGATAAGGGAGTGAATAGGGATGCCGAGATCAACGGTGGTCAGGGCGAGATTGTTGACCTTGCCGTTGAGGAAGCAGAATTATTTCTGCCGGATTCGGGCGGCAGAAGGCGCGGGGTCAGCGAGGCGGCCATGCGCATTGCCAGCTTCATCAACACGTGCCAGTAATTTCTGACACGATCAGAACCACAAAGGTGCGAACGGATTGGCCGTTCTCGACAACTGAGACTGTTACACATCGCTTACCG
Source organism: Candidatus Parcubacteria bacterium (assembly GCA_034666165.1). Lineage (GTDB taxonomy): Bacteria > Patescibacteriota > Minisyncoccia > Phycocordibacterales > PALSA-1337 > C7867-002. The sequence continues at coordinate 1,275 of JAXDMJ010000048.1, forward strand.
AATGCTTACCAACCGGAGAGACGAATGTCTCTCCGGTTTTTTATTCGAAGTAGATTGACCCACACCGTTGCTTCTGCTATCTTCGCACCAGACGCGGAAGACCCGCGGGAAATCAAAAATCAAAACAAAGCTAAGAAAGGGATAAGGGTATGAAAAAAATGTGTGCTAGTTCAGTGGTCAGTGTCGGAACATTTGGAATGGCAGCTCTCTGTTTGACAATCTTCATGTCGGTAACCGCCGCACAGGCTGCCGGACGCGCTAACCGCATCTTGGTCATCACCGCCTCGAATGGGACCAACGGAAATATGCTTCTGTCATACAACACCGGGGGCATTCTCGTCGGGGCCATTCCGACTGGCGGCAAGGGCGGGGCTTCCGGCAATGCTGGCGGTATCGCTACAGACGACGGCCTGATAGCGGCGGTCAACTTTGCCTCTGATTCCGTCTCGCTCTTCAGCCGCGGCCGCAAAGGAGTGCTTGAGCTTGAAGAGATCGTCCCGACTGTTTCCTCACCGGTCAGCGTGGCTTTGGCCCGCGACCACCTATATGTCCTCGGTGCAAAATCGGTTGCGTCCTACCGGCTGCGCCATGGCCATCATGGCGGTCCGGAACTGGACGGTTCATCCGATCTGGTGCTTGGGGATGGAAGTGCCGCTCAAGTGGGCGTGACCGGCGAGGGTCTCATCCTGACCGAGAAGAATAACGTGGTCGAGGTCGTTGATTTGCGGAGGGGAGCCGTTTCCGGAGAGACCGTAGCGGTCAAACTCCCGGACGGCAGCATGACGCCTTTCGGCCTCGTCACCAGCGGAGAAGACGCATTCGTCACGATCGCTCATTCCGACGAGATCAGCGTCATCCGCGATGGAGAAATTCTCTCGATCGTCGGCTCGGGCACCGAGCACGCTCCCTGTTGGCTGACCCTGGTCGGCGGCTATGTCTACTCGGCGAATTCTCCGAGCAAGAGCATATCGGCCTGGAAAGTGACGCGCGACAGCCTGGTTCAGGCCATTCCAGTCGCCGCCACGACCGCCGGCTCGCCGATCGACATCGCTTCTTCAGACCGCGGCTTGGTCGCTGTTCTCGACGGCAGCTCTCACATCACACAGTATGTTGTCGGCCGGAAAGGTGCGCTCATTCAGACTGCGGTTTCGGAGACGGTCAGCGGGGCGAACGGCTTGGCCGTAGTGGATGAATAAGCAGAGGTCGAAGTAACGATGAGTGTAAACCGGAGGGGCTAAGGTCTCTCCGATTTTTATTGTTAATCTGGCGGGGTTTTTTAATAAAAATAGCCCGGAACGGCGCCCGAGCCTCGAATCATCAGAGCAGTTTCCGCAGTTCGTGGATCGCGAATCGCTTCTTATCCATGAGGATTTTCTTTCTTTTCCTTCTGCCTCTGATATTGAAGATGGACAGGTGGAACTCGAACGCCTCGCCCTCGGCAATGAGCTCCAGCTTCGCCTGCTGGGCCATCAAAAACGCCGCTGCCATCGGACTTATCGTGATGCCGCGAATGATGGACTCGAATCTCATGGACATGAGCAACCGGTCGGCGGAGTTTTCTTCATCAAAGATCCAAGCTTCGATCGCGACCCGATGGCCGCCACGAACCGTGAGGACGACGATTCGAAATGTCGGCAGTGGATCTATGATCCAACCGGTCATGTTTATGAGAGGAACGCATGGATTGACGAGGGACGGTTCTAGGGACGCGCGCGGCGGGAAAATTTCCGCCGGGTAGGAATCGCCCCGGTAAAAAAGCTTGCGGGATTTCATACTTCTGCCACGATAGTACAGGAATGTCCAAGAACCGCAAGTATCCGACCGAACGCATTTTGACGCCCGCAAACTCTCGTGCTAATGTCAAAATAGAGCGGCGCGCAAAAAAGTGTTTGCGTCTGTACAAACCCATTCGGATTTTTCATATGTCAAGATTACGCATTCTCCTCGTTGACAACGATCAGGCGTCTTTGGATGGTTTGATTAAAATTTGCCAGTCGTTATTCGGCTGCGAAGTAATAATCGCCCGCGATAGAAGGAGCGCCGATCAAGCGATCACATTGCAGGAATTCCAGGTGATCGTCTGGGGCCGGAGTTTCCAGAATGAAACCCTTCAGATCATCGAAAACGCGCGGACCAGATTCCCGCGGGCGCTCCAGATCGCGGCCGCTCCGGAAAAGGTTGATCGCGAAGCCCAAAAAAAGGCCGGCTGCATGCTTGACGCGAATCCGGTCAACTTGTTCGACGTCTTAGGCAAAGCGCTGGCGAGCTATGGCGATTGACAGCGGCGCTCTCTGTGCCGCGCCAGCCAACTCACCTCATTCGTGCCGCAGGAAATGACTCTCGCTGCGGTTTTTTTTATCATCCTGACTCATTGCTATTGATTTCCCAATGTAAAATAAGGGAGAACATGGTAATCTCTTGGACAGACAAACGTCTTTACCGATGGACGGTTTTTCCGTCGTTTTTGAGGTTAAAATTGAACTGAAAATTAAAAAAAGAAATGGGAGGCCAGATGAATGAACCTGCATTCTCGGGATTCTCGGGCTACCGGCACAAACAACATCATGAGTTGCCGGAGCGCGGCCCCAGCGCTATTCCGGGTAAAAGCACGAAGTGGTGTCCGCACTGCGAGAAGGAAGGCAAAAAGACGGCTCGCCGGCGCGTGTACACATTGAACGGGCCGCTCCGGCGCAGCCAGTGCGAAACTGGGCTCGGCGTACGTCATGCGCGAGTTTCGTCGCTTGACGCCTGGTGGAACAGAGGCATCGTCCGCTGGTTGATCGCGCCGCCCGACCCGCCGACCGACTATCCGTGGTTCGAAAAAAAAGTCTGCGCCATTTGTCCGAGACATGGTCGCGAGGAAATCACGCATCTGAACGGCATTCGGCAATTCGGACGCGCTCGGCTGTGGGTGATCTGGTTTCGCGCGACGGTCAGCCGTTCTTTGGAATGGATCAAACCTACTGATTACTGAGGTTTGTGGCGGCGAACGAGTGTGAAGTGACTTGTCTTCGCGATACGGCCTTGGACACGACAGTGTCCATTTTTGTCATCACACTTTTTCACCGCACTTTTATCTCCGCATTCTTCCAATTCTCCCGAATTTCTGTATAATCACGGAATATGCCTCCCAACTCGGCTCGCAATTCCCGTAATCATAATAATAAGAACAGGAAGAACGGACCGGCCGGCCTCTTGCCGCCGCGGATGAATTTCCTGAACATCGTCGCCATCATCATTCTCCTGTTCCTGCTTTTGACCGGCATATACGCGCAGTTTTCGCCGAACGGCGCAACCGCCGAGACGATCTCGCTTTCGGCGCTGGCCTCGGCCATCCACGATGGAAAAATCGCCGCCGTTACTCTCGAAGGCGACCGCGTCAAGGCCGAATACTTGGATAAAAGCGCGAAGTTCGCGCAAAAAGAGGCCGATTCTTCTCTGACCGACAGCCTGAAGAATCTCGGCGTGACTGCCGCCGAGCTCGCGTCAACGACCATCACCGTCGGACAGCCGAGCGGTTTCTGGTTCTGGGCGGCCCAACTGGCGCCATTCCTGGCGCCGATTCTCTTCTTGGTCTTTTTCGTCTGGCTCTTGTCGCGGCAGATGCGCGGGGCCGGCATGCAGGCCATGTCTTTCGGCCAGTCGAAGGCACGCATCACTTTACCCGATGATCAAAAGCAGAAAGTCACTTTCAAGGATGTGGCCGGCGCCAAAGAAGCCAAACAAGAGCTCGCCGAGATCGTCGACTTCCTCAAGAATCCTAAAAAATTCATCGAGATCGGCGCCGAGATCCCCAAGGGCGTCATCCTCATGGGTCCGCCGGGATCGGGAAAGACGTTGCTGGCCCGTGCTGTCGCAGGCGAAGCTAATGTCGCCTTCTTCGCGATCTCCGGCTCGGAATTCGTGGAAATGTTCGTCGGCGTCGGCGCTTCGCGGGTGCGCGATCTCTTCAA
>JAXDMJ010000049.1:0-6764 GCA_034666165.1 Candidatus Parcubacteria bacterium
CGACTGGCGCGGCCTCGATCGAAGCATCGAAGGATTGAACCGACTCTGGCGACATGCCGCTCCGGATCGCTTCATCGGCCGTGCCGCGCGAACGGGGGCCGACAGTGATAAGCCGCGAGACGACAGATGCTGCTTCCCGGCCGATGCGGCGATGCTCTTCGACCGAATATTTGCCGAGCTCCATCATATCGCCTAAGGCGGCGAACTTGGCTCCGGCGCACGCCAGATCCTTCAGCGTTTGGAGCGCAGACATGGCGGCGTCGGGAGAAGAATTGTAGGTGTCATCAATGATGATCGAGCCATTCACGCCGGGAAGGATATTCATGCGGCCTCGCGGAGGATCGAACCCGGCTAACGATCGGACGATGTCATCAAGCGGTATAGCGTGAGCAATACCGACGGCAGCGGCGGCCAAGAGAGGATATTGGTATACATTTCCTATTATGCCCTTCGCGGCAAGCGCCTCTGATCGGCTGTTCCATTCCAAGTTGAATGAAAATCCGACTGGAATCCTGTCAGCTTCGCTACCTTCGTACATGACTGCGTAATCCGAACCCTTGACGGTCGCTCCCGCATTCGCGCCGTAAGTCACGATTTTCACGTCTTTGACTTCGTTAGCCACTCCTTCGGACTTCGCCGCTTTCGCCACTCGTTCGCTCATGGATTTAACCTTTTCATCATCTCCGAAAAGCACGAGAGTTCCGCCCGGCTTTACGGCCGCCGCCAGATTGGCTTTTTCTTCAAAGACATCCTCTGGCGACTTGAAAAATTCGACATGGACCGGCGTATCGCTGATTTTGGTTATGACAGCGATATCCGGACGGAGCCACGCCGTGATCTTTTTAATATCTCCGGGATGGTCGGCACCGACTTCCAAGATCAGGCAATCCGGATACTCGCCGCGGACCGCGACCAGCCGTGCGCCTCGCCAGATATTCTTGAGCCAGCCGGTGAGGTTCCGCCAGGCATTAGGCACGCCGATCACGGTCAAGGGCAGACCGATCTCGCTGTTCATGCTCTTCTCGCTTTTCCGGACAAAGCGGCTGTGATCTTTGAGAACCGTGTAAATCGCGTCCTTGGTCGAGGTCTTGCCGACGCTGCCCGTCACAGCCACGATAAAAGGCCGATATTTTGCGATGATAAGCCGGGATTCCAAGGTCAAAATAGCGACCAGGATTTTTTTGATCAATGCCATAAATCGCCGGCTTGCGTCCTTCACCGATCCGGCGGGATGTTATTGTAGTTTATCAAAAACTTGGCGATTTCGCTAAAGGGATCAGTCAGCGTTTCCGAAGCGAATTCGGCGCCTTTGGGATTGACCTGATAGAGAAAAACCAGGAACTTGGGATTGTAGGCCGGGAAATATCCGAAGAAAGAGTGCAAGTAACGATCGTCGTAGTAGCCGCCCTTGGCCGGATTCGGGATCTGGGCCGTGCCGGTCTTGGCGGCAATGCTGTAATGCTGCCAATGGATGTCCGGATGTTTTTTCGCGATTGCTTCATCTACGACTTTGACCAGCATGCTGGTGACCTCGTCGATCGTTTTCTTCGCGAGCACCGGCCCGGTCTTTTCCGGCTCGATGGCCTTCGTCGAACCGTCCCCATAATCGATCTCGGTCACCAGGTGCGGCGTGACGACATACCCGCCGTTGGCCAAAATGGATAGGGCCCGCGCCATGTTGACGGGTGAAACAGCCAGGCCTTGTCCGTAGGCGGCCGTGGCGATCTCGATGTCGCGTCCGGTCTTCAGGTTCTTGACGATGCCGGTGGCTTCGTTCGGCTCATCTATGCCGGTCTTTTCGCCAAGGCCGAATTTCTCAAAATAGGCGGCGAAAGCGTCCTTGCCGACTTTAAGAGCGATGGTGGCCGCGCCGACGTTCAAGGATTGCGAAAGGATCTGCTGCATCGGAATGACGCCGCGCGCCTTGCCGTCGAAGTTCGAGATCTTCTTGCCCGAAAGGGTCATCGTGCCGGTATCGTCATAGGTCGAGGCCGGAGTGACCGCGCCCGTGTCGAGCGCCGTGGCCATGGTCAAAGGCTTCATGATCGAACCCATTTCATAGACATTCTCGACCAGCGGATTGGAGAAGACTTTGACGTCCTTGACCGCCGCCGTATTGTTGGGGTCGAAAGACGGCAGCGAGCTCATGGCCACGATCTCGCCAGTCTGGGGATCGATGATGATGCCGCCGATCTCATCAGCGTGCCAAACTCCTTCAGTCTGATTCAGGATATTTTCCAGATACCTTTGAGTCGTCGGCTCGATCGAGGTCACGATGTCGCCCTCTTTGGCCGCTCCGGCACCGAAGACCGAGCCGAGGCCGCCGAAAAGCTCGGCGAAGATGTTTGAACTGCCGCCGATGCCCGCGCGAGCAAGGACATCATCATACGTTTTCTGCAGGCCGTAGCGGCCGGAAACCGTGCTTGAGAGACTGTCCTCCCCGACGATGCCGAGCGCCTGCGCGGCCAATGCTCCGCCCGGGTATGACAGCCAGTTTTCCGGCGCCACGCCGATGCCGGCGATCTCTAGATCCTTGACGGACTGTGCGGACTTCGCATTGACTTCGTTCGCTATGACTTCATACTGATCATCCTTTTTTTGCGCTTTCTTCTCGAAGTCCGCGCTGTCGAGTTTGAGATACTGGGCAAGCGCCTCATAGGCGCGCGCCGCGCTGGCAATTTGAGACGGATTGGCATAAACGACGAAGCCGCTTGCCACGGTTGAAGCGGCCGCGCGCGTGCCGTCCTTCAATTGAAAAAAGACCGAACCGCGGTCAAAGAGCGTGCCGGCCGGTTTGACATACTGCTCGTCGGCTTTGGCCGCGTAGGTCTCGCCTTCGACTATCTGCGTCCAATAGAGCGAGCCGCAGAGAATGAGACCCGCCAAGGCGATCAGAACGAAAGCCGCCTGCGCCCGCAATCTCTGCTTAGAGTTCATGTCCGCGTAGAGCGACGCTGCCGAGCGAGCTTGTGCGGGAAATATACGCGGAGACCTGGCCTTCGCTGAAACCATAAGCCTTGAGATTGTCGGGCGTGATCTTGCTCGAAAGGTCCAGATATTCGGAGTCGAGGAGCCCGACCGCGCCGGAAAGCGAGGCCGCCTCTTTCTCTATCTTCTCCAGAGCGACGGTATGCGAAATGACCCGATAAATATTGACGGCGTAGACGTAGGCGAAGACCGCGCAGGCGATCACAAGCACGCAGGTGATCTGCCGCCGGTATTCCTGCGCGAATCTGTACGTTTGTGAGATTGCTTTGATCATTCTGTATTATTCTGTATTATTCCCTTTTTGGATAATTCTCAATTTTGCGCTGCGCGATCTCGGGTTCTGTTCTATCTCCGCCGCTTGCGGCCTGACGGGTTTCTTGGTCAGCAGCCGGCCGCCATGATCAGATTGTTCCTTAAAAAAATGTTTGACGATGCGGTCTTCGAGGCTGTGGAACGAAATGACTGCCAGCCTGCCGCCTCGATTCAGGCGCTCATATCCTTTTTTCAATCCTTCCTTGAGGGCCTCGAGTTCGCCGTTCACCGCGATGCGCAGGGCCTGAAATGTCCTTGTGGCCGGATGAATCTTTCCGTATCTGTAGGACGCCGGAACGGCCAGCTTGACGATCTCCGCCAACTCGCCCGATGTCTCGATCGGCTTTTTCTGGCGGCGGGAAACGATGGCTTTGGCGATACGTCTCCCATATCTCTCTTCCCCGTATCCGAAGATGATGTCGGCGATGACTGATTCCTCGAAGCGGTTGACGATATCGCCTGCCGTGAAAGGATATTCTTCGGGCTGGCCGTAGGTCATGAAGAGTGGCTCGTCTTTTTGGAAAGAGAATCCTTTGCCCGATGATTCGAGCTCGTCCGATGAGATCCCGAGGTCAAAGAGGATCAGATCAACGGCTTTGATGCCGTGGCGGTCGAGAACCATATCCAGATGGCGGAAATCTTCGTTTACCAAAATGATTTTTTCCGCCTTGCCTTCGAGGATCTTGCCCGCCAATTCGATGGCATTCTGATCGCGATCGAGTCCGACGATCTTAAGGCGCCCGCGGTATGCTTCGGCAATTGCGAGCGCATGTCCGCCGCCGCCTACGGTGCCATCGAGATACCAGAGCCCATCTTCGAGTCTAAAAGCCTCGACTATTTCATGTAAAAGAACCGGTTTATGAATGCTGTCGCGTACGTTTCCCATTCCTCGCGGGTCGCTTGGCATGGGCTTAGATCATGCCCGCCTGACCCAATTTTTCGGCGAGTTCGTCGGCTTTGTTGCCGACTCGATCGCTGTATTCGTTCCACGCCGTCTCGTCCCAGAGTTCGGCGCGGTCGCGGACCCCGATGAAAACGACCTTGTTCGTGAGCTTGGCGCGGCTGCGCAAGTGTTCGGGTAAAAGCATACGGCCAGCTGCATCAACCCCGACCTCAACGGCTCCTCCTAAGAGGTATCGGTTGAGGCCGCGATTGTCCGCCTGCAGCATCGAGCTTTCACTCACTGACAGACGCTCGGAGATCTTCTCCCACTGCTTCACCGTGAAGATGAAGAGGCAGGAATCGAGTCCGGGCGTGATCACCACTTTCTTTCCCATCTCCTCTCTGAACTTCGCGGGTAGGGAAAGGCGGTTCTTGTCATCGATAGTGTGATTGAACTGCCCGATTAACATATGCCCGCGGGATCTTCGTGGCATGGATATTCCTTCAAAATTAAAATTATGAGAAATATCCTTCCTTACCACTTCTTCCCACTTGATGGTCATTGTACCCCACTTCATGTTTTTCCACACCACTGACATCCGTGGATAACATGTGGATAACAAAAAAGAGCAAGGTTATGCCTTGCCCTAAATAACTCTCATTCCTTCATGCGCTGTCGATCTTCCGTACTCGTCAGACGCTCTTTGAGCAGACCGAAATAGCGCGGATCAACGCTGACAAAATTGATCGACGTCGGCTTCTCGATCGGCCGAAGCCTGAACGACTCCTCATGCCGCTCACCCTGAATGTATGACGAAGCCGTAACATAGCATGCGGTATCTTTCGATACGTCCCAATCAATTCTGGGTCCGTCAATCACCCACCGGCAGGATTCGATCAGAACTAAATTTGCCGGGTAGAACACGATGATGCCGATCGGATCGGCCGCACTTGACGAACCGATTGCGTTAGGCCTTATGATCACGATCCAATCCACACCAAGATGCTGTTCCGAATATGCCTTGGCGGATTTCTGATCGATTCTTGACACCATGCTATTCATCATCTCCGCGACCGCTTTTTGCCAACGCATCTGGCCGATGGTGTAAGACACGACAGAGACGAGTACCGCGGCAATCGCAATCGCTATCAGAAAACGGGAGGCATTTCCATCGTCTTTGCCTTTACCATTTCCGCCTTCCGATGCAATCTCCATCAGATTTGTTCTCATAAAAGAACCTCTTTTTTTCAAATTTATTGCAACCTCGAATAGCTATATCATTTATGAGGCATTCGGTCAATAAGAAAAATCCCGCGCGTGCGGGAAAACAAGCTGACCAGTGCTCGTCAATCAGGTCTAACGGAGAAAGCGCTCGAAATACTCGCTGTAGCGCTGATAAAAGACGAACAACGGCCAAAGAGAGAATAAAGAACACACGAGGAGGACGCCGACAAGGAAGATCCCGACGTTGACCCAGACTTTGAAAAAAAGAATGATGTACGAGCATCGGACTCCCGAGCGCCATTCGTCCCATATCCGCCGATAGCGGTCTTTGGCCGTGCGGATGAGAATCATCCCGCTCGCCGTAAGCGGGATCATCAGGAATAAATAGAAGACAAAGACTAAACCGACGAGAATCTCATTTCTTAGGGATACCATAATGCCTCCGAGGCCATGATAGCATCAGTCGGGCACAAGGCAATGGGCGGCCAGACATTGAGCTGGGGAATTCTTATGGATGCTCCCGTACATATGCCCTCGTCACCGGTCCGAAGAAGCCGCTCCCTGGTATGCCGCGGTCCCTCTGGAATCTGATCAGAGCAGCTTTGGTCTTCCTACCGAAGAGGGTTGTCTCGCGCCCGGGCGATCCTGCTCCGGTAGCGGAAATCGGAAAGCCGTGCGTGTTCAGATAGACCTGGAGGAGCCGGACATCAGTTCCGGTGTCTCCCAGTTGAAGAGACCTGGTAAAGGCAGATGTTGAGGAGGTGGAGGTTCCGACGGAAGTGCTGGAAAAGTCGAGAGACGAGGTAGAGGCCGCAAGAAAGTTCGGAAAATTGAGGAAGGGCGTGCAGATGTAGTTTGCCGGACAAGCGAGGGCAGGATGAGCTAGAGAACGGAGGTAGGCATCGGTTGCTGGTCCGGGAGCAAGAATGGTGGAAAGCTCGGAGATGGAGACCCGGCCCGCTCCGCTCGTACGCCCGGCGTTCGAGGCAGAGGCAGAGGGAGCAAGCGGACAGGTAGCGGTCGTGAAGAGAAGGTCAGGGCCGTAGCCTATGCCGGCGCTGTTACTCGCATAGGCCTTGAAGTGGTAGGCGGTGGCGCAGGTCAAAGCGGCGAGGTCGGCAGTGAAGGAGCCCGTGGAGAACGAGCCGCTTTCGGTGGTCGTGGCTCCGTAGTCGGTGGTCTCTCCCCAGCTGAAGCCGCGGGCTGTGGCAGTGCCTCCGCCGGTGGCCGATATCGAGCCGGAGAGGGTGGCGGAGGTCTCCGATGGAGCGGCAGCGTCGGTTGTAAGGGTCGGCACGCAGGCGCTGGTTGTGAAGGAGAGGTCTGCTCCGGTCGAGGTGCCGGCGGTGTTGACCGC
>JAXDMJ010000050.1:0-3427 GCA_034666165.1 Candidatus Parcubacteria bacterium
TCAGTTGGAAACGCTCCCCAAGTTGATGCTAGCATCTCTCGAATTTCAGATTTTACTTCGTCAATTTTATATAGTTTGTTATGTCGGCTTAGATTTCCGTAACTTTGCAAAACGAGATTGGCGGGCAAAATTGAATTTTGACGATATGAAAGCAATCGAGCGGTCATTAAAATATTGTACCATGTGTGCCATAATTGGTGCCACGCTTAAAAATATGATATAGTGCCATGAACGCGAGGTGAATTGGGACAAATTTTGAATATGGAGATCATTATCCATTCTGAACTAATATGGCTGACCAGCATTTTGGTCGGCAGTTTGTGCACTGTCATATTTCTTGGCAGCAATAGATTATCTTCGCGGGCCTTCGCATTTAGTATTTTCTTGGTCGCGGTATGGACAGCTACAGTTGGAGTATATGTATCCACAGACAATGCCGAAATTGCTATTTTATTCGCACGACTGTCATATTTCTTTGCCAGTTCAATTGCAGCCTCCTTCTTTTATTTCTTTCTCGTTTATCCTGACGACAAGAATATTACGTTCATTTCTGGATAAAAGTAATCGCAGGGCTTTCTCGGCACGATTTTTGAGCAATTGATACCAAGTATGGCGTCCGGCCGCAATGGGCAATAAAAAAGCTCCTCGTGAGAGGAGCGTGAACGGCGGAATTAAGGACCGGTTGTGTCTCGAGGATTATGCCGGGGTCGGCGTCGGGGTCGAGGTCGAGCCGTAGACCAGCGCTTCGGTCGTGGTCAGATCGAAGCTGTCGAGCAACCACAACGACTCTCCGTCGAAGCCGACGATCAGGGGGTCTTCAAGGATGAAAGACCACACTTGTTGCGCAAGTGATTTCTTTTTCGGCTCTTTCCGGATATCCCATTCCTCGACCTCTACCAGCAGAAAGACTTCGCGAAACAGCGGACTTTGCTCTGCTCTGCGGATTATCTCCTTGCTCTTAGGCGGAATGAGCCCGGTAAATCGCGCCGTGGCGATGCGATGGCGAACGAGGCTGTGCAGCTGAAGACTCGCTCCGATAACAGCGAGAGTCGTGACCCAGAACACTATGGAGGATATCCAGGCTATCTGGTCAAGCCTCACATTCGCCCATGGGAACCGCGGAAACAAGACCGCTTCAGCCGTCAGGCACGCGAGCCAGCAGATGAAGGCGTAAACAAAACAACGCGTCTTGGTCCATGGCGATGTCAGCTTGTGGGCCACATCTCGATACACCGACTCATCCAGTTTCCTTATTGACTGACAACCCTCGTGGTCAAAGATGCAGTCCGTCGACTGAGGTGAAAACGGCGCCAGAACCGGAAGACCGTTGCCGTGCCGCCACGAGAGCGGCTCTGGGTCGAGCAGACGCGCTTTGGGGAAGAGATCGAGCACTTTTGCCGCTTTCTCCGCCCTTCCTAGGTCCAGCTTGCTCGTGTTGTATTCGCGCTCAATTTCGGGCCGCGAACCCATTTCGATCGGCAGCAAGGCTTGATGGGCCAGATGCAATTTATCTGTTCTCGTGCGAAGAATAGGAACCTGCGCACTGATGGGTTCCGCCGGCGATGAATATTTCTCCGCGGCGGTTTTGACCGGATCGATTATTTTCATACATTTCCGCTTTTTGTACCGAATCGCCGCGACACGCCAGTGGCGCGGCGGAATCGGAATTTTTCAAGTTTCTGAGGGCATGATAACAATGTTCCGTTTCAAGTTCAACCATGCAGCCCGATCTGCAACTCGTGCAAACGGCGGTATTCCCCGCCCGGAATTTCTATGAGTTCCTGATGCGTGCCGCTCTCGACGATCCGGCCGTTCTTCACAACGATGATCTTATTGGCCTTCCTGACCGTGCTCAAGCGGTGGGCAATGATGAAGGTCGTCTTGCCGCGCATGAGCTCCTCAAGCGAGCCGACGATGATCTTTTCCGAACCGGCATCGAGGGCCGAGGTCGGCTCGTCCAAGATGAGGATGGCCGGATTGCGGAGGATGGCGCGGGCGATCGAAACACGCTGTTTCTGGCCGACCGAGAGCTTGACCCCGCGTTCGCCGACGATCTGCTGCCATTTCTTCGGGAATTTTTCGATGAATTCGACGGCATGGGCTTTGCGGGCGGCTTCCCTGACCTCGGCGTCGCTCGCCTTAAAATTGCCGTACTTGATGTTCATTTCGATTGTGTCGTTGAAGAGCACCACTTCCTGCGGCACAACGGCGATCTTCGAACGCAGGGTGCGCAGATTGACAGTGCGGATATCATGGCCGTCGATCTCGATAGTCCCTTCCTCGGGAAAATGGTAGCCGGAGATGAGATCGACGAGCGTGCTCTTGCCCACGCCCGATTCGCCGACCAGAGCCACGACCTCGCCCGGCTTGGCCTCGAAGCTGATATTCTCCAGGACCGGCTTCTCCGATTCATAATGGAATGAGACATTCTTAAAACTGATGCCGCCTTTCACCTCGAAGGCCGCGGCCCGGGCCGGTTCGTATTTCTCCGGCTCCAGGCGCAGGATCTTTTCCGTGGTTTCGATATTGATGATGCCGTTCTGGATGGTCTGCCAATTGCGGGCGATCACGACAAACGGTCCGAAGATCATGGCGGCATAGGCATTGAAGGCGATGAGCTCGCCGATGGTCATCGCTCCGGCGCGGATATAGTAGACCGAAGCGACGAAGATCAAGAGTTGCGTGGCGAGGATGGTCAGGCGCTGGTAGAGGTTCAGATTGCCCCAGACCATGGTCATGCGCATGTAGAGCGGCAAGGCGTCTTTCCAGCTCTTCTTCATTCTGGCGTGCTCGTACGGCTCGGCGGTCGACTGCTTGATGGCGAGGGTATTCCCCACGACGTCATAGGCGTCGCCGAATGAGACATGCAAGTGATCCCAATAGGCTTTCTGATAGCCGGCCAAGGGCTTCACCTTGCGGACGAGAATGAGGATATAGACGATGACGCCGAGGAGGAGAAAGAGGGCGAGGAGCGGCTTCAAATAGACGGCGACCAGGAGGGCGATGACGATGCTCAAGAGCTGCGGGGCAAGATCGATGACAATGCGGCCGGCGATCGTTTCCAGGGCCCCGGCGGCGACATTGATCTTGTTGGAGATCTCCCCGATCTTGTTCTGTTTATGGAATGACATCGGCAATTCGAGGAGGAAGCCGAAGCCGATCGCCAGATAGTCGAGCCAGATGGTATTGGAAAATTTTTCGCTTAAGATCGTGCTCTTCCAATCGACGAAATACGTCACGCATTGGACGAGTGCCCAGAGAATAAGCAGGGCCGTAAAGAGCGGCATGATCATGCCGAGAATCGTGACCATAGCCGGACTAGTGATGGCATCGAAGAATCTGCCCGAAATGAAGGGCACGAAACCATTGCCGAGAGCGGAGACGACACTCATCAGGCTCAAGGCAATTATGTCTTTCTTATATCTCC
>JAXDMJ010000051.1:0-6399 GCA_034666165.1 Candidatus Parcubacteria bacterium
CCATGTTGATCCCCGGATAGGGCAGGGCATGGATCTTTTCTTCAAGCGCGACGAGTTTTGAAACGCGAGTCTTGATATCCACGAGCCGGGTGTGGCCGTTCAAAGCGATGTATCTCTTGGTGATGTCGTATTTGAATCCCATCTTTTCCAGTTTGAGCAGCTCCAATTCCAAAAAATCGATGGGGCAGCGCCTGATGGTGATGGATGATTTTGTGACGATGGCGGCGGCAATGAGCGACATGGCCTCGATCGGGTCTTCGCTCAAGGCGTATTCGGCCTGGACATTAATATGCTCTTTTCCGTGAACCGTCAGCGTGCTCGTACCGATGCCATCCACCTTAACCCCCATTTGCTTCAAATACAGGCAGACGTCCTGAACCTGGTAATTGGCGGAGGCGAATCTGATGATCGTCCTTCCCGGAATGCGCGCCGCAGCCATGAGCGCTGCTTCCGTGACCATGTCGCCGGCTTCATAAAGCACTATTTCATTCGGCCGCAGTTTTGCCCGCGAGACTTCGTAATAGTCGGAGGTCGTCTCGATCGATACGCCGAGCCGCTCGAGGGCATAGACGAATGGCTTGACCGTTCGCGAACCTAGTCGGCAACCGCCGGCTTGAGGCAATCTGAATTTTTTTAATTCATGAATGAGGGGAGCAAGGAGCATGATGGCGCTTCTCGTCTTGGCCGCGGACTCATAGTTGATCTGATCAATTGTAAATCGCTTAGGCGGCTTTATAACTAGGTCGCTGCCTCGCCATTCGATAGTGACGCCGATACTTTGGAGTGTCTCGCTGATGCGATTGACCTCCTCGATCTTCGGCGCATTCTTGATGACCGTCGCTCCTTTGTTCAGCAGGGAAGCGCACATCACGCCGACCGCGCCGTTCTTCGAGGTGCGGACAGTGATCTCGCCGGAGAGCTTATGCCCGCCTTCAACCCGAAAATTGACCGTACCCGACGATTTCGTTCGCATAGGGCATTTATATCACGGAAACAGCCTTATGTGATATAGTCCCTTGACTATGGGCATATTCTCTCCGAAATTAGGCATTGATTTGGGCACAGCGAATACGCTGGTCTTCGTCCCTAAAAGAGGGATCGTGCTCAATGAGCCGTCTGTCGTGGCTATTTCGGTCATAGATAAGCAGGTCTTAGCAGTGGGCGTGGGCGCCAAAGAGATGGTCGGCCGCACTCCCGACACCATCATCGCCTATCGGCCGATGAAGGACGGCGTCATCGCCGATTACCGGGTGACCGAGGCCATGCTGCGTTATTTCATCGACAAAGCCCTCGGCCGTTTCAATATTTTAAAGCCCGAAGTCATGGTCTCGGTGCCGGCCTCGATCAGCTCGACCGAGCGCAGGGCGGTCATCGAAGCCGCTATCCGCGCCGGTTCCAAAAATGCCTATGTGGTCAAGGAGCCGATCCTGGCGGCCATCGGCGCCGGTATTCCCATACAGGAGGCCAAGGGGCATATGGTCGTAGACGTCGGCGGCGGCACGACCGACGTGGCTGTAATCTCGCTCGGCGGCATCGTCGCCTCGACGTCCATAAAGTGCGCGGGCAATAAGATCGACGCGGCCATCGCCGACCACGTGAAGCACATGTTCAATCTGGCTATCGGCGATCATATGGCGGAGCTCATTAAAATACAGATCGGTTCGGCTGTGCCCCTTGATCAGGAGCTTTCCATGATAGTCAAGGGACGGGACTTCATTTCCGGCCTCCCGCGCTCGACCGAGATCAAGACCAATGAGATCGTCCGGGCCATCGCCGCGCCCTTGCGCGAGATGATCAAAGCCATCCGCGACGTCTTACAGGACACGCCGCCGGAGCTGGCGGCCGACATCATCGATCAGGGCATTACCATGACCGGCGGTTCGTCGCTCCTGCGCAACATTCCTGAACTGGTTCTTAGGCGCACGGGCGTCAAGGCGCAACTGGCCGAAGAACCTCTGCTCTGCGTGGCCAAGGGCACCGGTATCGCTCTCGAGCATTTGGACGTCTACAAAAAAACTATAATTTCGAAAAGATAGGATCGATTGACAATTCAGGACGGACTTGCTAGATTTTTTCCGGCCGAGCACGCCAGTGTGAAGCTACAAAACGCAGAGGTTGGTCGGTGATGGAGACTCTCGGAGAGTCTCAAACTCAACCATCGTAACCCGTCCATGTGACGGTTCGGACTCATCCCGGATGCATGAGTCGGCCGCTAGCTAACGGCCAACTGGAATCATGTATCAAGCGAGAGGTAAAAAGAACCGCGTTTGAGCTCAGACGCGCACTTCCCTTACCAGTCCTGCTTCAGTCTTATCCCCCCTTGAGAATCTTCACGTCGTGCTACGAACGTGTGTTGGCATCTCTCTTGGGACAGCGGTAAGTTGCGGAAGGGCGATCACCAAACGGGCGTGTCGGCTTCGGTCGATGCGCCCGCTTTTTTATGTTTCCTCGTGTTTTCATTATTGCGCGGAAAATATACAATAAATGAATGGATGCTTTCAAAGAGTTGAAGAAGCTCTCTCACCACGCTTACTGCCTGATCGGTTCCGATGCCGCGCATTCAGAACTTCTGTCTTGCTTGGAAAAAGAGCATGGTTTAAGTGCGACCGCCAATCCAGATTTTTTTGACAGGCACTACGAGAATTTCACCATCGACGACGCGCGCGAGCTCAAATCTATCCATGAGACCCGGCCGGTTCGATCTGCAGGCAAGAAGATCTTTGTCTTGACGATGAACGGCATCACGGTCGAAGCGCAGAATGCTCTGCTCAAATTGCTCGAGGAACCGGCCGTATACGCGCATTTCTTTCTGATCGTCCCGTCAAAACATCTCCTTCTGCCGACCGTCAAATCCCGGTTGTCCTTTATCGGATCAGCCATATTCGACGGCCTAAAGGCGAACGAGCGGGACGGCAGCGATAACGCTCGGAAATTTCTCAAAGCGCCGCCGGCCATGCGTATCGAGCTCATAAAAAAATTGCTTGACGATATCAGCAAAGAGCGGCAGACCAAGCAAAACGCCATTGATTTCGTCAACGATATCCAGGCGGTTCTCTATGAACGTGGGGGCATCAAAAAAAACATGCGGCAACTCGAAGCCATCGAAACTGTCAGAAAATATTTGAATGACCGGTCGCCGTCGCTGAAAATGCTTTTGGAATATGTCGCGCTCCATGTTTGAGGCCTGAAAACATGTTATAATAGCGCTATTGAACATGGCCTACGATTTTAATCCCTATAAAAAGCAATTAGCCGGGGTCGAGGAATGGCTGAAGAGGGAATTCATGCAGGTCCGCACCGGCCAAGCTTCGCCCTCGGTGCTTGACAGTGTGCGTGTCGAAATATACGGAGCGCCTCTGGCCATCAAAGAACTCGGCGCCGTGACCATCGAGGGGGCGAGGACTTTGCGCATCGCGCCGTGGGATAAGAGCCAGGCTAAAGACATCGAGAAAGCCATTTCGGTGGCCAATCTGGGTGTTTCCGTCATGACGGACGACCAAGGTCTGCGCGTCATTTTTCCCGAATTGACCGCTGATCGCCGCCGCGTGATCGCCAAACAGGCCAAAGACCGGCTTGAGGAAGCCAAAAAACAGATCCGCCAGCATCTCGACGCCGTCATCAATGACATTCAGGCCAAGGAAAAAGCCGGCGGTTACTGCAAAGACGACATTTTCCGCCTCAAGAATGAAACTCAAAAATACACCGACGAAGAAGTAAAGAAGATCGACGGGCTGTATGAAAAAAAAGAGAAGGAGATCTTAACATGACGGTCATCATATTCATCATAGTTTTGGCCGTTCTGATCTTTGTCCATGAACTGGGGCATTTCGTCGTCGCGCGGGCGAACGGCATCCGAGTAGATGAGTTCAAGATCGGCTTCGGACCGCGTTTGATCTCGTGGGGATCGGGCGAGACAAAATACGGTCTCAATCTGATCCCTTTCGGCGGGTACGTGAAGATCCACGGTGAGAATCCGGATGATGATTCCATAAACGGTCCGGACCGGGCGCGAAGCTTCGTCCACAAGAACCGCTTCAAGCAGGCTGCTGTCCTGTTCGCCGGCGTTTTTTTCAATTTCTTATTCGCCTGGCTGTTGTACGTCGCCGTCTTCGTCTCCGGAGTCACAGCTACGACCGAGGGGTTCGAGAGATACGCCGATGATTTTAAGAACCCGCGTATCATGGTGACGTATGTCGCGCCCGGCTCTCCCGCCGAGAAAGCGGGGCTCGGGCTGGGGGATGTCATTCAAGGCGTCTCGCCGGGCCGCGTCGAAGGGAACGCTCTCAAACCCAAACAATCGATAAGCGACATTCAAAACTCTATCAATGAGAGCAAAGGCGGGCAGGTGATGCTTGGATACATCCATCGCGGCGAGCTAAAGACCGCGCCGGTCACGCCGACAACCGGCCTTATCGAGGGCAAATACGCCGTGGGTATCGCCATGCAGGACGTGGCCGACTTGCGTCTGCCGTTCTTCACCTCGATATATGAGGGAGCCCGCTACACCGGCTTTATTACGCGCGACACGGCCGTCGGCCTATACACTTTCATCGCCAATATCTTCCGTGGCACGGCCAATTTCGCCGATGTGGCCGGCCCCGTCGGCATCGCCGGCATCGTCGGCAATGCCGCCGAGCTCGGCTTCACGTATCTCTTGATGATCACGGCCCTGATTTCGGTAAACTTGGGCGTCATCAACCTGATCCCGTTTCCGGCTTTGGACGGCGGGCGCATCCTTCTCGTCGCCATCGAAGGCCTGTTCCGCCGGAAGATCCCCGCTAAATTCGCCAACGCCGTCAATACCGCCGGTTTCGCTCTGCTTATGCTCCTTATGGTCGTCGTCACCTACAAAGATATAGCCAGACTGATGAAATAGGACAATAAAAAAGGAAAATAAAAAAACTGTGCGTGAGCACAGCGTCAATCCGGCTTCTCGTCAGCCTACGTCCGGCCGCTGACCACCTCCGTCCGGTAGAACCAGCCGTCATGGTCGAACCAGACGACGAATCGGGCAAAGGGAGTGTCATCTCCGCGACAGAAAACGAATTCAAGCTTGACTGCCAGAACGATCCCGTGGGCAGGATCGTTTGTCTTCGTGATTATGCTCTTTGTCTTTTCTGCACGGAGGCTCTCCCTCCAAAAATCCATGGCGGCTTTGGAGTCCTCGAACATCTCATGGATGCCCTTTTCCTGCCAGATAGCATTGAACTTCACAGCGGCGAACTGATTGCTCTTTGAGAGTTCCGACAATGCTTGGGCGGCATCCGATAGATCCTCATCGGCCTCTTTGACATTGTCTTGGCACTGCTGGCTTGTGGTTCTGAAGCCATCATCGCCCTCGGTCTTGTGTTCTCGTATCATAGCATGTTCCGTACATACTATATTGATCAGTGCCATAGTTGTCAACATACGATAAATGCCACCGCTCATGTATCATGGAGGCCATGAAGCAATCGTTCCTTTTTACCCGCACGCGCCGCGAGCCGCCCAAAGATGAGGTCGCCAAGAATGCGCAGCTCTTGATCCGCGCCGGTTTCATTCATAAGGAAATGGCCGGGGTCTATTCGTTTCTGCCGCTCGGTTTTCGGACGCTCGGCAGGATCATCGGTATTATTCGGGAAGAAATGAATTCGATCGGCGGACAGGAAATCCACCTGACGGCTCTGCAGGAAAAGATGTTCTGGGAGATGACCGGCCGCTGGGACGATAGCGCGGTCGATGCCTGGTTCAAGACCAAACTCAGGAACGGCAGTGAGGTCGGACTGGGCTTTACTCACGAGGAACCCTTGACTGTCCTCTTGAAAGACCATGTCCGCTCGTTTCGCGACCTGCCGCTCGCCATCTATCAATTCCAGACCAAGTTCCGGAACGAAGAGCGTGCCAAGTCCGGCATCCTCCGGACTCGGGAATTCTTAATGAAGGACTTGTATTCATTCAACGTAGACGAGAGATCCCATCAGGTTTTTTATGAGGAAGCGCGGACCGCTTACACCCGCATATTCGACAGACTGGGCATTGGCGACCAAACATTCGTGACATTTGCCAGCGGCGGTTCATTTTCAAAATATTCCCATGAATTTCAGACCGTGACCGAGGCCGGCGAGGACACAATTTTCGTGCATCACGGCAAAAAAATCGCTGTCAACAAGGAGGTTATCTCCGATGAAGTGCTCACGGATCTCAAGATGAAGAAGAGCGATTTGAAAGAGCGCGCTGCCGTCGAAGTAGGGAATATCTTCACGCTCGGCACACGATTTTCAGAGACGCTCGGCCTCACGTATAAAGACACGGGGGGAAAGCCAAGGCCGGTTTTCATGGGCAGTTATGGCATCGGTCCCGCACGAGTCATGGGCGTCATCGCCGAAATCTGGTCGGACGAGCATGGTTTGGTCTGGCCGG
>JAXDMJ010000052.1:0-6755 GCA_034666165.1 Candidatus Parcubacteria bacterium
CAGCTGATCTTTCTGCCCCTCTATAACGGCCTGGTCGGCATCATGGATTTGATCCCGGCGATCGATGTCGGCATCGCCGTCATCCTCTTCACCATCGTCATCCGCCTGATCCTCTTCCCTTTGTCTAAGAGCTCGCTTTTGACGCAGGTCCGCATGAAGGAGATCGAGCCGGAAGCGATAAAGATCCGCGCGCAATATGCCAATGACAAGCAGACGCAGGCACAGAAGATCATGGAGCTGTATCGGGAAAAGAAAGTCAAGCCGTTTTCCGGCATTTTGCTCTTGTTCATCCAGCTGCCCATCCTGATCGCGCTCATCTCGGTCTTTTACAAGATCACGCCGACGATCCATCCCGAGCTCCTGTACAGCTTCATCCATCTTCCTCAAGTCAAGACCACTCTTTTAGGTCTCGACCTCACGCAAAAAAGCCTGATTTTGTCGCTGATCACCGGCATCATCCAATTTTTTCAGCTGCATTTCTCTCTGGCCACCCGCCAGCAAAAATCCATTTCGGCCAACGCCGTCAAATCCGGCGCCAAGCTCGACATGTCGGCTCAATTAGCCAACACCATGAGCACGCAGATGAAGTTCATGCTGCCCATACTGGCTTTTGTCACGACCTATTGGATCATTCCAGCGCGGTTTCCGCAGGCCGCCTCGGTCATCGCCATTTACTGGTCGGTCGGCGCCCTATTCACTCTGGGACAGGAGCTCTACATCAGGAAAAAGCATTTGAATCACATCAAGCTATAAACCTATGGCGTTCGGACAAGATCGAGCGACCAGAGAGAGTTATCCTTCTTATTCATGAAGAACAGGAAGCTGTCCTTGGCATCAAGGCCGAGATCGATCGCGTCCATCGGGCGGCCGGAGCGGTCGGCGATGTTGGCGATCAGTTTGACTTCGCCGGTGGCGGCGTCTACTTGCCAGAGTTTATCGTTGAATGAGACGGTGCCGCGGTACCAGTCATCTGGATAAGTCCCGTCCGGAACGTCTGTCGGCACGGCGCAGTAGACGATGTCTTTATAGAAATTTCCCCAGGCGCATTTGTCCGCCACGGTGCGGATGGCGGCATCGGTCGTTGTGCTGCTGCCAGAGGCGAAGATAGTCGTCTGGATCGCCTGATTCGTGACAGCGGCTGAAGCGATGATAAAGCGGGCGTCACGGCTGGTGCGGGTCGCAAGGCCTTTTATCGGACCGAGAATCCTATTCCAGACGCCAGTCTTAGGATTGACGAAATACAGAAAGCCGTCTTGGCCGGCCGCGCCGGCAGTGGTGATGGCTATGGTATTGGTTTCAGGCCATTCAATGGAAACTTCCGTGAGCGGCGTGGTGAAGATGCGGGTCACGGCCGAGCCGTCAAAGTTAGCGACGTAGCCGGCGCCGGTTCCGTTTTCATTGATGAGCGTGAAGATCTTATCGCCGGCGGGCGAAGCGGCATAAGCGATGACGTTTCCCGGTAGGTTCTTTCCCTTTAGTTCGAAAGGTGTAAGCGTGAGGACGCCTGTTGCCGGTGTGCTCGAAGACACTCCGGCGGTGGTCGAGGCATTTTGCGCACGCAGTTCCGCAAAGAGAGCAGTCGGGACGTTTGATTCGGCGGGCAGCATTGATGCCGCAAAAGCCGTCAGATTTCTATTCCAGACGCTCTCGTATATCCGCGGCAAAATCGTGTTTGACAGCGTCGTAATGCCGGCAGAATCCCCCTCGGCCTCATAGACATTGCCGCGGCCGCGGTCGATCCATCGGATGATTGTAGTGCTGGCGGTCGTACTGGCTCCATATCCGCCGATCGGAGACGCGCTCAAGAGGCGTAGGACCGGCAGGGCCGCCGGCGGCTGACCGGGACCGCCGGCTGCCGGACCGGGTTCCGTCGGAGGAGGATTTCCGGCTGGCGGGGTTCCGAGAGCGCCCGATCCCCCATTCAAGGGCGTGAATCCTCCGGATGTCGGCGATGCTCCCGTCTCGGCCGGAGCCGGCCCGGCGTGCCCATTCAAGAAAAAGAACCAATAGGCCGCGACCGAGAGCGCAAGCAGGATGATCAAGACTAGAAAAATCAGAATTGTGCTATTGCGTGATTTCATTTGCCTAGAAAGATAGTGTTATATTTTTTCTGAAGCGAGGCCTTTTTAACCGGGTCCGTGATGGCATTGATGCTTTTTTGGACAGGGACGGAATAAGTACCGCTCTGATTCGTAGCATCGGTGCCGGCTGCAAACTTTTCGAAAGTTGTTGCTCGCACCTCCGCTAGATACTCTTGGATCTTTAGTAGCCCAGCGACATAGTTATACGTATTATCGACGTCTTGTTTCTGGTCCGGAGACAGTTCGCTCCCAACTTGCAAGACTCTCGTCACGCTCTCGGTGTGGGCATGGTCGACCGCCACTTCGGCCTTTTTGATGGTGTCTACCGAATTGCTCTCCAGATCAATGTTACCCTCAGGGTCATGGCTGGCCGTCAGGAGATTAAGCACTCCAATCATTCCAGACGTTGCGGTAAAGACCGCTTGGACCTTCAGGGTATTGGTAACGTCGCTTTCCTTGTCCTTAATCTGGGCTGCTATCGCATCCGCGGCGGAAGTGTCTTGTTTTGCCAAAGCTGCCTCGTATTTGGTTTGGAGATCCGACAAGTCTTTCTGCGCGGCCGTAACGTCGGCTTTGGCCTTGGTTCGCGAAGCGATCGTCTGAGCCGTTTCGGTCTTGTTTTGCTTGGCCTCATTCTCCATGTCCGCGAAAAAGGCGTTGACGCTGGATTTGGTTGTCTTGGCGAGGGGCGGGACCAGCGAGAGCGGCAGAGTGGTCAGCGCCGGATTGACCGTCCGCAAGATGATGAAAGTCGCCAAGACCATGATGAGACCGTAGACCGCGTTCTTGACCCTCGTTATGCCCGAGGATTTACCCTGGAACGAATCAGTGGTCATGTATTGGAGACCGCCCCAGACGATCATGAAGACGGCGGATACGGCGGCGCCGGCAATGAGCAAGTTGAAAGCATACTGCACATAGTCAAGCAATTTGACTGTTTGGATCTGCGTGCCCGGCGTGCAGCCTGTCTGCCCGCCAACGGGTCCGTTCGACGTGACGATGCAAGGCAGAGGTTCGAGCAGTTTATATGTCGTGTTATCCGCTGCTGCATCAAGACCTCCCGGGAAAAGGAGCGCAGAGAGCAGGTAAAGTGTAAAATAAGTCTTCAATTTCATGCGTTTAAATGACGGCTTCACTCGTGGTTGCGATTAAAGGCTTGCCCGCGCTGAATTGTGCTGTAAAGCCGTTTCTCGCTGTCTGCAGGATATTCAGGGTGTTTTGGATGTTAAGGTCAATGTCCGAACTGCCCTCGGTATTTTCCGGGGCGCGAAGTATCAGAGTCTCTTTGTCCGCCAAGTCAGGATCGGCGCTTCCATTCACTAGCCAGCTCAAAGTCAAATGCCCGAGATCCTGCGCCGGCCGGGTAAAGCCGAAAGGCACGGCAATGATGCCTGTTTCTTTTTCCGATCCGATGCGGACGCCATTCACGATGGCCACGTTATACAGCGGTCCGTAGAGCGGATCATCAACGTAAAAATTTATTGACGGCGCCTCGAAGGAAACAGGCAGGTAACCTGAAGCCTGCATGGTGCCCTCTTTATTGGCGGCCGTGACCGTGACGGTGTAACCTCTGGGAATCAAGTCTCCGGCCAAGGTGATCGATTGCTTGCCATAACCCGATTGGTCATCTATGACCTGATCATTCTTTTTCCAGGTGTAGACGATAGTCTTCGGGTCGTATTCGCTGCCGAGAGAATTGGCGATATGCGGAACAGCCACGACCTTGATGCGATTTTGGTAGACGGGCGCCAGTTTCCCTTTAAAAAATGGCGGAACATATCCGTCAGTTTCAATGATCATGTCGACCGAGCTTGAAACGACGGTCACAGAACCGCTGATCTGGGCGCCGGAAACCGGCACGGCAGTCACTGCAATATCGATTTTTTTCCCCAGCGGCGGGGCGGCCATTTTGTACGTGGTCAAGCCCACTCCCTTTTGCAGCAGATTTCCGTTGGTTGTCCAGGTCAGAGTAGCCGAATCGATCTCGATGGTGTAGCTCTTGGCGGTGATAGTCAGTTCTTGCCCGGGAGCCGGATTGCTCGTAGAGAGAGATAGATCAAGAGCGCCGGGCATGACCGGAATGCCTTGCGCGTATGCCGCGGCTGCGGCTATGACAACGAAGAGGACGACACAACCGAGAATCCTTATCCATGTGGCGTGAGATGGCATTATGAATATTTTATCACACAATTGTTCGTGCCTCCTGAGCCTCTCTGCGGCCGTTATGGTAAAGCGGCGGCGGTCGCCTGGCCGGCGACCGGCCGTTCTGGTTGAGGGGTTCCTCGCTTCGTAATTCGACTGATCGATCCTGATCTTCGCTCTCTTTTTCTGCAGCCACTTCTTTTTTGACGTCATTGTGAATGTACCAGACGTCGAGTATCCATAGTTGAGCAATTCCACCCGTAAGTGCCGCCGCCGCTTCCGTCCCCACCATAGATAGCAGCCGATTTGGCCGACTGATTAAGGAGACTTTTTTTCCGAACTGTATCCAGGAGGCCAGGATGACCCCGACGATCGGGTCCAAGACCTCGTTAATCGCTGCGCCGAGGCCGAGGAACCAGATAAGGATGACCTCTATGATGACGAATTGAATAAAATCCATGCCACCGGAAAATAAATACAGGAGCAGCCATCCCTTATCCTTGCTCTTCGCTTTCATCGTTCAATTATACCTCACTATTGTCCGGCCGCCTCCAAGTCTTTCTTGGCCTTTTCTATCTGCAAAACCTGTGCGGGATTGGTGGTGATGATCTGATCTTCGGTGTACGATGCGACAATCTTCAAGGCCACATGCTTCAATCCGACGAAGAACATACCTTCGCCGACGTCCGATTCGAGGAGCAGGTATTTTTCTTCATCCGTCAAGTTGAATGTTTGCTGGATATGGTCGATGACCGTGGGCGATTGTTTCAAAAGGACCTGGATCGACGAGTTTGTGAGGATCGGCAGGCCATAGGGGGATTTAAGGAAGTCGTCCACGTCCTGTGTGATCGTCGCCAGGCCGAGATAGTATTTGCGGCCGCGCTTGGCTAGGCCGAAGAGGAACGAGGCGGTGTCCTCCGATTTCATCATCCACCAGGCTTCGTCGATGACGAGCAGGCGCTTCTTGCGGTTCTTGCGGACGGCATTCCATATATAGTGCGTGACGATGTACATGGCTACCGGCTTGAGCTCGTCCTCCATGTCGCGAAGCGAGAAGACGACGAATTTCTTGTTGATGTCCACGTTGGACGGGCGGTTGATGAAGCCGGACCATGTGCCTTTGGTGTACTTGGTCAGGCGCTGAACCAGAGACTCGGCGCCCTCCATGCCCGCCAAGACCAGCTCGAAATCCGACAGAAGCGGCGGCTCGACGCTGCGGAAATCCGAATCGGGCGAGATATCTTTGAGGGCGTACGTCTCGGCGATGGCGCGGTCGATGATGGCGTCCTCTTCCTGTGTCAGGCCGCCGAGCATGATGCGGAAAAGGCCGACCAGGTTGATGATGTTCGAACGCAGGACGTCGGCGGCCGCTTCGTCTTCGGCCGGAATAGGCAGATCGAAGGGATTGATATGATGCTCGGAGTTGAGGGAGATATTGAAATACTTGCCGCCAGTCGCCTCCGCCATGTATTCGTATTCTTTTTCCGGATCGATGACGATGACGTCGCAGTCGAACATCAGCGTCCGCAGGATCTCCAGCTTGGTACAGTAGGATTTGCCGGCGCCGGCCACGGCAAATGTCACGGAATTGTAATTTTCCAGCGAATAGCGGTCGAAGAGCACCAAGGAAGAGTTGTGGCGATTGATGCC
The DNA here is from genome assembly GCA_034666165.1 of Candidatus Parcubacteria bacterium. Classification (GTDB taxonomy): domain Bacteria; phylum Patescibacteriota; class Minisyncoccia; order Phycocordibacterales; family PALSA-1337; genus C7867-002. Next base: position 5,874 of record JAXDMJ010000052.1, read on the forward strand.
GTAGAGGATGCCCTTGTTGGATGTGAGATCGAAAGAGACGAAAGGAAAAAGACTGGAGAGCGGGGACGAATTCAGCTTGGAATGGACGGCGAGCTGGTCGTCGCCGATCGGAATGACGCTTTTGAAGCCCTGTTCCTGCTGGAAGAGCGCTGGCTTGACATATACGAGCTTCGATTCGAGGATCGATTTGATCTCCGATTCGAGCTTGTCCAGTTCACCGTCCGTGTCGGCGAAGAGCGTGATATAGACGCCGACGTCGAAGATGTGTTCCTGCGCCTGCATCAATTGATCGCGCAGCCCCTCGAGGTCCTGATAGGCCGTATCGAGAGCCGGGTCGCGGACCATACCTTTCTCTTGCCGGCGGGAGATCTGGCTCTGCACCTCTGCCACTTTCTTCTGGAAATGACGCAGGATCTTGGCCGTATCGATGGGATGGATGAAGATCGAGATGTTGAAGACCTTGTCGAGGTTGATGATCGGCGCAAACCAGCTTTCGTCGAGGAAGCGCGGATATGAGATGACGAACAGCGTCCGTCCGACTTTTTCTCCCAGATTGAGCTCCTTTGGGCTGATCTTCAGGGCCGAGGGGGCGATGACGTCTTTCAATTCCAGGACGCCGGCCTGGTAGATCTCCGCCGGCAGGACCGAGAGGATGGCGGGCTCCGCCTTGCGGCCGAGTAGTTTTGAAAAGATGCTCATGTGATTTGGATGGGCTTTTCCGTTTCGCCAGGATTGAAGAGCTTGTAATATAATTCTACCACTTCTTCGGTGCCGAGCTCGGCGGCCCGGATGCCGCAGCGCACCAGTCCTTGTTCGACCACGGCAGTCCGTTGCTCGAGCTGGCTCCGATATTCCTGAAACTGCGCGTCGGCTGTTTCGCTG
>JAXDMJ010000053.1:0-9181 GCA_034666165.1 Candidatus Parcubacteria bacterium
AAAAAGGGCTATGAGCCGATAATCCATCGTCAGGCCTATGCGGCCTACGGCGTCTTAACCCGGACGATAGATACGTCACGGGCGAAAGATGTCCTGATCATCGGCCATGACATACTCCTTCAGGCCATAGCCGGCTTGTTCCTGAACTCGCTCGAGCTCTTCTCATATAGGATCTTGACAGAATGCGAGGGCTTTGCCCTCAAGATTTATCGCGATGGGCCCATCGAGTTCATGAACATTTTCTCATGATCGCGAACGGCGAATCGGTCCCGCAAATCGAAGCGACCGGGCACGACGAGCTGCGCGGTTTTTTTATACATGTCATCACAAATAGACTGCGTCAGATGTAATAGAATTCGACAAAAACTTTCTTGTACATATGGATGACCTGCTTGGCCGTGTATTGGGTCAGCTCGAAACCGGAACCTTCATGGGCTATCTGATTTCTGACTTTATGCGCTTCCCAGGCATCGTTCAACGATTTCATGTCGCCAGGCTCGACGCGCTTCAGCTTTTCTCCGACGCTTTCGCCGCGGTAGCCCATCTTGGTCAAAAGATCGTCAAGGATGATATCGGCTTCGATGATGGCCTGTTTCCAATCGCTCCCATTGGGCGATTCGATGTGCTTCAAGGCGTTTTCCCAGCGGTGGGCCATGGTCCGGTCGCCGCTGTCGGCAGTTTCAAACGCCGTCTCGACCTTGAGGTCGTGCATCTCCGCTTCCTTGCGGCGGATCTTTTTCAATTCTTCGACGCAATAGATGATGCCGATAAAGAAGAAAAGCGACAGCGGGATCGAGATGCCTATGAGAAATCCCATGACACTCTTGAGCCAGTCAACTAGTGTGGGGAAAAAATCCGCGAGCTTTTGGAGGATCTCGGCAGAAAAAGAAGTGGTATCGGGCATGCCTATATTATATCATTCTCCGAAAACATCATTCTGACGAATATCATTCTGCCAGAAAATCTTTTCCGGCCTCGAAGAGCGTCCTTTCATCCGCGTGCCTCGCCATAAGCTGCAGGCCGATGGGCAGGTTTTTCCCTGAAACTGACGCTTCGCCGCACGGTATCGAAATGGCCGGCAGGCCCGTCAGGTTAGCGGTCACCGTGAAAATATCCTGGAGATACATATTCATCGGGTCAGCCGATTTCTCGCCGATCTTGAAGGCCGGCGACGGCGCCGTCGGCGTGGCAATGATGTCGACGGATCCGAATGCCCCGAGAAATTCATCGGTGATCAGCCGGCGCACGGCATTGGCGCGGTTATAGTAAGCATCATAGTATCCGGCCGAAAGCACGTAGGTCCCGAGGAGCACGCGGCGGATGACTTCGGGGCCGAAACCGGCCCGCCGCGTTTCAAAATAATCATCTATGCCGTCAGCGCCGTCGACGTGCAAGCCGTATTTGACGCCGTCGTATCTGGCCATGTTGGCAGAGACTTCGGCCGGCATGACGATGTAATAGACGGCCAAAGCCTGTGAGATATTCGGTATTTTTATTTCTTTTATTTCATATCCCTTATTTTTGAATGAATCCATGGCCGAATCGAACGATTTCAATACTTGAGCATCTATGCCGTCCCCTTGAAGAAAATGGCGTGGAATGCCAATGACCGGCTTCACGCTCTCTGCGGTCCGGGCACGCGTCGGCTCGCCATATGTCGTCTCCCCAATCGTCGTGCCGTCTCTCACATCCTTGCCCCGGATGACATTGAAAACGGTTTCCGCATCGGCGACAGTCTTGGTTAGAGTGCCGATGACATCAAGCGACGAACCCATAGCCATGAGACCGTAGCGCGAGACTTCTCCGTAGGTCGGTTTAAGTCCGACAACCCCGCACAAGCTGGCTGGCTGCCTGACCGAACCGCCCGTGTCGGAGCCGAGAGCAAAGAGCGCGCCGTCCATGGCTACGGCCGCGGCCGAACCGCCCGAGGAACCGCCGGCCACCCTCGAAAGGTCATGCGGATTTTTGGTCGGGCCATACGCCGAATTTTCCGTGGAACCACCCATGGCAAATTCGTCCATATTGGTTCGGCCGAGAAAAATCGCGCCGGCAGATTTCAATTTCGCAATGGAAGTGGCATCGTAAGCGGCATGATACGGCTCAAGGATTTTCGAGGCGGCACCGGCTCTTTTACCTTGGATCAGAATGTTGTCCTTGATACCACACGGTATGCCCGTGAGCGGCGCGGCCTTTCCCTCCTTGATACTTTTATCGGCTTCCCTGGCAGACTCCAATGCATCATCAAAAACTTCCAGATACGCGTTTATATCCTTATTCTTTTTTGCTATCTCTCCGAGATACGCCTGCGTGAGCTCGACGGCCGTAAAATCGCCCTTTGTGAGGTGTTCGTGCGCTTTCTGAATAGTCAGGTCTTTTAGATTGATCGGCATGCTATTGCATTTCAGTCTTGCGCGATGATCTTCTTGACGGCGATAAAATCGCCCACCCTCTCCGGCGCCTCCTTAAGCAGACGCTCTCGGTCTTCCTTTGAAATAGGCATGGCCACATCCGGCCGCATGACATTTTTGACGGCGCCGACGCGTGCTTCGGCCGCCATCGAGACATCCACTTTTTTGAGCTGGTCAATATAGCTCAAAATGGGACCGAATTCCTTGGCCAACGACTTTGCATCCTCGCCCGAAAGCTTGATGCGGGCCAGCCGCGCGATATGTTCGATCTTTTCAGGGCTGATCATATTTGGATTGTATCATGTTCAGGAATTCTTTTTCATCGATGATTTTGACCCCCAATTCCCTCGCCTTATCCAGCTTCGAGCCGGCTTCTTCGCCGGCGACCACGAATGAGGTTTTCTTGGAAACCGAACCGACCACATCTCCCCCATGCTGGCGCACCAGGGCCTGCGCTTCTTCACGCTCGAGAGTCGGCAAAGAACCTGTGAAGACAAAAGACTTTCCTTCAAGCGGTTTGCCTGCGGCTGCCTCTTCCTTGACGATGGTCACCTGCTTCAAGAGGTCGGAGATCAGCTTACGATTGTCCGGCTGTTTGAACCATTCTCCGATCGATTTGGCCACGATCGGGCCCACGCCATAAATGGATTCGAAATCTTCGGCGCCGGCCTTGCCTATCTTCTCTATCGAGCCGAAGTGCCGCGCGATGTCATACGCGGTTTCTTCGCCAACTTGCGGAATAGAAAGCGCGGACAGGAATCTTGGCAATGTGACTTTCCTCGCCTTCTCGATCGCCGCTACGAGATTGTCCGCCGATTTTTCGGCAAAGCGCGGCAGGGCGACGAGATCTCCTTTTTTTAAAGTGAATATATCCGCCGGCGATGAGATGAGCTCGTGCTTCAAAAGGAGGTCGATGACTTGCGGTCCGAGGCCGTCTATGTCGAAGCAGTGCTTGGAGACGAAATAATACAATTTCCTCTTATGCTGTTCGAAAGAATCGGCCGAGACACATCTCCAGGCGGCCTCTCCGGGAATGCGCGCGATCCGCCCGTCGCCGCCGCAGACCGCCACACGGGTCGGCCATTTGAACGGCTTCATTTTAGGAGTGCGCATCTCTTTGACCACCCCCACGATGTCGGGAATGACGTCGCCGGCTTTTTTCAAGATGACCGTGTCGCCGATCCTCGCGTCCAGGCGCTTGATCTCGTCCTCGTTGTGGAGAGTCGCCCGCGAGACCGTCGAGCCGCCGATCGCGACCGGTTTAAGGACGGCGACCGGCGTGATCACGCCGGTCCGTCCCACCTGAAAGACGATGTCTTCAAGGATGGTCGTGACCTCCTCGCCGGGAAACTTAAAAGCGATGCCCCAGCGCGGCGCCTTGCCGGTGTAGCCGAGAATGTCCTGATATTCCTTTGAATCGGTCTTGACGACCACGCCATCTGCCCAATAATCTTCTTTAGGCATCTTTCCCTGCCACTCTTTCCAATATTCGATGACTTCGTCGATATTTTTGCAGTATTTGTAGCAGCGATTGACTTTGAAGCCGAGGCTGCGCAGAAATTCGAGTTCTTCTTGCTGGGTCGGCGGCCAAGCCGGAGCCGAACCGGTAATCGCCGCAATATCATATATATACGAATCGAGATGGCGCTCGGACGTCATCTTCGGATCAAGTTGGCGGATCGAACCGGCCGCCACGTTCCGCGGATTGGCGAACGGTTCCTCGCCTTTCTTTTTTCGCGCGGCATTTAATCTTACGAGCGTGCTCTTACCCATCCAGATCTCTCCTTCGACTATGAGCGAAAACGGCTGGCGCTGTTTGTGCGGCACCGACTCGATCGTCCGCACATTTTCCGTGACGTCTTCGCCGACCGTACCGTCTCCGCGAGTGGCCGCTTGCGTTAGCATCCCTTTTTCATAGGTAAGAACGATCTTCAACCCATCTATCTTGTGTTCGCAGGTGTAAGTCGGTTTCGGCTCCGCGACCCCGCCCTGCGCCAGAAAACGCTTGACGCGCTCGTCAAACTCGCGGATCTCATCCGGCGAGAAGGCGTCGTTAAAAGACCACTGCGGCACGGCGTGCTTCACTTTCTTGAACTCCGGCAGCGGCTTGCCTCCGACGCGCTGGCTCGGCGAATCGGGCGTGATCAGTTCGGGATATCGCTCTTCGATCTCCACGAGCTCATGTTTGAGCGAATCCAGGGCTTCGGCCGATATTTCCTCCTTATTGAGGACATGATAATTGAAGCGGTGGTGTTCGATGGCCGTCTTGAGCTTTTCCAAACGGGCGATCACCGCTTTGGGTGCTTTCTGCCCCAGAGCGGGCTTAGCTGGTTTAGCAGTCGCGGCCTTTTTCATGGCCTAAGGATATACGAAAACTATCCGCCGCGATAGACCAGGCGGATGGCCCTTTCGATCTCGCGAGGATTATTGTCGGGACAGCTCTCGCCGCTCGCCGTGCCTCCGATGTTATACCCACGCGATTCGATGACTGTCATGTGGACTGGTTTGCCATTTTTGACGTCATCGTAGTATCCATCGGTGACGGTGACGGCGGCGCAGACATGGTTAGGCAGACCGATTTTGATAGCTGGAGTTTGATAGAAGTCACGATATATGGAGGAACCAATACCTAACCCCGTTATATCACCGAAGTTCACCGGATTAAAAGCTGAAACTACATCGGCTCCATTGCACGGTATCGTGACGGAACTGGACGTAGTGGCCAGCGTTCCCTTATAGTACGCCTCGACAGCGCATTGTATGCCGCTGTCAGCCGCGTAGATCGCCACCAGGGAGTCGCGGGCAGTCGAGGCCAGGATGAATTGCTTGCGGCTGACAGAAACGATAAACGCAGCCACCGAAAGGACCACTGCCGAAACAATGACAGCGAAGAGCAGCGCGTATCCTTTTGTCATTTTATCTTTCATTATTGTCATAATTGGATAAGAGCTCCTGAAGCTGGACTTGATTGCCGAAGCTGCCCGCAGTCCACGAAACGACAACTGTCGCCAGATATTGGCTGCCGGCAGGCGCGGGTGTCAGATAGAACGTGCGCATAAAGGGGCTCGCGCTACCGGCCGTCGGATCATACGTGTAGCCGTGGCTGTCGCTTATCCACAATGTGCAGCCGTTCATGGCCGGATTTGAGCATGGGAGGAATACCGGGCTCACCGCGCCCCAATCTGCCGGCAGACTGATACCGCAGAGCGCCGTTTCTATGCAAGTAGCTGCGGCGGGCGGCCAGGTGTTATTGGCCAAGTCATTATCCTTCAGATTATTTATGTATTCCAACCCTTCGGCTGCCAGATTGCCCGCAATCGTCTGATCGCGGGCGTCAAGGGCCGCGTGATAGGCCTTGCTCGCCACCGTGAGCGGTCCGGCAATGGCGATCATGAGTATGGTGATCGCCACCAGCGATTCGATCAGCGTGAATCCGTCGCGGCGGCCCCGGAGAATTCCACGGTTTTTTTGAGAAAATGATTTCATGTCAATCGTGAATCCTTTCGGAAATGCTCGTCTGCACGTCAAAATAATTGATGTCCTGCGCCCGGACGCCCGAATAGCCCTTGAGACGAATATAGGCCCAGGCATATTTGCTGGCTGGGATATAAACGCCCAATTGATAGCCGGTCAGGGTCACGTTGGCGTCATCTAAGACTGAAGCGAATGATTGATCTGTAAATCCCTCTTCACAGGTTCTTTGCAATCCTTTCTCTAGAAAAATCTTGCCATTTTTAGTGTTCAGCCGGTAGGCGTTGATCAGTTGGCACTGGCCGCTATTGTCGGCTTTTGTTTTCGTTCTCGTCGAGAGGAATGCCAAATAGGTGATGCCCGGGGAATCGGGAGAAGCGAGAGCCGCAATATAGCATGCTGCCGGCGCCAGGGTGGCCGAAGGCATAGCGCCGCCGCAGTAAAATTTCGATCCGAGGCGCATTTCGCGCGAGATGGATTCAAGCACGAAATTCAGGTTAGTCATCGAAGATTGCAAAGTCTGCGCCTGCCGGTTGAGGGCAGTGATCCGCACCAGCGATCCGACGGCGATGACCGCCACGACGACAAAAATAGCCAAAGAGACCAGCATTTCGAGAAGCGTGAATCCTCTTTGTTTTCGTTTTAGGCGCTGCTGGAATTGTTGCAATAGTTTGGTCATGTTAGTTGCCGACGCTTATCAGCCCGAACTCATTTACTTTGACGACCCTTGAGCTGGAATTGTCCCCCGATGTGACCGTGATCTCGGCATATGTATACGGCGTCGTGGGCAAGCCGGCGTCGGTTGCACCATAAATGATCGCGTTCGGATCAGGCCTTTTATATGTAATATCGAGACGCTGTAAGCTGTTTCCGGGATCGCAAGTGGAACCCGTACCGCCGCAAAGCTTTGAGATCTTCGCTCCCTGTTTGAGATTATATGTGCTTACCACGTCATCTCCGGAATCAAGATACCCGTTGGGCGTCGAAGCGCTGCCATCGGCAAAGAGCTTGAAGGAAGACTGATTGGTAATGGTGCTTTTGAATGAGACGCCATAAGCGGTATTGAATTTAGCGCCGCTCGCAACGACGGAGACGCCGTATGATTGGGCCGTGCGTATGGTCAAAGCCACGTCGTAGGCAAGGTTCGTCAAAAGCGTCCCCGAATTGAAGCCGTTATAGCGCGCCAGGATGAGGGCTGTCATGAAAATAAAAATACTGATGGTGACCAGAAGCTCGACCAAAGTGAAGCCGCGGCGCGGAGACGATCGCATTGTCATGTTGAATACAGTATATCCTTTTTGCCTCAAATAGACGACTTTTCATTCAAACCGCCGTCTGGAAGATGAGCTCCTTAATCAAATGGAGATCGATGATCTCGATCCGCCAAAACAAGACGAGATACAGGCCCAGAATCAGATACGGGCCGAAGGGCACCTCGGTCTTGGGCTGAAATTTCCGGCGCTTGGCCAATAGCCAAAGTAGAGAAACAGCCGCCGCGATCCAAAAGGCCAGGATGACGGCATTCACTCCGCCGTTCGGGCCGAGAAACCAGCCGATGCCGAGGACAAGCTTGGCGTCGCCAAGTCCCATCCAGGCGCCTTTGGAGACGAGCCAGAGTAAAGCAAACGGCAGAGCCAAGAGCGGACCGGCCAAAAGAGCCGTCCAGCCGGGAATGTGCCACCAGGTTGCTCCGCCAACGAACAGACTGATGAAAGCGACGAGAGCGAAACAATAGACGAACGGATCGGGAATGATCTTATGTTTGATGTCATAGGCGGAGATCACGATGAGGAGGCATGTCGCAAAAATATATATGACTGTCTCCAAGCTGGCCGCGATCGAAACCGGCGGAAATCTGAAGAAGATCAGGACAAAGATCGCGCCGGCGGCGAATTCGACCAGCGGATATTGCCGCGAAATTTTGCTTTGACATTTCCGGCAGGCGCCACTTTGCAAGGCGAAGCTCAAAAGCGGCACTAATTCTTTCCATGAAAGCTGATTGCCGCAGGACATGCATTTGGAACGCCCGCCGATGCCGGCGCCCGAATTGAATCGCAAGGCAACGACATTAAGAAAACTGCCCACGGCAGTTCCAAAGATGAATGAGAGGATGAGGGACAATGCGTCCATGTGTGAAGCCGGTCACTTGGGCCCGACGCAATATTTTAGCGATGTGCTGACACCCGCATAGCAGGAGCCGGCGGGCACCCATGACGGCCTCTTGGATTCGGGCAAGCTATCAGCAAGAGAATCGGATGGTTTCTCGAGAATTGCCTGAAGAACATAATCCGTTGGTTTGCCGGACGGATTATTTACATAGTATGCATAATCACTCGGTCCGGCTCCAGTAGGCGGCTTGGGAATCTGGGTGATATAATTCGCTAAGGTAATGGGCGGTACGGTCGTCACGGCGCAATTGCTTGCAGATGTTACGACAATCGATTGAGTCGGCCCCGGCAATGGATACTGCTGACAGCGGTCAAAATATTGCTCTAACGCCAGTTGGATCTGGGAAATATCGGAAACGCGCTTGGCATCGCGGGCTTTTGACCGCGATGAAGACAGACTCACCAGAAGGACGCTTGAAAGAATGACAATGATCGTTATGACCACCAAGAGCTCTATCAAGGTAAAGCCGTTGCGTATTTTGGACATTTTTGAGCTATTCCAGTTCCTTTTCACCATGTTCTGGATTGTATCATGAACATATTAGGGCTCCCGCAACCCACTTTGAACTACTGGCACACCGCGGCGTTCACTGTGGTCAGTGACCCGCCACTAGGGGGACCAGACGAACTGTTATTTGTATTTCCTTTGCCGTCCACACAGTAATATTTATTCGGACCTCCAGCCGAGCTGGGCAGAAGCGCGTATATAGCAAAGCCGGTAGTCGGTCCGGGGACAGCGCCGGCATACGTGTAGGCCAATGTGACAGTCATGCCGACACCATTTTGGCTATATATGTCCTTTGCCAAAAGAACATAATTTGGGCTAGCTCCCCAAGTCGCACCGACCAAAGCACCCGAATTATCTGTCGGTCTAACGCAGGCACCAGGGACGTCTACTGTTACGCAGGTCACTGGATAGGTGTATGTGGCGGAGCTGTAGTCCAGATGAAATTGGTTCCTCAATTGAACTACCTCGTCTATTATTCTGGCATCTTTGCTCTTTAATCGGCTAGAGTTCAGAGCGACCAGCAATAGTGACGCCAATAAACCGATAATCGCAATGACGACCAACAATTCTATTAGGGTAAAGCCATTTGGACGATACTTCATGGGGTTAATTTTAACATGAAGATC
>JAXDMJ010000054.1:0-7293 GCA_034666165.1 Candidatus Parcubacteria bacterium
GGATGACGTTATGGGCGCCGCCGGCGGCGATTTCCAGGCCGCGCTTGGCCGATTCGTTGCCGCGGATGGCCGACATGTCGAGCATCTGAGAGGCGTTGTCGGCGACATCGTGAAGAGCATCGCCTGTGACACGAACAAGCCCGCCGGCCCGGACAGGCTCCAGCTTTTTCTTGTTCGAGACGTGATCTACGATCTCGCCCAAAGTTCCGACGCCAAAGATCGTCATGCCCTCGGCGAGGGATGCTTCAGACTCGTTCGCCTTCGGCACGAACGCTTCAGTGAATCCGAGCGCCGGTGCTCGGCAGAGTATCGGCAGAAGCCCGCTTATCCGTCGCACCCTGCCCTCGAGGCTCAATTCCCCCAAGATCAGTTTGCGGCTGGCATCGAATTCGATCTCTCCGGCCGCCGAGAGATAGGCGACGGCCATAGGGAGATCAAATGACGGACCTTCCTTGCGCAGGTCGGCCGGGGCGAGCGAGATGATCACTTTCTGATTTTTCTGTTTGGGCGAAACATATCCAGAATTTTTTATGGCCGCCGATATCCGGTCGCGGGCCTCGTCGATCGACCGGTCTCCCAAGCCGACGACGGAAAAAGCGTGGAGGCCGTGGGAGATATCGACTTCGACCGTGACGATTTCCGTCTCCAGGCCCGTGAGTTGCGCGCTGTAGGTCTTGGCAATGCTCATCCGCACAGCCTAAAGGCCGGAAATGAAATTCAAATAAAAATACCTTTAAATTTCTCTAAAAAAATCCCAAAAATCGAACCGTCTCATTTATGGCCGTGTTTGATGGAAATGCGCGCCGAAGGATTGGCCTCCAACCGCTCGATTTCGATCGGTTTGCCGCAGCCTTCGCAGGCTCCATACATTCCCTTCTCGATCCGCTCAAGCGCCGCCTTGACCTCGGTCAGCTGGCTGGTCAGCGGCTGAATGATGCTGTTATTGTCTTCGAATTCCTCGAATTTGTCAGCCACTTCATTTTCATCCGCCGGGTCGACTTCGATGTCGCTCGTCGTCGCCTGCCAGCCGTTCGGATTGTTCGGGTTCTTTTGGCCGACGCGGGCGAGCTCGGTCTCAAGCTCGGCTTTTTCAGTCTCGAGCCTATCTCTGAAGCGTTCGACGTCTCGCGTATTCATGCGACTATTCTATCTGACGAAGGCCTGCTTTTCAAGACGCGAGAGGATCTCGACCAGCGCGGCTTCGTTGCCCGCCACGACCAGCTTGCTCGTATCGAGGAACGAATAGAGGAACAGGACCTGGCCGTCGCTTGAAATAAATTCGCGCACGTCCTTGTTGCCGATGATGCGGTCTTCGAAGCGGCCGCGGACCGTGAAATAAAGCGAGCCCGGAGCGATGCTGGGATTCGTAAGCGGGATGAAGCGCAGAGTCGAGGTTGAGGTCGTAGCGGTCTTCGGCGATGACGTCGCGCTTCCGGCGGAAGATGTCGCGGCGTTCGAAGTTGAGAAGATGCCCGAGCTCGAGGCCAGATCAGCCGCCGGCTGCTGTAGCGGCACCGGCGGCATCACCGCAGACGACGGACCATAGATGTATTGTTTAATATCATTCGGCATGGCGCTTTCCCATGAGAGCATTCCGGCAAAGGCGTTTTGGAAGAAATTATTGGTCACGACGACGAATATGATCTTCTGTCCGGCGGGGTCGCTGTATTCGCCGAGCATCCAGTTCGGATTCAAAGATCTTTTCAATATGTCCGGAATCGGCAGTTCCATGAGGTCGATCGTGGCCGCGGCCGAAAGGCGCAGGGTGGTCCCCTCGCGGACGGTCACAGGAATTATTTCTTTGATCGTGCCGTTCGGTTGGGATTTGGCCGCTTCTTCTTTTATGCGGGCAGTGACGGCCGTGCCCGAAAGACCGTCAGTCGCCACGAGCACCCGCGAATCCGAAGGTATGAGCGAGGTCGGAGCGGATGGAGGCGTCGCCTGGGGCTCGGTCGATGGTGCCAGCGGACTTTGCGAATACAAATAGTACGCGCCGTATATGCCGCCGCCGATTATACAGAGACTCAGCAGAAAAAAAATGATATTCCTGACGGCATGCGAGGGCGGCTCGCTCGTCGAGAGCGTTTCCGCTCCTTCCGCCTTTGAGCTTTCGGCGATGGCGATGGAGGCTGTCGACGTCCGTTTATGCGCGAGCACGTCCGCCACATCGCCCTCGAAAGTCCGGATAGTCTTCACATTAGGATTCTCTTCTGCCGCGGTCGCGTTTGGAGCTGGACCGAGCGCTTCTGCCCCGCTCCGGGGCATAGCCCGGAGGGCCGATTGGAGACTTTGTTTAGGCGGGGCGAGCCCGAGTTCCGCCGCGGACAGAGTCGAGCTCCCATCCACGGTTTTAGCGGGCGGGCTGGCCGGAGTCGTCCGGGCTTTGCCGAGCGAAGCGGAAAAGTCTTGAAGCGGTATGGGCCGGGGAGGGACGCTCTCTACGGCTGCGACAGGTGAAGCGGCGACTGGCGCGGCAGCAACTGGCGGTATTGGACTCGCCGGAAGTTCCGGCGGAACGACGGCAATCGGAGGCATAGGCGCAGGGACAAAAGTCATCGGTGGCGGGGTTTCTGCCGGAAAGTCTTGCGCACTCTGATCGGGTGCGCCGTAATCCTTGACTGGCGAAATGGTCAAGTCCGGATTGACATCGAACACCTGATCGACGTCAGCACTCTCCTCCTCGGTCGGAGCGGCATTGGGATCAGGCGCGGACTTTTGCGGTTCCAGGATGATTTCCTCGTCCATTGTGGACATTATACCTCATTCGCCCTCTAGTATCGCTTCCGGAATTCATTTCTCGGGCGCAGCGGCCGCGGCATCTCTTCTTTTTTGGTGAAGAAATTCGGATCGGCCGCCTTGATGGAGAGATTGATCCTGCCTTTATCGTCTATTTCCTTGACGACCACTGGCACCCTTTTCCCTTCCGAGAGATATGTCTCGACGCGCTCGACGCGGAACGGCGCGATCTCTGAAACATGCACCAGACCCTCGGCGTTGGGGCCGATCTTGACGAAAGCGCCGAAGTCCATGAGCCGCGTGACTTCCCCATCGAATCTTTCTCCCGGCAGATATTCTCGCGTCATATTGTAAATGATCTCGCGCGCTTTCTCCGCAGTTTCGTTCTTGCCGGTAATAAATATGGAACCATCGTCCTCGATAGTTATATCCTCGACGTGAGTAATGTCGCGGATCTCATTGATAGTCTTGCCGCCGCTACCGATGACGAGGCCGATCTGCTCGGGCTTCACCTTCATGACGATGATTTCCGGGGCGTTCGGAGAGATCTTGGCGCGCGGTTCGGGAATCTCGTTCAAAATGACCTCGAGTATTTGGAGCCGCGCCTTTTTTGCCGCTTCGAGCGCCTCGGCGATTATCTTAAGCGGGATGCCGCCCACTTTGACATCCATCTGCATGGCGGTGATGCCGCGGCGCGAGCCGGCAACCTTGAAATCCATGTCGCCGTGGTGGTCTTCGGGCCCCTCTATGTCAGTCAGTATTTTGTATTCTTCGTAGCTTCTCATCATCAGTCCCGACGCTATGCCAGCGACCGGCGCTTTTATCGGCACCCCGCCGTCCATCAGGGCGATGGTCGAGCCGCAGACCGAGCCCATCGAGGTGGAACCGTTCGAGGCGAACGCTTCTGAAACCAGCCGGATCGTGTATGGAAAAACATTCTTGTCCGGAATGATGGGAAGCAATGCTTTCTCGGCCAGAGCGCCGTGGCCGATCATGCGGCGATTGGTCCCGCCCATGCGGCCGATCTCCCCGGTCGAGAACGGCGGAAAATTATAATGATGCATGAACCGTTTATTCTCATCTATCGTCACGCCCTCGATGACCAAGGCATCGCCCGGCGAACCGAGCGTCAAGGTCGAAAGGATGTGCGTGCCGCCGCGATAGAAGATGCCGGAGCCGTGGAGGATGGGCGAAATGCCGCCGGCCTTGGCATAGAGCGGCCGGATCTCATCCAGAGCGCGGCCGTCGGGACGCTTGTCGTTGTCGATCGCTTCATCGTGAAGCAGGTCGTTGACGGCTTCCTCGAAGACTAGAAGAGCCATGCCGGCATGGCCATCAGGCATCTTCTCTTTGAAAAGCTTCATCCATTCGCGAGTGATCTCCTCCAGTTTGGCTTTCCCCGGTCCGCTATAGATATGTTTGGCCAGCTTGGGCGCGATCTCCTTATCGAATAATTCCCTTGTGCCGGGAGTCGGTTTGGGCGGCTCGAAAAGCTGCTTGTCGCGGCCGATATCCTTGATGATCTTCTTCTGCCAGTCCTGGATTTTTTCGATGAGATCGGCGGCTTTGGCCAGCCCCTCATTTATCACGTCTTCACCGACCTCTTTGCTCGAGACCTCTATCATGTTGATCGTCCCGTCTCTGCCGCACGCGACCATATCGAGGACGATGCCGGCACCCTCTCTTTCTTTGAAGTTGGGATTAATGAGCCATCTGCCGTCGCGGCCGAGGCGCACGGCCGAAACCGGTCCGTTCCACGGGATATCCGAAGTCCCGAGGGCAAGAGAGGCGGCGATGACCGCCAACACATCCGGGTCATCCTCCGCGATTGACAGCGTAGTCACGACGATTTGCACTTCATGCCGCATCAGCTTGTTAAAAAGCGGACGGATCGTGCGATCGACGATCCGTCCCGAAAGGATGGCTTCGGTCGACGGCCGGCCTTCCCTGCGCAGAAAGCGCGACCCGAGGATGCGTCCGGTCGCGTAAAACCGCTCTTCATAGTCGACTGTCAGAGGAAAAAAATCTCCATCTTTGGGCTCTTTGCCCATGACGGCCGTGGCCAGGACCACGGTATTGACATAACGGACGACGACCGAACCATTAGTCTGGTCAGCGAGGTCCGTGAATTCGGCGGTCAGTTTTTTCCCGCCGATTTCCATGCTGTACTCCTTCTTTTTCATGGCGTATGTTGGCGTCTGTCGCACCGGTGTCCGTCGCAGGCGTACTCTATCATACCGCCCCGCGATCTGACAATAAATTGACAATCCTGCCGTTTCCCGTAGCCTGAAAACCAGAACGCAAACCGAAATCTTGGAACGAAATTGAGATTTAAAATGTATGAATGATGTATGAATGCGATCATCTTGCTCCATGGCTGCGCCGCATATGTCAGCCAAAATCCGCGGGCACAGAGGACGGCGGACGAAGAAAATCGCTTGAGCAAATATCTCAAGCGGCATCTGGACGCCTTCTGCTCTACATCGGGGTGCGAACTCACATCCATGTTGATCGAAGCTCCAGAGAGCCAGATCCGCTTCGCGACGCCGAAAGGCCTTGCGACCGCGTGTTTCATTGATGTGATCTTGACTGATGTTCCGGACACCTTCCGCGATCCGCGCAATAAAGGCCTGCTTCCCAGAGTCGGCGAAACTGTCGTTAACGCGGTTCAGGAATATAATCTGGCATTTATCCGGGCGGACAAAACGATCTCTATCCGCGTCGCCGCCGCTAATCGGTCGTTCATCGCCACCTGGCTGCTCCGAAGTGACAACTTGAGCATCTGCACCGCCGAGGAAGCATGATCCCCGGCTTTTTATTCCCGGAAAGTGCTGCTATTTCCCCGCCTCTTCCCTATTCTTGTTCCTTGCCTGTCCCTGTCCCGAACGCAGCAGATACTTGTGAGGATTTTCGTCAAGGTCTATGAAATGGTCCGCGGCTTCGATAAGTTTGGCCGAGGTGGATTTACCGAATGAGCTCACTTCAACCTGACAGCCTTGGTTCATCTGCAGGTATTCTATGAGCGGCACGAAGTCGCCGTCGCCGGTGACGAGGATAACCGCATCTAGCTTCGGCGAGAGACTGACCGCATCTATGGCCATGCCGACATCCCAGTCGGCTTTTTTCGCTCCGGAACTGAATATCTGCAGGTCCTTGACCTTGGTCTCGATGCCCATCTTGGTGAGCGCGTCAAAGAAGGCGTTTTCCTCGCCTGATTCGGTGGCGATGACGTAGGCCACGGCGCGCACCAGCCGGCGCCCGTCAACGGAGTCTTTGACGATCTGGCCGAAATTGACTTTTGAATGATAGAGATTCTTGCCGCTATGGTAGAGATTCTGCGCGTCGATATAAACGCCGACGCGCTGTTCCTTATGTTTGATGATCATGAAAATATGTTAAAAATAAATAAATTCTCTCAATGAAGATTCTTAAAACGCACCCTGACAGCTTGTCAAATTACTTCTTAAGATCGAGCTTCTTGATTATAGCAGAATAACGCCGAGGATAATTCTTTTTCAGATAATTCAAATGCGTCTGCCGATCGGCGACCATGCCAAGGAGCCCGCGCCGCGAGTGGTGGTCGTTGCGGTGCTTCCGCAGGTGGTCGGTGAGTTCGGCGATTTTCTGGGACAGCAGGGCGAGCTGAACCTCCGATGAACCGGTATCCTTGGCGTGAACGGCCGTTTCTTTGATGATCCGTGTCTTTTGTCTGGCCGTAAGCATGATGGAAAACAATAGCATGATTAGGTCGGCAGCACAAGAGCGCAGAGAATATGTCTTTCTCGACAGCGGGAAATTTCTTGCAAGAAATTTCCCTAATCCTCGACGATTTTCTCCTGAAAATCGTCTGCGGACTCTCTCGAAAAACATATTCTCTCCGCTCTCGGACCGCTCCAACAAGCGTTAATAACTGACCATATAAACGCCAAATAAAAAAAGGCGTGCTAGTTGCGCACGCTTAGTCGTTTCCAGGCGTTCAGGCTCCTTCACCGAATACCTCCTTTATTATCGCTTCCGCCTCTTCGGGGTTAAACTCCGAGTGCCGCATATCGTAAGTAATCCGGAGGGAGTAGAGTTGGGCGTCGATCGAATCTGCCGTAATACCCAATGGCGCCAGCGCGGCGGAATCCCCGCAATCCATGAGCAGGCGCTCACCGACGCCGATGCAGATGGAAAAGAGGGCGCGATGGAGATGGGTATCTGCATCTGTCGGCTCAATAAACAAGAGTCGATCTTCATAATCTCGACAGATCACGCACATATTAAACCAAGTTACGACCCTCGCAAGGAGCGGCTTGTGAGACGCTTTGGCCTCCCGTTCCAAGATATCAAAGATTTGACCCATAGTTCGCCAACGCTCGCGCGTTGTCTCGGGCAGTGATTCGATATTCATTCTGGATTCATCTTGACTCACCGGACTGAACGGCGTCAAGTGCCACGAAAAGGTGTTCATTTCTGTTACAATAACCCCATGTCGCACAATATTTCCGACCTGAAGCAGCAGTTTCTCGAATATATAGAGATCGAGAAAGGCCGCAGCGCGAAAACTGTCGAGAA
>JAXDMJ010000055.1:0-24187 GCA_034666165.1 Candidatus Parcubacteria bacterium
AAAATCATAGTATTTCTGCTTTGAAAGCTCCCTCTCATATTTTTCATAGACCAGGGCCAGTTCCTTATTCTTGGCGTCGCGAAGTCTCACCTGGGCCGCGGCGGAAGTCGGCCGGCTTTGCGGTCTCCGGGGAGGTTTTTTAAAGCTTCTTTTTAGGGAAGCCGGTGGGATATTCTCCCGTTTGAAAATGCGGATCTCGCCCAAAATCAGCCTGACATAGTAGTTCGGATCGCCGTAAGGCCGGAGGAGTTTGAAGCGCGCGGTCCGGATTATATGCTCTATGAGCTTTATCTGCTCGGCCTCGGTAATGGCCGTCGAGCCGATGATCCGCGGAAAAAAGTCCGGATATCGCTCGATGACATGAGCGGCAAAGCCATGGAAGGTGTGAATGTTGACTTTATAGGCCGCCGGACCGATCACCTCGATCAGCTTGCGTCTCATAGTCAATGCGCCCGTTTCAGTGAAGGTCAAAGCCAGGATATTTTCCGGCGCCGTATCGGTTTCCCTCAAAATCCGGCCGATGCGCACGGTGAGAACCGTGGTTTTGCCGGTGCCAGGACCGGCCACGACCGTGACGGGGCCGTCGATCAAGTCGACGGCCTGCTTTTGCCTTCGGTTCAAGCCCTGGTAGCGCGAATCGAATCCCTGCATAATGCGATCGTTATCAATAATTCTTGAGACGGTTGATCTTTTCGTGCTGGCGGATCTTTTCGTGGGCTTTGGCCTCGATCTGGCGGATGCGCTCGCGGGTCACACCGAATTCGCGGCCGACTTCTTCGAGGGTGTGAGTGATGCCGTCGTGGAGGCCGTGGCGCATCTCGAGGATCCTGCGCTCCTTTTCCGAGAGATCGCCCAGGATCAAGTTGACCTGGTCGCGGAGGATGCGGCGGGATGACTCCTGATCGGGCGAAAGGATGCGGTCATCGGCGATAAAATCCTGGAGCGTGGACTTGCCTTCTTCGCTTTCATCGCCGACAGGGTTTTCGAGCGAAACGACGTCCTGCTCGATCTTTTCGATCTGATAGATCTTCTCCACGTCCATGCCCATTTCCATGGCGATCTCCTCGGGCAAGGGCTCGCGGCCGAGATCGTGCGAGAGGCGGCGGACGACCTGCTTGTATTTGGCGATGGTTTCCACCATGTGGACCGGCACGCGGATCGTCCGCGACTGATCTGCCAGAGCCCGGGTGATGGCCTGGCGGATCCACCAGGTGGCATAAGTCGAGAACTTGTAACCGCGGGTCCAGTCGAATTTATCGACGGCGCGAAAGAGGCCAAGATTGCCTTCCTGGATCAAATCGAGCAAGGTCAGATCCGGGCTGCGGCCGACGTATTTCTTGGCGATCGAAACGACCAGACGGAGGTTAGCTTTGGCCAAGAGATTCTTGGCTTCAAGGTCGGCAGCCTGGATGCGCTTGGCCAATTCTTTCTCTTGGGCGGCATTGATGAGCGGATATTGTCCGATCTCCTTCAGGTACATTTGGATCGAATCATAGGCCGAATCCGTTCCCCCGCGCGAAAGATGCGAAGCCGGTTTCTTATGGCTCAAGTCTTCGACTTCGAGGAGGCCGCCGCCTTCGAGCACGTCCACGTTGGCCGCGGCGAATTTGCTGTAAAGCTCGTCAAGAAATTCGATATTGTTCTCGATCTGCGGAAATTCTTTCAGAATCTCGTCATATGTCACGAAACCGCGGTCGCGGCCTTTCTGGATCAGTTTGCCCGCTTTGAGCTCGAATTCGCGCACGCCCTGCCTGGGTTTCGCGGATTTTCCAAGAGCGATGGCTGCAGCGCCTTTGGATTTGGTGATCTTGCCGGCAGGCCCCTTCGTTTGATCCTTTTTCAGGCGAAAATCCGTCCGTTTGGCAGGACGTTCTCCAGCATGCCGTGCCATCTCTGATTTTTTATTTTTCTTCATGGAGAGGGTGATCAGTAAAAAAATAATTGTACCACATGAATGAGATTTTTCTAGCCTCGACGCTGCTTGGCCACTTCTGATTTTTTGACCGAGAGATCCTGAGATATCCTGGCCAGCTCCGTCACTCGGGCGTTATCACCGGCTTTTTCGGCCAGCCGGAGCTCGCCCATGGCTCGCAGCAATTCCTGATTTATGAGATCTTCTTCGTAATTAAGCACGAGCTCTCCCATCTGCATGGGAAAGCGCTCGCTCTCAAGCCCGAAAAACGCTTCCGCTTCGAAAGCCAGATCGCTCAAAACCGGTTCGATCCGCCGGATCATCTCCGGATACGATTCGCCGGCGATCTTCTTTATCTTCTCGCGATATTCGGCTGCCAAGGGAGCGGCCGCTGATTCCATGAGGTGGAGTAACCCGAACATCCTACGCTCCACCAGGTCGAGCCGGTGCGTCGGCACGCCCGGGACCGTATTCCCTGATTTTTTCAGTTCGCTCGGCCCGGCAGGAAGTTTCTCGGTCTGCTGAAATTTTCTCAAATCATCCCAGACAGAGACTTCGGAAAGGCTGGCGGATTCGGCGATGGCTTTGACATAATAGGCTTTGTCCATCTCGCTTTCGATCCGCGCCAAAAATGGAAAGACCCGCTCGCGGATGGCCCGCGAGAGCCGATGCCGGTCGGCCGTCTCGGAGATGACATTGGCCAATTCGAATTCGACGACGTGCTTGGCCGAAGCCAGGACATCTTTCCAGCGCCCAGGATCATCGAGAATGAGATCGGCCGGATCCTTTCCTCCCTCGATATCGGCGATCTTGACCGACATGCCAAGCGACAGCGCCGTCGCCGCCACGGCACGCATGGCCGCCGCCCGGCCGGCCGAATCGGAATCAAGGGCAATGATCATGTTCGGGCTCAATCGTTTGACCAGGCCGAGGTTACTCATCATGCCGGTCTCGTCGGCTGAAGCCGGGGCGAGCGCCGTGCCTGAAGCGGCCACGGCATTTTTGACGCCCACCTGATGGGAGAGGATGAGGTCCATTTGCCCTTCGACCAGCACCGAATAGCCCGCGCGGCGGATCTCGCTCTTGGCTTTGTCGAGACCGAAGAGGACGTTCGATTTGCTGTAGAGCGGCGTGTCCGGGCTATTCAGGTACTTGGCGGACTTTTCATCGTCTTTTAGGATGCGGCCGGTAAAAGCGATGACGCGGCCGCTCGAATCGGTGATGGGAAAGATTATGCGTCCGCGGAAACGATCGTAGAGCTCTCCCCGGTCTCCCCTTTTGGCCAAGCCGGCTTTTTCGATGAATGATTCGTTCCAACCCGTAGCGCGCAGCCGCTTCACGAGGTTTTTCCAGCCTTCCGGCGCATAGCCGAGCCGGAATGACTCCCGCGTCTCCGGAGAAATGCCGCGTTTGTCGAGATAGGCCGTGGCATCAGCGGCGCGTTTGAGCTCCGCCTCAAAAAATTGCGCGGCTTCTTCGGTGATCCTTAAGAGCCGGTCCCGTTCGCTGTCGGCTTTGGGATCGGCGGCCAGCGGCACGCCGCTTTTTTCGGAGAGGACCCTGAGCGCACCCTTGAAATCGAGGCCTTCGAACTGCTCGACGAAAGAGAAGATATCGCCTTTGGCACCGCAGCCGAAGCAGTAGTATCCGGCGCGTTCGGGAGAAACGAAGAAAGAGGCGGTTTTCTCGTTATGGAACGGGCATTTGGCTTTGAATGATTTGCCGGCTTTTTCAAGCTTGACGTACGAGCCGATGAGCTCTTCGATCGGCAGACGGGCCTTTATCTCTTCGACGGTCGAACGGCTCATGACCGAGTGTATACTTCAAATTTTTCCAATTCAATCTCCTGCGGCCTGAACCGGTCAACCATTTCTTTTTTGGGCGAGCCGTGGAAACCGGAGCCGGCCGGCACCAGGCGGCCGATGATGACGTTTTCCATCAGACCGGAAAGATCGTCCTCGGCCCCGCGGACGGCGTTCGCTATAAGCACGCGCGTCGTATGCTGGAAAGACGCAGCCGAGAGAAAGCTCTTCCTTGAAAGCGAGGTCTCGGTGATGCCCATGACCAGGCGGTCAACCTTGGCCGACGAGCCGCCGGCTGCTTTGGCCGCGGCATTCTCCTCGGAAAGCTGGATGTCGTCCACGACCATGCCTTCGGTCAGATTGGTGTCGCCGGCATCCTTGACTCGGCGTCGGGAAAACATCTGCTTGACGATGAGCTCGATGTGCTTCCGGGAGACCGTCTCACCCTGCAATTCATAGATCTTGCCGACTTCGCTGATAACGTAGTCCTTGGCGCGCTCTTCGCCGCCGAATTCGAAGACCTCGTCGATGTCCGCTGAACCGTCGGTCAGGAGCTGTCCTTTCTTGATCTGCTCCCCGACTTTGACCATGGTGGTTCGGCGGTAGGGGAAGACGTATTCTATTTCCGCGGCTTTTTTGCCCTTGGCCTTGTCTTCGATCTCGGGGATGACTTTGATGACTTTTTCCTTGCCCAGATCTTTGACGTCTGTGACGACGCCGTCGACAGTGGCGACCACAGCCGGATTCTTGGGACGGCGCTTCTCGAAGACTTCTTCGACGCGCGGCAGACCTTGGGTGATGTCTCCGCCCACGCCGGCGGCCCCGCCGGCGTGGAACGTGCGCATGGTGAGCTGGGTTCCCGGCTCACCGATCGCCTGGGCGGCAACCGTGCCGACCGCTTCGCCCAGGGCGATGAGGCTGTTCTTTCCGAGATCCAATCCATAGCACTTGGCGCAGACGCCGCGGATCGTCTTGCAGGACAAGGGCGACCGCACGGCAATCTCCGCGATGTCCGCATCTTCGATCTTTTGGGCATCGGCCTTGGAAAGCAGATGCCCCTTCTTGAAGAGAGTCTCGCCAGCCGTCGTCTTAACGTCCTCGGCGATGATGCGACCGAGGATATTCTTGGAGAGCGGGATGCTCAAGCCCGAGGCTGTCTGCCGGCGGATGACAATGGAATCCTTGGTGCCGCAATCCTCCTCTGAGACAACCACATCTTGGGCGACGACGAACAGTTTCCGGGTCAGATATCCGGCTTTGGCGGTATTCAAGGCCGTATCGGTCAAGCCTTTGCGCGAACCGTGGGTCGTAATGAAGTATTCGATCGGCGTCAAGCCCTCTTTGGCGCAGGAAAGGATCGGGAATTCGATGATCTCCCCCGAGACCGAGGAAATCAAGCCTTTCATGCCGGCCATTTGCGTGATCTGCGAAAGGGAGCCGCGGGCGCCGGAGGTGACCATGTCGAAGACCGAGCCGTTCTTGTCGAGCGAATCCGGAATGACTTTTTCAACATCGCCTTTGGCGTGCTGCCAGATCTCGATATGTTTCCTGATACGCTCTTCCTCGGTCAAGAGGCCTTCGTTGAATTGCTGAGTGACGACATCGGCCTGCTTCTTGGCTCTGCTCACGATCTCGCCTTTGCTCGGCGGCACCATGATGTCGTCGATTCCCCAGGTCGTGCCCGAATAGGTGGCATAGCTGAAGCCGAATGTCTTGATGCGGTCGAGGATGGACGCGATGTGTTCTGCGCCCCGCACGTTGATCATGTCATCGACGATGATGCCGAGGCGTTTGCGGCCAACTTCGGTGTTGATGTAAGGGAAGTCTTCGGGCAGGACGTTGTTAAATAGGAGGCGGCCGACGGTCGTTTCGAAGATCCCGCCTTTGAATTCGGCATATTTGAGCGCGGCCGGAGCCAGCACCTTGATCTTGGCCCGGAGGTCTATCTCCTTAAAACTGTGGGCCAGGATCGCGGCATCGGGAGTTTCGAAGACTTTACCTTCGCCTTTCCCCTTGTCGAAGATCTTAGTCACCCAGAAGCAGCCGAGGACGATGTCGAGCATCTTGGCGGCGACCGTCGGATCGTTGTTGCCCGGCTTCAAGATATTCTTGTCGGCAGCCATGATCTCGCGGGCTTCGAGTTGCGCTTCCTCGGAGAGGGGCACGTGAACGGCCATCTGGTCACCGTCGAAATCGGCATTGAAGGCCGTGCAGACCAAGGGGTGGATCTGGATGGCATTGCCTTCGATCAGGACCGGCTTGAAGGCCTGGATACCGAGGCGGTGCAGGGTCGGCGCGCGGTTCAAGAGCACGTATTTGCCGGTAATGACCTCTTCGAGGATCTCCCAAACTTCCTTCGAGCCGTCGTCGATCAGGCGGTTGGCGCCGCGGATATTGTAGGCCAATTCCCTTTTCAAGAGACCGGAAATGACGAAAGGGCGGAACAGTTCGAGGGCCATATGCTTCGGCAGACCGCATTCGTCGAGCTTCAAATCTGGTCCGACGACGATGACCGAACGGCCGGAGTAATCGACGCGCTTGCCCAAGAGATTCTGGCGGAAGAGGCCGCGTTTTGATTTCAAAGAGTCGGATAAGGATTTGAGGGCGCGCTTCTGAGCAGCCGCAGCGGCGGCGCCGGCCGAAGAGCTGTGACGAATGGAGTTATCGATGAGAGCATCGACCGCTTCCTGCAGGATGCGCTTTTCGTTCCTGAGGATGACTTCCGGAGCGTTGATCTCCTTCAGTTTGAGGAGGCGGTTGTTGCGGTTGATGACGCGGCGATAGAGGTCGTTCACGTCGGAGGTCGCATAGCGGCCGCCGTCAAGGGCGACCATCGGCCGGAGGCCCGGCGGAATGACCGGAATGCGGATCAGGAACATCCACTCCGGACGCAGCTTGGCCTTGATCATCTGCTTAGCGAGCGAGAGGCGCTTGGACAGGCGCTCGCGCTCGGCCGAGCCGCTTTCCTCATGGGCTTTTATAAGCTCGGTCATGAGCTTCGGGAGGTCGATCTTCTTCAACAGATCGAAAATGGCTTCAGCGCCGATCCTCGCCTCGAACAGCGCGCCGTATTTGACGGCGTATTTATGGTATGTGGCTTCGTCCATGACAAAGCCGGGGGAAAGCGTCTCTATTTCCGCGCGAGCGGTCACGACCAGACCCTTTAACGCTTCCTTAGTCTTGTCGTCCTGCGCGCCTTTGACTTTGCTCTTATATTCGCTCTCGAGTTCCTTCAGGAATCTCTCTTTTTCATTGTCGTGGACCTTGGTGACGATGTAGCCGGCAAAATAGACGACCTTCTCGAGATCGGCCGTAGTCATGCCGAGAATGAGGCCGATCCTCGAGGGCACGCTCCGCAGGAACCAGATATGGGAAACGGGCGAAGCGAGCTCGATGTGGCCCATGCGCTCGCGGCGGACGATCGAACGAGTGATCTCGACGCCGCACTTTTCGCAGACAATGCCTTTGTAGCGGATGCCTCGGTATTTGCCGCAGTAACATTCATAGTCGCGGTCTGGTCCGAAGATGCGCTCGTCGAAGAGGCCGCTCTTTTCGGAGCGCTGGGTGCGGTAATTGATCGTCTCCGGCTTGGTGACTTCACCGTACGACCATTCGAGGATCTTGTCGGGTGAGGCCAAAGACAGCTTGACCACATCAAACTGAATGGGATCGATGAGCTTTTTAGTTGGGATTTGCATATATTTATTCCTTTATCATTCCTCCGCTATGCGCGGCTTGCTCATAAGCTCGACATTGAGGGCCAGGCCGCGCAGAGTCTTCAGAAGCACGTTAAATGAGGCCGGCAGGTTGGGCGGGCGCAGTCGCTCGCCCTTGACGATCGAGTCGAAGGTCTGCGAACGGCCGACGATGTCGTCCGATTTGACTGTCAGGATCTCGCGCAGCGTATAAGCGGCGCCGTGGCCGAGGAGCGCCCAGACTTCCATTTCGCCGAAGCGCTGCCCGCCGCCCTGCGCCTTGCCGCCCAAGGGCTGCTGGGTGATGAGGGAGTACGGCCCGATGGAGCGCATGTGGATCTTGTCTTCGACCATATGATGGAGTTTCAGGATGTACATGTAACCGACAGCGATCGGCTGGTCGAAATGCTCGCCGGTGCGGCCGTCCCGAAGCCACATCTTGCCCGAAGCATTGAAACCGGCCTTGACCAGTTCATCTTTGATCTCGGCATCGGTCGCCCCGGTGAACGGCGGAATGATGGCTTGGTAACCGAGAGTGTTGGCGGCCAAGCCGAGGTGCAATTCGAGGATCTGGCCAAGATTCATGCGCGAAGGCACGCCGAGCGGCGTCAGAATGACATCGATCGGCGAACCGTCCTCCATATAAGGCATGTCTTCCTCGGGCAGAATGCGCGAGATGACCCCTTTATTGCCGTGCCGTCCGGCCATCTTGTCGCCGACCGAAACATTGCGGACCTGGGCGACTTCTATATATATCTTTTTGATGATCCCGGACTCGAGCTTGTCGCCTTTCTCGCGCGAAAAGACCTTGACGGAGATGACGCGGCCGCGCTTGCCGTTTTCCATGCGCTTGGAAGTGTCTTTGACGTCACGGGCCTTCTCGCCGAAGATCGAGCGGAGCAGGCGCTCTTCGGGCGTGAGCTGGGTCTCGCCTTTGGGGCTGATCTTGCCGACCAGAATGTCGCCCGGCCGGACTTCGGCGCCGATCCGAATGATGCCCTCCTCGGTCAGATTTTTGAGCTTGATCTCGCCGACATTGGGAATATCGCAGGTCGTGACTTCGGGGCCGAGCTTGGTGTCGCGGACATTGACCGTGAACTCTTCGATGTGGATCGAGCTCCATTTTGAATTTTTGACCACGCGCTCGGAGAGGATGATGGCGTCCTCGTAATTGTTGCCCGACCAGGACATGAAGGCAACCAGTGCATTGTGCCCGAGAGCGATCTCGCCGTGGTCGGACGTCGAAGTGTCGACCAGTATGTCGCCTTTCTTGACCTTGTCGCCCAAGTTGACGACGGGCCGCTGGTGAAAAGCCGTGAAGCCGTTCGTCCGCGAGAAAAGAACCAGATTATATTCATGGCTCTTTCCGGTCTTCTTCGATTTGAAGACGACCTTCTTGGCGTCGACTTCCGCGATCTCGCCGTCCTCCGGGGCGATGACGATGCGGCCGGTATCGAGCACGGCTTTGGCTTCGATGCCGGTCGCCACGAACGGGGCCTCGGGCACGAGACACGGCGTGGCCTGTTTCTGCATGTTCGAGCCCATGAGCGCGCGGTTTGCGTCATCGTGCGCCAGAAACGGGATAAGCGAGGTGGCGATAGAAAATGCCTGGTTCGTGGCCACGTCGATGTAATCGACTTCGTTTTTCATGGCCAGAGCCGGCTTGCCGTTGATGCGCACCTCGACGTCATCGGTCGAGATGAGGCCATCCGCGTCAACCGGCGTCGCCGCGTGGGCGATGCGGAAGTTTTCCTCTTCGAGGGCATTTAAATAGACGATCTCTTTCGTAACCGTGCCGTTATTGACCTTGGCATAGGGCGTTTCGATCATCCCGAAATCATTGATGCGGGCATACATCGTCAGGCGCAAGACCAATCCGATATTGGGTCCTTCCGGTGTATGGATGGGGCAGAGACGGCCGTAATGCGAGGGATGGACGTCGCGGACTTCGAAGCCGGCGCGCTCGCGCGAGAGGCCGCCGGGGCCAAGCGCGGTCAGGGTGCGCAGATGTTCGACTTCGGCGAGGACATTTTCCTGCGCCATGAATTGCGAGAGCTGGTTCGTGGTGAAGAATTCCTTGATGCGGGCCTGGAGTGGCCGCGGATAGATGAAGGAAATGGGCACGGTCACGTCGGGCTCGACCGTGGACATCTTGTCCTGGATATTGCGCTTCATCTGGGTCAAGCCGAGGCGGATGCGCTGTTCCAAAAGCTCGCCGACGTAGCGGACGCGGCGCGA
This sequence comes from Candidatus Parcubacteria bacterium, assembly GCA_034666165.1. Taxonomy (GTDB): domain Bacteria; phylum Patescibacteriota; class Minisyncoccia; order Phycocordibacterales; family PALSA-1337; genus C7867-002. Next base: position 9,648 of record JAXDMJ010000055.1, read on the forward strand.
GCCCAAATGATCGATATCGTCGGCCTGCATGTCCGGCGTGATCGAGAGCTTGACGATGTTCGCTATGGTCGTCGCGATGTCGTCAAGCGAGAGCGTCCGGCGTTCGAGGGCCTTTTCGTCCATGGCCTTCAGAAAACGCTTATTGAAGCGGAAGCGCCCGACACGCGAAATGTCATAGCGGTCGTGAGCCAAGAGCGCCTGTATGAAATTGCGCGCATTATCGGCCGTGGCCATGTCGCCGTCGCGCAGACGCTTGTGGATTTCCATATAGGCCTCCTCGGGATTTTTGGCGTGATCCTTGGTCAAAGTGAGCTCCATGACTTTCTTCGTCTCGGCGTCGTCCTTGAAAAGCTCGAGGATCTTCTCATTGCTGTCGGCGCCGAGGATCCTCAAGAGCGAAGTCGCCGGAAACTTGCGCTTGCGGTCGATGCGGCAATAGATCGTGCCGTCGGCGTCGGATTCGATCTCCATCCAAACGCCGCGGGCCGGAATGATCTTGGCGCCGAAGTAATTCTTGCCCTTGAGCTCGCTGGACGTGAAGAATATGCCGAACGATCTGGCCAATTGCGGAGCGATCACCCGCTCGACGCCGTTAATGATGAACGTGCCGTGATCGGTCATCAGCGGAAAATCCGCCAGGAACATTTCCTGTTCCTTGGTCACGTTCAATGACTTGTTCTTCAGGGTCACGCGGACTTTGATCTGCCCCTCGTAATTCATCTTGTTATTCTTGGCGAAATGCTCGTCGTATTTCGGGCGGACCAATTCCAGATTGCTGAAGGAAAGCTCGAATTTCTTCTCTGCGTAGTCCCTGATCGGCGAGAACTCCTTGAGCAGATTCGAGAAGCCGTGTTCCAAAAGCCAGCTGAATGAATTCAACTGCGATTCGACCATGTGCGGCATGGAGGTGAGCGGCGCCTGATAGCGGCTGAAATATTTTTTTGGGCGGAACGTATTGGTAATAGGCATAAAAAGTTATGTGAGATTTAAGGAGATCCCGCGGCAGAACTCTATAAAATGCGACAAAATGCAAAGGCCGTCCCCACACAAACGAGAACGTCCGATGTTGTCTTACAGCGGTAAATAAATCACTGGTGAGCCAATTGGATTTGATAATACCTCGCCTATTGGCAAAACTCACTCTGCGAAGTTAACGAGACCATAACAAATTTAAAAAAGTTGTCAACACTTTTCTAGCGTTCCACATCAAAAAATAATCCATGTCAAGATTTTTTGCCTCGCTTTTTCAGTTTCCACTCATTGATCTTTTTATGGTGGCCGGTGAGAAGAATCTTCGGCACGCGGTATTTTTTCCCCTTGTATTGGAGGACTTCCGGCCGCGTATAGACGTTCGTCCCGGCTATACGCCTCTCTTCCACTGACAGGTCGTCGCCGAGAACGCCTGAAATCCGCCGGGTCACGGCGTCGAGCACGACCATGGCCGGCAATTCCCCTCCAGTCAAGATATAAGGGCCGATGGATAAAATCGATACGGGAAACATATTCCTAATACGAGCATCGATGCCTTCGTAGCGTCCGCAGACCAGAACGATGTCCGAATATTTCCGCAGCGATTCGGCGGTGTCGTTGGTGAATTGATCGCCGTGCGGGACAAAGAAGATGATCTTCACTTTTTTTCTGCCCGAGTTTTTTCCGGTCAGGGCCACCTTTAATTTCTGACCGACCGCGGCCTCTATGGCCCGAGCGACGGGCATCGCCTGTATGACCATTCCCGGGCCCCCGCCATATGGCCGATCATCCACCCTTCGATCTTTATACGGGCTTCGCCCATTTTTTTTGCCGTGCTGCGAAACGAAATCGCGCGGATTGTAATATGCGATCTTTATGCTGCCCTTTTTCTCCGCCCTCTTGACGATCGAGGCGCCGAGATACGAGCGGAAACTTTCCGGAAAAAGGCTTATGACGTGAAAGGCGGTCATCTATCCGAGCTTCAGGTCCGCCATAGCTTCGTCAACGGTCTTGGCCGCTTGCGAAGGCGGCTCCGCATTTGCCATGCGCTCGGCCGACTTCAGGCCGCCGACCGGCTCGTTGATCTTCAGATTGACGCGGGAATTATTCTTCATGCCGACGACGCGCAAGAGCGTGCGCACGGCCTTGGCGGTATTGCCTTGCCGTCCGATGATCTTGCCCATGTCGGCCGCGCCGACTTCCAGAGTGAGGAGCACGCCCATTTCGTCCACGGTTCTCTCGGATTTGACTTGTTCCGGGTTATCAACCAGCGCCTTGATCACGTACTCGAGGAATTCCTGATCTTTCTGCATGATGTAGAAGTTAATTCGTAAGCGTATCGCAGAGCGGTTCTCGCCCTCATGGTACCAATACTGCGCCTTCAGTCAACCCTATTCCATGGGCGTCTCCTCTGCTGGCGCCTCCGTCGGAGCGGAAGCGGCTTCCTCGATTTTCGGAGATGCGGCGGCCTGACCCGGTTCGGCAGCCTTCTTTTCTTTCTCTTCATTGCGAACAGGCGTTTTCCGGGGAAGAGCGTTCAACTTCTTCCCTTCGATGACCTTCTCGGCGATCAGGAAATTATGGAGCGTGAGCGAGAGTTTGGCGCCCTTGCTGAGCCAGTGCTTCACCGCCTCGACATCGAGCTGTTTGGCAGCGTCATTTTTGAGCCGGGTGTCGTACCAGCCCAAATTTTTCAGGTATTTGCCGCTCTTGGGGCCATTCCTGGAATCGGTCAGCACCACTCGGAATGTCGGCTCGTGTTTTCGGCCGGTGCGCTGTAATCGGATCATCAACATGCGAGAACACTAACAGAGCAGGCCTGAAATTGCAAGAATAGCCTGCCGAATATGGGCTTTTTTCGTCCATCGGCCGAATGAGAAACGGATCGCAGTCGAGCTCTCGGCGCCGATCGCCGTTAAGACGTACGACTCGTCCTCATCTTTAAGGCACGAGCTTTTCGTCGAGCAGGCCACTCCTCTCGCATCCAGCTGAAGCATCAGGAATTCGTTGTCAATCCCGGGAATGCCGACATTCAATATATGAGGGCTTTGCGTTTTGACTGGTTCGTCCGAAGAATCTTGAGGGGGATTGACTGTCATATCCGGCCGGATTGACGTGAGACCTGTCTGGAATATGCGTTTGAGCTCATATATCCTTGCCGTTTCCCGAACCCGTTCTCTGCCGGCGAAATCACAAGCGGCGGCGAATCCCACGATAGCCGGAACATTTTCCGTGCCCGATCGGAGACCCGTTTCCTGACCGCCGCCGTAGCTCGTCGGCTCGATCGGCGTCTGACGTCGGACATAGAGGGATCCTACGCCGCGCGGGCCGCAGATCTTGCTACCATCCATGGTCAGAAGATCGACGCCGAGCTTTTGAACATTGCAATCGAAATAGAGCAGGGCCTGCGCTGCGTCGGTATGGAGGAGCGGATAAGGGGATCCTGCATTTCTGCTGCGGCGAACGGCCTTGACTGCTTCGCGGATCGGTTGAACCGTTCCAATTTCATTGTTTACGGCCATGATGGAAACGAGAAAGGTATCCGGTTTGATGGATCTGCTTAAAGCGTCGGGAGATATGAGACCTCTCCTGTCGACTGTGAGACGCGTGACTTCGATACCTCCGATTTCAAGCATTTTGGCGGTCTTCATGATCGAAGCGTGCTCGATGGCAGAAATGATGAGATGCGGCCTTCGAGCGCTTCGGTTTCGGCGAAAAGCGGCCAGGCAACCCTGGAGCGCCAAGTTATTCGATTCAGTGCCTCCACTGGTGAATATGATTTCGTCAGTACGGGCTTGGATAAGTTCCGCTGCCCGTCTGCGCGCGTCGGCTACGGCATTTTTCCCGTTCACACCCTCGAGATATATTGACGACGGGTTGCTGTAGCGTGGAGCCGAATACTTCTTCATCTCGCGGAGCACTCGGCCGTCGACCGGCGTAACTCCGGCATAGTCGAGATATATCCTTCTCTTGAACATATCGCCAGACTATCATGAAATTAGATTTTTCCGCGAAGTCACGTATAATACGCGCATGACGGCCCTGCTCCAAAATCCGCTGCTTGTGAGCGTGATCGTGCTCGCCGCGGCGACCATCATCCTCCTTGGTTTGGTGATCAGAATGCACTTCAAATTGCGGCGCTTTCTCGCCGGCTTCGATTCGGACTCAGTTTCCGATTCTTTGACCGCGGTCGCAGGCGATTTGAAACAGCTTCAGCGATTCCGCGAGGAAATGGAGGCCTATCTGACAAGCGTGGAGAAACGGCTCAGAAAAAGCGTGCAATCCGTAGAGACTGTGCGCTTCAATCCATTCAAGGGCATGGGCGCCGGCGGCAATCAGAGCTTTGCCACGGCATTCTTGACGGAAAAAGGCGACGGCGTCGTCATCTCGAGCCTCTATGCGCGCGATCACGCCAGCGTCTTTGCCAAGCCGATCGTGGGCGGCGGATCAGAGCATGAGATGTCGGACGAGGAACGCGAGGCGCTTGCCAACGCCAAGACCGCTTTGGCATAGGATTTGTCAGCTGCGGTCTTTCCTGATATAATAGTCCATTACCATGCCAGCCACAGATCAGAAAAATCTGGTTGCTCGTCCGCCCGTGGTCGCAGTCATGGGCCATATTGACCATGGAAAATCGACCCTGCTCGACTATATCAGGAAAACGAATATCGCCGCCGGCGAGGCTGGCGGCATTACCCAGCATATCGGAGCTTACGAGGCCGAATATGTTTCGGCGTCAGGCAAGAAGCATGTGATCACTTTCATCGATACACCCGGGCACGAGGCTTTTTGCAATATTCGCGAGCGCGGCGCCCGAGCCGCCGATGTCGCGGTCCTCGTCGTCTCGGCAGAAGACGGCGTCAAGCCCCAGACGCTCGAAGCCGTCGGCACGCTCCGGGAAAACAAGATCCCTTTCATCGTGGCCATCACTAAGGCGGACAAGCCCAACGCCGACGTCGAGCGCGCGAAGAAAAGCTTGGGCGAGAATCAGATCTACATCGAAGGCTGGGGCGGCGATATCCCTTCGGTATCCGTGTCCGGCACAGTCGGCACCGGTGTACCCGAATTGCTGGAGCTGATCACGCTCTTAGCCGATCTGGCAAATCTCAAGACCGATCCCGCGGCCGCGGGGAGCGGTCTTGTCGTCGAATCTTCGCTCGATTCCCGCCAAGGCATAGCCGCCACGCTTATTATGAAGGACGGCACGCTTTCGATCGGTTCGTTCGTGGTTGCTCGAAAAGCCTACGCTCCCGTGCGGTTCATGCTCGATTGGAAAGGAGCGACGATCGAACAGGCCACAGCGGCAAAGCCGGTCAGAATTCTGGGTTGGAATATCGTTCCTCCGTGCGGAGCGGATTTCCTGGCCGTCGCGGACAAAAAGACCGCAGAAAAAATGGCCGCCGCTTTCGAAGGGAAGGAGCCGGCCAAGTCGAGCGGCGCCGCGAGACAGGCCTCGCCCAAGAAGACTTTGGGGAGCGCCGGAGAGATAGATCCTGCCGCCGAGCCGGCCCCGATTTCCCTGCCCCTCGTCCTCAAAGCCGACGTTACCGGCAGCCTCGATGGCGTTAAACACGAGCTCGCCAAGATCGCCGACGACAATGTCCGACTGAAGATCGTCTCCGAAGGCATCGGCGAGATAAACGAAAACGACGTCAAGACGGCACTCGGCGACCCCGAGATCGTGATCATCGGCTTCAATGTCGGGACGGATAAAAAAGCGGCCGCCATGATCGAACGTTCATCACGACCGCTTCAGGTCAAAACCTTCAAAGTCATATACGATCTCGCGGAATATGCGCGTTCGGCTCTCGTTTCGAAAATCCCGCGAGTCTTCGTTGAAGAAGTCATCGGCCGCGCCAGGATCATCGCGCTCTTTTCAAAAGAGAAGGACCGCCAGGTCGTCGGAGGCAAGGTCGAAACCGGCACGATCGAAAGCGGCAATGACGTGCGTATCATGCGCCGCGAGGCCGAGATCGGCCGCGGCAAGATCCGCGAGCTTCAGGAAAAGAAGATCCGCGTCCGCGAAACGGCCGAAGGCCATGAATTCGGCATGCTGGTCGAGGCCAAAATGGAAATCGCTCCCGGCGACAAAGTCGAGGCCGTCCGCACCGTGGAAAAAACCAGCGCGGTCCGTGGCTAACGATCATGGCCCAAAAGGAGCACAAACTGAGAGAAGTCGTCCGCCAACTGGCTGCTCTATTTTTTTCGCGCGAAACGCCCCGGCGCCGGTCGCTCTTGACCGTGACCGACGCGGAAATCTTAAGCAGAGGCAGGCGGGCGGTGATCTTGATCACGGTCATGCCGGAGGCGGAAGAGAAGGCTGCGCTCGATTTCGCCCGCCGCCGGCTCGCGGACTTTCGCGCATTCGTCCACGAACACTCGCGGATCGTGCGGCTGCCCTTCTTCGAAATACGCATCGACAAAGGCGAAAAGAATCGCCAGCGCATAGACGAGATCGGTAAAAATATGTAGAATGATAGCGGCCGGAGTCGGCTTTCGCGAGCAGGTCGAGAGCGGCCACGTAGACAAGTGGTAAGTCGGCAGTCTGCAAAACTGCTATGCGCGGGTTCGATTCCCGCCGTGGCCTCCCGAAGGATTATGCCGCGTCAGGATCCGAAACTCCCTAATCCAAGCCTGCCTTGAGCGCCGCCTTTTGGATCTCTTCTGAAGTCTCGCTTATGTCTTTGAGGTTTTCGTCGACGATCTTCATATCGCTCTCGAGGTCTTTCTCGGCCGCTTCAGATTCGGATTCGAATTCCTTCAATGATTTCTCGACCTCCGGATCGTTCGGAACATCGTTAATTCCGGCAGCGTCGAGCGTTTTGTCGAATTCGTCGCCGATCAATTTCGTCAAGGCAATCTTCACCTCGGGTATGGAAAGATCCATGTCGTTCACGATCTCAAGCTCTTTAGCTTTGAGTTCCGCCGGAATATCCGCGTCTTCGACATATTTCTTTATTTTTGCTCTTTTTTCATCCATATATGTGATTTATAGATCTCCCATGCCTTCCAAGTGGGCCAAGAGACGCTGCAAGAGACGCTTGACCTCGGCCAGCTCTGACTTATTCGCCTTGCCGCGATCGACCCGTTCGTTGACGTAACGAACGGTGTGCTCCAGTCGGCGGTTCTGAAAATTGAGGAACGGCCGGGATATACGCTCTGACGCGCGATAGAGGGCCCGGTTGCCGAATTCTATCGTGGCATTCTTGGCATCAACCACCGTCTGCATCCCTTTCTCGATTGCGCCCTTCCCTCTCGCTATAACGGAATTCTTTGCCTCGATCAATTTGTCTTTGACGCCGACAACCATATCCTTGCTCTTTTCATACGTCATGGCCAACGCCCCGACTCCGAATTCTACTCCGCGCCCGATCGCTTCAGGCGCTCCCATGACGGTCTCCATCCCGGCAATACCGATATCCTTCGCCCGGCCGGCTGCTTTCGATATAGCTTCGCCCGCTCGACCGGCTTTATTCTTAAAACCCTCCTTCATTCGCCCGAAAAACGAGCCGATCCTGTCGATCCTATCCCTACCCACTTCTCGTACAGAGGGTTCTTTTTCTTTTTTACTTCTGGACTCGGGAGATTTTTTCCGAGCCCGCTTCTCAGCGGCGTTCTCAGCCTTATTCTTCGCCTTCCCGGGCGGCCGCTCAAACTTAGACATAAAGGGATTATATGATAACCTTTATGGCAAACGCAAGACCCGTGTGGATAACGCATAAATCATTGCCCGGGTGGCGAAATTGGTAGACGCAGCAGACTTAAAATTTGCCGATCGCAAGGTCTTGTGGGTTCGATTCCCACCCCGGGCACTGCACTCGAACACGATCAGATTTTCTAAACGATGATTCGTCTCGCACAAAAAAGCCCTGCATTTTAAATGCAGGACAACGGACGTCGGAACCGAGATCCGAAAGGAACTACTTGGGCGGCTCGGGCTTGACGATCCTTAGACCTGTCGGTGACGTCGGCACTTTGATTTTTTCGACATATGATTGAGGACTAAGCAGGGCGGGCCCGAGGGCACTGCCCGGCGCGTCTGCCAGACTGAAATCATCGAAGGACATATCCATCAAGTCCGTACGGATACCGACCATGCCGGCACTGGCAACCTTTGGTCCATACTTCACCGGATCGTCGAGCGTTTCGATCGCCAAGGTCCACAAGCCAGTCCGGCCGATGTCCAGAGAGAGCGAGACTTTCGGTATGCCGCTCGATTGCGTGGCAACGGCAGCGCGCAAGCCGATCCAGACGCCCGTCGGGATCAGGTCCGGACTGGTCGTCAGGTCGTATGTTCCCGGCAAAACCTTCTTGGAAGCCATCGTCTGATAAATGCCGTTCACCCTTTTTTTTATGATGGCATTGCCGTCGCAACGGATGCCGACATAATAGAAGTTAGCGTAATTCGTATAGCGCAGGTAGAGCGAGACGCCATTGTACGCTTGCTTATTGACGGCATTTGCCAGGTTGTCCGCATTTTTCCTCACGTAAATGTCTTCGGAGATATCCAGATAGGATTGCCGGAGCAGCATGGCAAAGATGTTTTGCGGGTGCGTTCCCGTATCGGTCAAGACCGGGCTTTGGGTCGCATAGTAGATCCTCCAATAATTGGTCGCTGGAGCCATCCCCTGGAAGGTCGTTCCGACGCCGCCTGTCTGAAAAAGACCTCCGCCCGAAATGACCCACCAATACGCATTAGCGCTGCCGGAGGCGCCCGGCTGGCTGATCGTTCCTCCCGTACTGAAATCATAGAGGAACGGCGTGCCCATCAGAGCCGGCGTCAGGTAGCTGATCTCATTCGAGTTCGGGCTTTCAACGCCTGACGAATTGTTGGCGACGACCACGAACCAATATCGCGTCGCATTGTTCAGATTACTGATTGTGGCGGACGTAAGAACATTGCCGCCCGCGAGCGAGGAGGTGTAGACGCCCTGAACGATCCCATAATAGACTTTATAACCGGTCACGGTCGAGTCGGTGCTCCGGTCCCAGGCCACGTTGACCGAAATGGCCTGCGCTTTGACGGTCGCAAAGCACAGCCACAGCAATGCAGCCAGACGACATAACAATATTCCATTGTCAACAAACATAAGTTTCCTTTTGTAGAAGTTATCGCAGTGTGTTCGCCTCCATTCTAGCATATGGTGACGGCGCCCGCCGGAGACATTGGTCTTTTTTACAGATTGAGAAAGCTCTTGCGGTGAATGGGCAGGAGCCCGTATTTCTTGATGGCTCGATAATGCGCTTTTGTGCCGTAGCCCTTGTGCATATCGAAGCCGTACTCCGGATGTTTCTTAGCAAGGAGGATCATGCGCCGGTCGCGGGTGACTTTGGCGCAGATGGAAGCCAGAGCGATGACCGGCTCCTTGGAATCGCCGTCGATGATCGTCTGCTGATCTTCGAACCTCGGCGAGGCGTATAAGAGCCCGTCCAGCAATATGCGGGCTCGTTCCGCCGCACAGCCGAGGCGCTCTAATTTTTTTAGACAGCGGCCAAGAGCGGCGGCAACCGCACGGGAGAGACCTTGGCGATCGATGGTTTCCGCCCGGCTCATGGAAACGGCATACATGGCCGTGCCCTTTTTGGCGCAGCTCCTGATGAGCGTGAACCATTCATCCCTTTGCTCCGGCCGAAGCTGTTTCGAATCCTTGACGCCGCGGAAAATCCGCAAGGCGGCTTTCGATTTGACCGCAAAGGCGGCCACCGCCACCGGGCCGGCGAGCGGTCCGCGGCCGGCTTCATCGATGCCGATCAGATATCGCATGACATCATGCTCTCACTTAAAAAGAAATCGCACAAGGTTTTGAAGCATCATTTTGACCTCGGAAAATTTAGTATATACTCTGACTATGGCGCGCTTTTCTCATCTCCACACGCATTCGCACTATTCCCTGCTCGCCGCCCTGCCGAAAATCGACGAACTGGTGGCCGCCGCCACGGAAAATGGCATGACGTCGCTCGGGCTGACCGACAGCGGAAATCTCTACGGGGCCATCGAATTCTACAAAGCGGCCGAGGCGGCCGGCCTGAAGCCGATCATCGGGGTTGACTTCTATGTGGCCGCGCGGACACGCAAAGACATGCAGGCCGGCATCGACAACCGGCGCTCGCGGCTGGTCCTCTTGGCCGCAGATGCGACCGGCTATAAGAATCTCCTCCAATTGGTCACCAGATCCAACCTTGAAGGATTTTATTACAAGCCGCGGATCGACCGCGAATTGCTCGAGCGATTGAATCAGGGGCTTATCGCCATTTCACCCTCATTCTCCGGAGAGATCGCCCAGTTGCTCTCCGGGCGCAATCAGGATAAGGCCATCGAGGCCGCCGATTTTTACAAAGGCGTGTTCGGCAACCGGCTCTATCTCGAGATCACCAAGCATCCGGAGATCGACGGGCACGAAGCGGCCATGAAAACCCTGGCCGAATTCGGCCACAGCCGAAAAATCCCTTTGATGGCTGCGCATGACGTCTACTATCTCCGTCCGGAAGACCGTTTCGCCCGCCAGACTCTCGTTCTGGTCAATTCCCATACCGATGCTTCGGAACGCGTCAGAGAGAGCGATGAGGACGATTTCTCTTTTATCTCCGTCGAACGCGCCGAAGAATTGTTCAGGGACCTGCCCGAGGCGCTCGAAAATACCGCCCTAATCGCCGAGAGATGCTCACTCAAGCTCTCGCTCGGGCATTGGGTCTTCCCCGACGTCAAAGTGACGAGTGGCCGCACTTACGACGAAGAATTGAAACATCTGGTCTACGAAGGTTTCGCCCGGCGGAGCATCGAACCGACCGAGAAGATCCGCGAGCGGGCGGATTACGAGCTTAAAGTCATTCGCGACAAAGGCTATGCGCCCTATTTTCTGCTGGTTGCAGACCTCCTGCGCTACGCGAGGGAAAACGGCATCCTCTCCAATATCAGAGGTTCGGTCTCCGGGTCGATGGTCACCTTCCTGGCCGGCATCACCAATATCAATCCGATCGAATACGAAATCCCTTTTGAGCGCTTCTTGAATCCGGACAGGCCATCGCCGCCGGATATCGACATGGACTACGCCGACGATCGCCGCGACGACGTCATCGACTATGTCCGCCGGAAATACGGCGCGGACAAGGTCGCACAGATCGGGACTTTCGGCACGATGGCGGCCCGCGGTTCGGTCCGCGACGTCGCGCGTGCCATGGGTTTCCCTTACGACGTCGGAGACCGCATCGCCAAATTGATACCGATGGGCTCGCAGGGATTTCCCATGACCATCGACCGCGCTTTGGAAGACGTCCCGGAACTGAAGGCGATCCATCGGGACGAAGAGGATACTCACCGCATCATCGAAATGGCTCGGAAGATCGAGGGCTGCGCCCGGCACATCGGCGTCCATGCCGCGGGCGTGGTCGTGGCTCCTTCGGCGCTGACCGACTATACGCCGCTCCAATTCGACCCTAAAGGCGAAGGCAAGATCATCACCCAATACGACATGTATTCGATAGAGGAGGCCGGCCTCCTCAAGTTTGATTTCTTGGGACTGAAGAACTTGACGATCATCGCCGACACGGCCGCCCGCATCGAAAAAATGACCGGCCTCAAAGTGGACGTCGATAATATCCCGGTAGGCGACGCCCCGACGTATGAGATGCTGGCGCGCGGCGAAACGGCTGACCTCTTCCAGCTGAACGGCGACGGCATGACGCGCTTCCTCAAAGATCTCAAACCGACGTCCATCCATGACATCAATGCCATGGTCGCCCTCTATCGCCCCGGCCCGATCCAGTTCATCCCCGACTACATCGAGCGCAAACATAATCCGGAACTGGTGAAGTATCTGGACCCCGCGCTCGAACGCATCTTGAAGAAGACATACGGCGTCCTTGTCTATCAGGATGACCTCTTGACCATGGCCCATGACCTCGCGGGCTACAGTTGGATAGAAGTGGATAAATTCCGCAAAGCCGTCGGCAAGAAGATCCCGCAGGAAATGGCCGAGCAGAAGGAAAAATTCATCAAGGGATGCATGACCAAGAGCAAATGGTCTCATAAAAAAGCGGCCGAAGTCTGGAAATGGATCGAGCCATTCGCGGCATACGGATTCAATAAGGCCCATTCCGTCTCATACGGCCGCGTGGCATACATCACCGCCTACTTGAAGGCGCACTATCCCGAGATCTATCTCTCGGCCGTGCTCACATCCGAGCAAGGAGAGACAGAGAAAGTCGCCGAAACGATCACCGAATGCAAGCGGTTGAAGATACCCGTCCTGCCGCCGGACGTCAACGAGAGTTTCAGCCAGTTCACCGTCGTGAAAGACGATCCGGCCAAGGATGAGCAGCCGACGTATCGCATCCGCTTCGGTCTGGTGACGATCAAGAATTTCGGACAGGGCGTTTCGACTTCCATAATCGAAGAGCGCAAGAAAAATGGCCCGTATACATCGCTGGCCGATTTCCTCGATCGTGTCGAAGACCGGAACCTCAACAAAAAATCGCTGGAGTCACTGATCAAGTCAGGCGCGCTCGATTGCTTCGGCGAGGATCGCGGCGTGATGCTCTTCAACATAGATCTGATGCTGGACTATAACAAAGAAAGCGAGCGCGGCCAGGAAAATCAGGATTCTTTATTCGGCCTGATGGCCGACCATTCGAGCGTGCCTTCGCTTCGACTCCAACCTTCGCCCAAGGCCGAGATGCGCGATAAGCTCAATTGGGAAAAGGAATTGCTCGGTCTTTACGTCTCAGGCCATCCGCTTGAACGGTACCGCGAGATCATTGCCAAGAAAGATATCGACATCAGGCGGGCCAAAGAAAACGGCGCCGAAGGTTCATCGGTCATCTTCGCGGCCATCATCAACGAGGTGCGTACGGTTCAAACAAAAAATAACGAGACAATGGCCTTTATCACCATCTCCGATTTTTCCGGCTCAGCCGAAGCCGTGGTCTTCCCGCGCACCTACCGCGAATTCAGGGCGCTCATGGCTCCGGATAAATGCCTAGCCATCAAAGCGACGGTCAATACGCGGAACGGCGAAAAGGGCTTCGCCGTCGAGCGGGTCAAGGAACTTTGAATTATTAGAAGATCAGTCAAGCACGACGGTAACAAAAAAGGGCGCGATGCCCTTAGAACTCGATGCCCTTAGAAGTTGACGTGACAGGTTTCCCGTTTGCCGTCTTTCATCTGCCAGCCGCCGGCGACGACCAGATGGGGGGCGCCGTTCTTAAAAAATGAGACTGCATGCTCGATCGTCTGACTGCGATCCAGTAATGATACGGGCAAAGCTCGGTCCAATTCGTACACCAGTTCCTCGACTACGGCGCTCACACGCTCCGCCAAGCCTTTTTTCCAATCTCTGCAGTCCATGACGCCCCAGTCAGTGATCTCCGAGTAATTCTTCGGTTCGTCCGAATGGCTCCAGAGAACAGTCGGGATATGCAGCAACTTGCCCTCCCCGGTCGCTATATCCTCCGAAATCAGAGTGTAGATTATCCGTTCTTTGTCGCGACTTTGGCCAGCCGGATCCTTCTTTGTCCAAGCGCGAACATGCAAGATTGCGATCATGGCCCTGATGCCGATATGATGGATCGAATCGAGTCGCGCTTCATAGTGATTCAACAGTTCGTAAAAACCCCCGAAAACCTCCTCAAGTGATATGCCAATGTTCATATATCCTTTTTCTCCGCATCGCCCACGTGCTTGTGTCACCATAAATCATGGTGATATTCCTGTCAACATCTCCCCCCTTTCAGGCAAAAATGCTAGAGTAATCTGACTATGAACGAAAAGCTGACCTCCATCCGGCATACTCTGGCCCACCTTCTCTCCGCCGCTGTTCTCGAACTCTATCCGGATGCCAAGCCCTCGATCGGGCCGGCCATCGATAACGGCTTCTATTACGACTTCGATTTTGCGAAGCCGATCTCCGAGGGCGATCTCAAGGAAATCGAAGCGCATATGCATAAGCTCCTGCCGAGCTGGAAAGAGATCAGCGGTGCCCAAGTCATGGCAGATGAAGCACGTTCGCATTTTAAAAATAATCCGTACAAGCTCGAGCTCATCGATGAGATCGTCTCCAAGAAAGAAGCGATCATGCTCTATACCGCGGGGAAATTCGCTGATCTCTGCCGCGGCGGACATGTCGCCCATCCGGCCAAGGATGTACCGGCCGATGCTTTCAAGCTAACGCATATCGCCGGCGCATACTGGCGCGGAAATGAAAAGAACAAGATGCTGACCCGCATATACGGTCTGGCTTTTGAGTCCAGAGAAGAGCTCAAAGAATATGAGGTCATGGCCAAAGAAGCGGAGAAACGCGACCACCGCAAGCTCGGCAAGGAGATGGACATATTCGAGTTCGACGACGATGTCGGTCCGGGACTGCCTCTGTGGCTGCCGAATGGCGCAGCCATGATCGAAGAGCTTGAAAAATTGGCGAAAGAGACTGAATTCAAAATGAATTATGTGCGCGTCAAGAGCCCTCACATCGCCAAAGAATCAATGTATATCACGAGCGGCCATTTGCCCTATTACGAGGACACGATGTTCCCACCGATGGAATATGAGGGTATCAAATACTATCTCAAAGCCATGA
>JAXDMJ010000056.1:0-20531 GCA_034666165.1 Candidatus Parcubacteria bacterium
ATCATAAGGAGTTGTCGAGCCTTGAAAAAAAGATCTGGAAAGAAGCCGGCGCCGAATTCAACATCAATTCGCCCAAACAGCTCGGCGACATCCTCTTTGACAAGCTCGGCCTGACGGGGAAGAACATGAAGAAAACCGGCGGCGGCGCGCGCTCGACGCGCGAATCGGAGCTGGAAAAGTTGCGCCACCTGCATCCGATCGTGCCGCATATCTTCGAATATCGAGAGCTGGCCAAATTGCTCGGCACGTATATCGATGCCATTCCGCCGCAGCTCGACAAGGATGACCGGCTTCATACTGACTTCATCACCGCCGGCTCCTCGACCGGCCGCATGGCTTCGCAGGATCCCAACCTCCAGAACATTCCCATCAAGACCGAGCTCGGCAAAGCCATAAGGAACGCCTTTATCGCCGAAACGGGATTCATGCTCGCGGGCTTCGACTATTCTCAAATGGAATTGCGCATCGCCGCTTTCATGTCCGGCGACGAGAAACTTATCGAGATTTTCCGCAAAGGGGAGGACGTCCATTCATCGGTCGCCGCCTATGTCTTCAATATGGACCCGAAGACCGTCACGCATGACCAGCGCCGCCAGGCCAAAGTCATCAATTTCGGAATCCTTTATGGCATGGGCGTAAACGCTCTCAAAGAAAATCTGGGCACGACCCGCGAGCAGGCGCAGAAGTTCTACAACGATTATTTCAAGACCTTCTCGACATTGGCGGCATATCTCGACAAGATCAAGGCCGAAGCGGTGCGCAAAGGATACACCGAGACATATTTCGGCCGGCGGCGCTATTTCGAGGGCATCAAATCGAAGATTCCGTATATCAGAGCCCAGGCCGAGCGCATGGCGATAAATGCGCCCATGCAAGGGACCGGCGCCGACGTCATCAAGCTCGCTATGACAAAGATCGACAAATATATAAAGGAGAATAAGCTTGAGAACGACGTATACGCTCTGCTTCAGGTTCATGATGAGCTTATATATGAGGTGCGCAAGGAAAAGAGCGAGGAGCTCGCTCCTAAAATCGAAAAACTGATGGAATCAGTCGTCGACCCGAAGGAAACATCCGGCGTTATCCTGAAGGCATCGACTTCGATCGGCAAAAATTGGGGAGAATTTAAATAGCATCACCTAAGCAAGATTTGAGATATACTTCGCATATGCTTTATGTATTTTACGGATCTGATATCAGGACGTCACGTGAAAAAGCGCATAAGCTGATAGATTCTCTGCGCGCCAAAAAACCGGATGCAGCCTATGAAATGATGAGCGCCGAGAATTGGAACGGTTCGGCTCTTGAAGGGCACTTGGGCGGGCAGGGATTGTTCTCTCACAAATATATCGTCTTTCTTGACCGCTTGACAGAAAATGCCGAGGCAAAGGAGAAGTTGCCTGAAATAGTCCCGGCTCTCCATGAATCCGCCAATATTTTCATCATTCTTGAAGGGAAAGTGAACGCCGAGCTGAAGAAAATGCTGGAGAAGAATGCGGAAAAATCGGTGCTTTCGGAGGAAAGCGCCGCGGCCGGTCTGGCGAGAAAAAGAGATTTCAACATCTTCGCTTTAGGCGATGCTCTCGGTTCGCGCGATTCGCTCAAGGCCTGGATGATATTCAGGCAGGCGCGGGATAGCGGACTTGAGTCAGAGAACATTTTAGGCACGCTCTTTTGGCAGGTCAAATCCATGGTTCTCTCCGCCACGGCAAAAACGGCTGGTGAAGCCGGCGTAAATCCCTTTATCTTCAGCAAATCTAAGAGCTATGCGGCCAATTATTCCCCGGAGCAATTGAAAGCGCTCATAACAGACATCATTACGTTATACCACGACGGCCATCGCGGTCTCCGCGATCTCGAACTTGCCACCGAGCGCCTGCTCTTGAATTGCGGAAAGCCATCACTGTGATAATCTGTCAATGCGCGCCCATAGCTCAGCCTGGTAGAGCACCTGCCTTTTAAGCAGAGGGTCGCAGGTTCGAATCCTGCTGGGCGCACCATGAATTGTTATGTATTAAGGACGACTTTTTGCGGTATACTTTAAGCCATGAAGATCGTATGGAATAAAGTGACCTGGTTTTCCAAGCTGGCGGCGGTCATATTTTTCTTGTTGATCGTGCCGATCCTGACTTTTTATATCGGTCGTCAGTATGAGAAAACCGTGGAAACGTATGGCGCGAACTAGAGAGGGTAATCGAAGGCCCACCAGCCCGGCCCGGTGACCAAGAGGGAAACGGCGAGGACGAGCAGGATCAGATAATAGTTGACGCCGTCGGTTAAGAAAGACTTTTTGGAGATGCGTTCGCCGAGCCGGATCAAGAGATCGATGCCGGCGACCACGGCTGCCACCTGAGTGTAAAGACCGATCAGGAGCAACACCCCGGCGATGCCCTCGACCAGACCGACGGCTTTCTTCTGGGCGTCACCCGCGCCTTTTCTGGACGCCCTGACCGCCCAATAGACGAGGACGAGGCCTAAGACAACGCGGATCAAGACCGGCGAAAGCTCGCCATAGGAGAGCAAATCCGGAAAAATAGAGACTTTGTGCATATTGTGATCTTAATTATAGTCGACTAATGTACCGCTATGATATCAAAAAAGATCGGCAGCCGAAAGTGCGACGTCCGCTTGCTTCTCGTCGACATCCGCAGTGTTCATAACGTCGGCTCGATCTTTCGCACGGCTGAAACGCTTGGCGTGAGCAAGATATATTGCGCCGGCACGACTCCGGTTCCGCTCGATCGTTTCAAGAGAAAGCGAAAAGATCTTGCCAAAGTCGCTCTCGGCGCGGAAGAACTCGTGCCGTGGGAATACGTCTCAAAGCCCGCGGCACTCGTTCGGAAATTGAAAGACGAGGATTTCCAAGTGGTGGCGGTCGAGCAATCTAAGAGGTCAGTGGATTATAAAAGAGTCAGGCTGCGCGAGAGGGCGCTGGTCATTTTGGGAAATGAGGTCACTGGACTGCCGGCGCAGTTCCTCCGGTCGGCCGATGTTATCGCCGAGATCCCGTTAAATGGAAAAAAAGAATCCCTGAATGTCTCTGTGGCCGCCGGCGTGGCGCTCTATCGGATGCTTGGGCAGTAAGACTCTTGCAATCATTCCGGTCCGCATTCTAGACGGACAATCTTTGGTGCCGATCGCAAAAATGGGCGCTTCGTCCGCCGATCATGATGCGCGCGATCGTGCCGCCGCAACCGGGCTTGTCGCATTTCGCTCCGGTTTTCTGGTAGGCATGATGCTTTTCGTGGAAAGACCCTTTCATTCCGGAAACATTGCGATAATCAGATGTTGAATCGCCGCCGAAATCGATGCCGCGGGACAAAGTCTTTTTTATGGCTAGCCACAGAAGTCTGCGTTTGGCGGGCGGAATGTGCCGGACGCGCGTAAGTGGATGGATGCCGGCGCGCCATAAGGCTTCATCGGCATAAATATTACCGATGCCCGCCAGAATTTTCTGGTCCATGAGCACTGGCTTGATTTTACCTTCTTTCCTCATATTCAGACGGTCGCTGAATTTCTTTAAAGAAAATCTCCGTTCGAGCGGTTCCGGTCCGATCGATCTCAAGTGAACAGATCGGTGCATGTCGGCCGCGCTGACGGCCGTAACCTTGGCGAATTTTCGGACGTCCGACAAGGCTAACCGGCGGCCATTATCGAATGAAAGGACGAAGTGCACATGGCGATTAAATGGATCTTTCAAACTTTCCGGTTCAAGCGGCTGCCAGGGGTCCTTTTTAGCCGCCGAGTCGAACCGGTACCGGCCGTACAAAAGGTGGCCGGTCATTTTCATGTGGACGATGATCGTTTGACCGCCGGAGAGATTGATGAGGATGTTTTTGGCGCGGCGCTCGGCCGAAATGACCTTTTTTCCGGCGACAATTTTTTTAAAATGAGCGAAGTATTTTGGATCTTTGATCGTTTCAGATCCGCGGAAGTACGGACTGCCGTAATCCGACCAGGCATCGGCGACCGTGAGACCGACGATACGGCTTTTCAAACCGTTGACCGTCGTTTCCACTTCAGGCAATTCAGGCATGCCGCCACTATACTATATGTTCGTGCTCGGGGAAATTTTGCGTCTGCTATAATAACTGCACACTATTTCCATGCGCTACTACCTAAGCGTTCTTTTGGCAGTCGTCCTGCTCATCATTCCTTGGTTTGCTTTCAATTATCCGAATGAGGCCCAGTCGATCGTTGGGGCAGCCGGCGAACTCGGCCTGCAATTGGCCGATGTCCTCTGGACCCATAATCCGAAGTCAGTGAGCGACATCCAATCGCGGTACAATTCAAACGTGACGCTCCGCGGTTTTCCCAAACCGCTCGGCCAAAAAGTGCGCATTTTGCTGGTTCCCGGCCATGAACCGTCTTATGGCGGCGCAGAATTCGGTTCGCTCAAAGAACGCGACATGGTCGTCGAACTTGCCGACGACTTGAGGCGTTTTTTGGCGAGCAGCGATCGCTATGAGGTTTTCGTTACCAGGAACACCGAAGGCTGGTACCCGATCTTCGATGAATATTTCAAGAACGGCTGGGACGATATCATCGCCTGGATGAGATCTCATAAAGCGGAGATCACCAGTCTGTCCCGCCTCGGCGAATACAAGCCGCCAGCTCGAGCCGTCTATCATAACAGTGTGCCCGATAACGTAGCCTTGCGTCTCTACGGCATCGGCAAATGGGCCAATGAGAATGATATCGATATCGTCATCCATATCCACTTCAACGACTATCCCGGCCACGGCCAAGCGCCCGGCAAATATTCCGGCTTCGCCATTTACGTGCCTTCTGACGAATACGCCAATAGCTCGACCACGCGCGTCTTGGCCGACGCCGTTTTCAATCGTCTGAAAAAATACAATGCCGTCAGCGATCTGCCGGGCGAGTCGAGCGGCATCGTCCCCGACGAGGACCTCATCGCCATCGGCGCGTATAATTCCGTTGACGCCGCCAGCATGCTCATAGAGTACGGCTACATCTATGAGCCTCAATTCATGAACGATGCTGTCCGCGGCGCGGCCATCTCGGATCTGGCCTATCAGACCTATCTCGGACTGCAGGATTTTCTTGGAAGCCAAGCGGCTGTTCCGCAAACGGCCGCCGGCGTCTCCTGGCTGCCCGATACCGTGGTCGTGCCCCATACCTGGGCCGCTCCGATGAGCGAGACTGCGGCCGATCCCGCCGATGTTTTCGCTTTGCAGACGGCGTTGACGCAGGACGGCGACTATCCGCCGGAGAATCGTTCCAAGCACGATTGTCCGCGCACGGGGAAGATCGGCCCCTGCACGAAGGCTGCGCTCGAGGCCTTCCAAGAGAAACGCGGCATCAGCGGCGAGGAGGGCAGAGCGGGCGCCGAAACGCTTCGCGAACTCAACAATCTGTATTCGGCCAAAACGCTCTAGGGCTTCTCGCTCTGAAGCATCTCTCGAATTTCCTCCTCGGTTATTTTGGCGTCGCTCCACGGAATTTTCGATTCCTGCGGACCCATGATGAAAGGATCGGTCCCTTTGCCGGTGATGAGAACGGCATCGCCTGCTCCAGCGCTCCGAAGCGCTAAGCGTATGGCTTCGCGGCGATCCATGATAATGACCGCCTTCTTATTTATTATTCCCTTAGCCACGTCAGCCACGATTTTCTTCGGATCTTCGTCGTATGGATCTTCGTTGGTCAGGATAATCTGGTCGCAGTGAGCATCGGCGATACCTCCCATTTCCGCCCTTTTCCATGTGTCGCGTCCGCCGCCGGTTCCGCCGAGAACGCAAATCTTGCGGGTCGACTCGAACGTTTGGTAAAGCTTTTCCAATGAATCGGGCGTATGAGCATAGTCGACAATGACCGTGTAATTCTGGCCTGCCTCGATCTTTTCCAAACGCCCGGGAATAATGGCGAATTTTCGAACCGCCTCCGCAATTTTTTTATCTGAAACACCCTCATTTCTAGCCGCCGCCGCGGCTGCCAGAATGTTGTAGAGATTGAAGAGGCCTCTCAGGGGCGAATGCACCTTTTGACCGCCAAAAAAGAATTCCAAACCTTCTTTTTTTAAAACATAGGGCTCCGTGTCATGAATGCCGAACGTGATCGTGCGATCGGCCCGGCAGTCGAGAAAACGCCCGCTTTCCTTGTCGTCAGCATTGGCAATGATCGTCCGGCGCGGCTTGCTTGATCGCGCCATATTTTTTGCCACGGACAGTTTTGCCTTGGCATAGTTTTCATACGAACCGTGCGCCTCGATATGCTCGGGAGACAAATTGGTAAAGACCAGCGTGTCGAGCTCGATAAAACGGTGGCGATAGAGCAGCGCGCCTTGGGAGGTGATTTCGACTATGAAATATTCGCAGCCGGCTTGGACCGCCTGTCTGATCAGCTTCTGGATGAAGAAGCGGCCCGGCATGCTCATTTTGTACAAATTCTCGGATGAACCTGCGCCGATCTTGAAACGGATGGTGTTTGAAAGCGCTGTCTTAAAGCCGGCTTCTTCGAGTATGGCATTCAAGATTTCGACGGTCGAGCTCTTCCCCTTCGTCCCCGTCACGCCGATCACTTTGATGTCACGCGAAGGGAAGCCGAACCAGAGAGCGGCCAGAAATGCGAGCGTAAAATGGTAGGCCGGCTGGAATAAGGCGAACAGTCTCTCCGGCATAAATCGCCTAATTGAGCCCAAAGTTCGGTCCATGCGGTCTATTATGGCCTATTTGTGAGGTTTTATCCCCATTGACAGCAACCCTATGTGTGCTATGATTGAGAACCCATTCTATTGAGAAAGGGATGTCATTGATGTGCTGACGGTCATCAAGATTAACAGGACTGAATGAGTGAACTAGGGTTAGAAAATCCGTCAGGTCACCCCAAGCGCGTCTCGGCGAGGGCCATGAAAATATCAGAGCGCTGTGAGCAACCGTCGATGTCCGGGCGGTCTCATTGTCAGATGAGGTAGGATCCTTTGGTTCGCCATGTTACAGGACAGAGAATCGAGAGCCCGCCTTTTGTTTGAAAGGGCGGGTTCAATTTTTTCCCAATATTTTGAGCGCGGCCTTGACCTTGGCGCCGGTGTCGGAAATGTCTTTGGAGATTTTTTTCAACGAATCGCGGGCCTCGTTCGCGTCATAGCCGAGAGCCTTCAGCGCTTCGATGACGTCCATGTCGCTCGACATGCCTGCGCTCACGTTCTCCGAAACGACCGTTCCCAGCCTGTCTTTGAGCTCGAGCACGATCTTTTCGGCGGTTTTGCGGCCGATGCCGGAGACTTTCACCAGATGCGCTGTCGAACCGGTGCGGATGGCTCCGACCAACTGGTCGCTCGAGACTAGTGACATGATGTTGATGGCGGATTTCGGACCGATGCCGGAGACGCCGATAAGCAGTTCAAAAAAGTCTTTTTCCTTCTTTGACAGAAAACCGAAGAGATCCAAAGCGTCGTCGCGCACTGCCAAATATGTCCAGAAGGTCGTCTCCGCGCCTTTCTTCAGGGTTTCGCGAGTTTCTTCGGTCACAAAAACCTTGTAACCGACCCCGTGTACGTCGACGACGGCATAACGGGATTCAAGGTGGGAAACGCGCCCGTGAAGCATGGAAATCATGGCCAAATCATAGCATTAATTTCCATAGCTTAAAGTCTCTTTTGCTTTTTCGGGTACCCCGTGATAGTTTTACCTTACCTAAAAGCGATCTTTAAGCTATGGCAATAACCTCATCGGCGAAGAAAGCTCTCCGCGCCTCCAAGAAGAAGCGCGTTTTCAATTTGCGCCGCAAGAACGAGATCGAAAAACAACTGAAGCTGTTCCGAAAGCTCGTCGAGGCCAAGCAGAAAACAGACGCGCAGAAAGTGGTGCCGAATCTCTATCAGGCTCTCGACAAAGCCGTCAAGACTCACTATGTCAAAGCCAACACTGCCGCTCGCCTGAAATCCCGCGCCATGGCGTCGCTTAAAAAGCTTGGCTAATATGATAGTCTAGCGTTACCGCGGCCGATATGTCGGCCACGGTTCGCGCCCCCGTCGTTCAACGGATAGGACGCAGGATTGCGGATCCTGCAATAGAGGTTCGATTCCTCTCGGGGGCACAACTTGAAAAACCTCGAACCCTCCGAAAGACCGCGCGTTTGCGCGGTCTTTCGTTTGCCTAAAGCGGCAACTTAGTGCGAAATCACCTTGAGCCCCGAGAGGAGTCGAACTTGCAAAGACTGGAATCTTGCCCGTGTTCCAATTCGTGAGAGATCTTTACAAGTATCCTCTCATATCATAACGTGATATTATAGGATGATGAAGAATTGGCTCAAAGAAAATTGGTTTAAACTCTTGGTTATAATTTTGCTTTTAATGATCTATGCAAGATTAAATGGTATCAAACAAAACACGTTTTATACGGCGGATATGGTCGACTCCAGTGCAAGTAGGATAGTCAGCGCAGTAGAGTCGTCAACTCAAAGATGAGATGTAATAGCACTCCAAGTCGACAAAGTGCTCTGCTAATCGGTTGCTTCTGTCAGCTAATAAAAAACTCCCGGAAGGGAGCTTTTTAATGAGCTAGGTGTACCTTTCTGTCGCTGTCATAGGATTGCACTGCCGCGGATACGTTGCCTGAAATTCTCTACCCATCAAGCTCTACATAAACCAGTACGTTTGCTCAAGGCCCTATTTTGCCCACCGCCTCCTGTTAGATAGCGCCGCTCCAGCTACGGATCGCATTTTGCGACTGCGGCTATTGCTGAGGGCACGTGATGCCGCGGAGGCAACACGTTTATGAGTTCGTATAACGTTTTTCTTCATCTTTGTCATTGTTATTTACACCGGCCGACTATTCCGGCAGGTTCAATTATATCCTCTTAGTAGAAAAAATGACCGACAGTTGCCGAATTGTCGCTCGCGGCAATTCTTTACCCCTTTTCTAGATTCCATGTCTTGGTATGATGTCCCCGACGACCGAACATCGCGGGCAAGTGGGGTAACTGGTCGGGTACATTCAACTTCGTTAGAATATGAAGTAATCTGTCCCAGGTTCGAGGTACGGCGCGCTCTGGGGCACAGCAATAATATTCGCTCCCTAAAAGAGCGACCTTAAAACCCGAAGCGCTCGAGCAGATGCTTCAAGAGCGGCTCGTGATGCTCCGTCTCAGCGATGTAGGTCTGCATGACGCGGCGGACGCTCTCCGGGTCGACTTCGTCGATGAAGATGACGATGAACGGCATAAAGGTCTTCCGCGATTTGAGGATTATCTTGGCGGGGAATTCGTTGTGCGGGATCCAGAACGAATCGAGCGAGACGAACGGGTAGAGAGTCTCGTTCACGATGAGGCCGCGGTCGTTGATCTCGTGGTAGAGGATGCGCGGCGGGCGCGAAGCGTGAAGGACGAGCGCCACGGCTGCGACCAGCACAAAAATGCCGGTGATGACGTTGCCGAAGATGAAAGCCACGACGGCGAGCGCGAGCGTGATCACGCCGACCGCCCAATACCAATCGGGCGTCTTCTCGACATAGAGGTGTTCAGGAGCTTGCCAGGAGATCAATGGTTCAGCGGCCATGGCTTAAGTATAGTATAAAAGTGCTAGAATGTGCACCATGAAATATCACGTCCTGGCGCTCCTCGTCCTGTCGGCCGTGACCCATTTCATTTACTTCGGCCGGCCGGCCGAAGTCGTCTTTGATGAGGTCCATTTCGGCGGTTTTGCTTCGGCCTACGATTCCGGCAAATACTTTTTCGACATCCATCCCCCCTTGGGCAAGCTCCTCATAAGCGGCGCGGGCTACATCGGCGGTTTTAAAGCGACGACGGCTGATTACGGGAAAATCGGCAATGCCTTCGTCGATTCGCGCTATATCTGGTACCGCATTTTGCCGATGCTCGCCGGTTTCTTGCTGCCTCTGGTCATATTCTTTTTATGCTTCCGGCTCGGCCTGTCGCGAGAGAGCTCTTTTCTGGCCGGATTATTCGTCATTTTGGAAAATTCGCTGCTGGTCCAGTCACGCTTCATGCTTTTGGACAGCTTCCTCCTGCTCTTCGGTTTTTCCGCGCTTTTGTTCTACTTTGCCGCCGAGCAGACGGCCAGCCGAAAAGCTTTCTTAGGTCTGATGGCGCTGTCAGCCATCGCCGCGGCATTATCATTCAGTGTCAAATGGACCGGACTGTCTTTCATCGGCCTCATTTTTCTAGTCGAGATTTGGAACGTCATCAGGGATATAAAGAATCCCAAAAGCTGGCAGGCGGCTATCTCGAAGATATTCTTCTTCTGTCTGATCGGTTTCTTCATCTACTTCATGATTTTTGCGGTCCATTTCGCTCTGTTGCCGAAATCTGGTCCGGGCGATGCGTTCATGACGCCGGCTTTCCAGAAAACCCTCGAAGGCAGTATATATGCGAACGATCCTGCCATCGAGCCGCGGAATTTATTCGGCAAATTCCTCGAGCTCAACTCCGAAATGTATATCGCCAACGAGACGCTCTCCCAAACGCATCAATACTCGAGTCTCTGGTATACTTGGCCGCTCATGCTCCGCCCGATATATTATTGGACAGATGTTCACGACGCCACACTGACTGCGGGCGCTACGGGAACGCCGGCGGTCGAATCTGAGATATATCTTCTCGGTAACCCATTCATCTATTGGCTATCAAGCGCGGCAATGCTGTTCATCGCCGCAGATTTTCTTCTGCGCTTGCGCCGGCCGGAATCTTGCAAGGGCTGTTTCATTCCGGCTTTTTTGATCGTCGGCTATCTCGCGAATTGGCTGCCGTTTATCTTTATCACCCGGGTCATGTTCATCTACCATTATTTTACGGCCTTGATTTTCGCCATCATCGCTTTGGCCTATGTCGTGGACCGCATCGAAAAACCAACGGTCAGGCGGGCCGCCGGCATCTCTTTGATCGTCCTCTTCTGTCTAAGCTTCATCTTTTGGAGCCCGTTCTCGTACGGCCTGCCGCTTTCCGTCCACGGGCAGGACATCAGATTCTGGCTCCAGAGTTGGCGATAAATACCGTATGCGCTTGTCCGTCATCATACCGGCATATAATGAAGAGAAGCGTCTCGCGCGGACTCTCCAGTCGGTAAGCGAATATCTCTCTCGCGGATCGTATGATTACGAAATCATCATCGTCAATGATGGCTCGACGGACGGCACGGCGGAGTTAGCGCGTCGCCTCGCGAAGAGTTTCCCTCATATGCGCCTGATCGACAACAGTATAAATCACGGCAAAGGTTTTGCCGTCCGCGCCGGCATGCTCGCGGCCGCCGGCGACTACCGTCTTTTCATGGATGCCGACGGCTCGACTCCGATCGAAGAGGTCGAGAAGTTTTGGCCGTTTTTCGCGCGCGGCTGCCCCGTCACGATCGGGTCTCGGCGCGTGCCCGGAGCATTCATCAGAACAGAACAGCCGTGGAACCGCCTGTTCTTGGGCTGGGTCCTGCGCCAGATCGTCCGTGTGATCGTCGGGACGAGGATCGTCGACTCGCAGAACGGTTTCAAAATGTTCGAAAGCCGGGCGGCCGAGGAAATATTCTCC
Source organism: Candidatus Parcubacteria bacterium (assembly GCA_034666165.1). Taxonomy (GTDB): domain Bacteria; phylum Patescibacteriota; class Minisyncoccia; order Phycocordibacterales; family PALSA-1337; genus C7867-002. The sequence continues at coordinate 11,497 of JAXDMJ010000056.1, forward strand.
CGCCAAACCGTCTCGGGCTGGGCTTTTGACATCGAGATCCTGGCGATCGCGCATGCTCTCGGATTCAGTGTGGCCGAGATACCCATTGTCTGGACTGATGATAGTGAAAGCAAAGTCGATTTTCGGGGCATGATCGCCATGTTCAAAGAAGTCGTCGTCATCAGCCGCAACGCAGAGAAGGGCAATCTCCGACGATTCTCCAGATTCGCCATGGTCGGAACCGTCGGCTATCTGATCAGCGCCATTTTGCTTTTTATATTGCCGCGAATGATCGGTATCGAGGCCCTCTCCTGGGCACTGGCCACTGAAGCGGCCATAATAAATAATTTCATGTTCCATAATATCTGGACATTCCGCGACCTCCGTGTGAGAGGCCAAAAATCATGCTTCATAAAATTCCTGCAATTCAATCTGACCTCGGCCGGAGCGCTCGTCATCCAGACTGTTCTCGGGACCGTAGCCGTGGCCACTTTCGGTCCAGAATATCGCCAGCTTATTTTGCCGGTGATCGTCGTCTCTGCGGTCGCTCCATATAACTGGTTCATGTACAAGAGATATATTTGGCGGATGGGGTGAGATTCGAACTCACGGTGCCCTTGCGAGCACGACAGTTTTCAAGACTGTTGCTTTAGACCGCTCAGCCACCCATCCCTCATTCCTGGCATAATATGCGAAAATCCGTTGTTTAGCAACGATTTTCGTGCTATCATGACGGGACGGTCATGAACTCCAGATCAGACGCCAAGCCTGCCGTGACAGCTCGCGTCCTCGGCATCGATTACGGCTCGAAAAGGATCGGCGTGGCGGTGTCCGATGAAAAGCGCCAATTCGCGCTGCCGCTCACGGTCGTTCAAAATACTCCTGACTTGGCCGAAAAAATCGCTACGATCGCTCTTGGTCATGAAGCGGGAGAGATCGTCCTCGGAGAGTCGAGAAATTACAAGGGTGAACCCAATCTGATCCTGCTCGAAAGCATTGATTTCAAGAAAAAGCTTGAAGAACGCGGTTTCGTCGTTCATTTTGAACAGGAATTCATGACAAGCGCGCAGGCCGAGCGTCTGCAGGGGAAGAACGACAAAACCGATGCGTCGGCGGCGGCACTCATTCTCCAGAGTCATTTGGACCGTATGAATAGCGAGAAGTGAGATACACCATAACCGCACCACCATGGAAATGTTTAGCATACTCGACCCCCACGCCATGATAGCCGCGCTCGGCACGCTCGGCGTCATCGCCGTCGTCTTCCTCGAAACCGGCGCCTTTTTCGGTTTTTTCTTTCCGGGGGATTCCTTGCTCTTCACCGCCGGTTTTCTGGCGACGGCTGGCTATGTCTCCATGCCATGGCTCTTGGCCGGCGCCTTTGCCGCCGCCGTCATCGGCGACAGCGTCGGCTATGCTTTCGGCCGGCGGATCGGTCCGGCGATCTTCACCCGCGAGGACTCGCTGTTCTTCAACAGGAAAAATGTGTCGCGGGCCCAGCATTTTTATGAGCGTTACGGCAAAAAAACCATCATCCTTGCCCGTTTCATCCCGATAGTTCGCACTTTTGCGCCGATCGTCGCCGGCATCGGCGGCATGAATTACAAGACGTTTCTCATATTCAACATCGCCGGCGGTTTTCTCTGGACGTGGGCGATGCTCTGGCTCGGCTACGGCTTGGGCTCGCTCATTCCCGATCCCGACCGCTTCGTCCTCCCTGTGATCGCCGTCATCATCCTCATCTCGATCACCCCGCCTCTTTGGGAAATATATCGGAGGAAGGTATAATGGGGGCATGCATAGCTCGCTTTTCTTCAAGATCTTTCCGCCGCCGAAGTTCATGATCATGAAGCACGCCGGATTACATATTTCCGATGAAGCGATTTATTGTTTGGAATATATAGAGAGTTCGCGCGGCACGACCATCGGCAAATATGGCCGCACCGACATACCCGGCGGCATCGTCGAGGCTGGCGAGATCAAGGATGAGAAAGCCATGAAGGTGCTGCTTACGGCATTTGACCGAGCGCATGACCTCAACTACGTGAAGGTTTCCGTGCCCGAAGAGAAGGCCTATCTGTTCCAAATGGACGTGCCTTCCATGGATGTGCGCATCATCGCCCAGAATATCGACTTCAAGCTTGAGGAAAGCGTGCCTCTTTCTGCACCCGACGCGATCTTTTATTTCGATCTCTTGCCTACCTCGGTCACTGGCGGCGCTCTGCGGGCCAGCGTTTCAGTCGTGCCGCGCGTCTATATCGAGCGTTATATCTCGCTTCTTCGCGGCGTGGGGATATTTCCAGTAGCCTTTGAAGTCCTGCCGAAGTCGATCGCCCGCGCCGTCATCCCGCCGAACGCGCCGGGAGCGCAAATGATCGTGTACCTCACGGATCACAAGACCGGCGTCTATATCGTCTCGGGGGGAGTGGTCTGTTTTTCCTCGACCATCCCTTGGGGAAACAAGAATACCGCACCCGACACTTCCTCGGATATTTCAGTCCTGACCAAGGAGATAAACCGCACGTATAATTATTGGGGCGAGCACAGCACCGCCGCTTCGGCCATCGGCCAGATCTTTCTGGTGGGCAAAGGCGCACCGGCCTTCGAAGACATGATCCGTTCGGCTGTGGCCGATCTCGGGGTTTCCGTCGTGGTCTCGGACGTCTGGCGCAACGTCTTCGATCTGGCCAAATATGTGCCGCCGATCTCGCGGGACGATTCGCTCGATTACGCCGCGGCCGCCGGGCTGGCCATGTTCTCCTAGCCGTCTTTTGCCATGCACCACACGCTTTTACCGCTCAATGAACGCAGAGCTTTGCAGAGGGAATATCATGTCCGCGCCCTGACCGTCCTCTGCTTTACGCTCTCGGTCGCCGGCATCATCGGCATAGGTTCGCTTTTTCCGGCCTACATCCGCGCGGGCATCGAAGAACAATCGGCTCTCGGTGATCTGGCCTCGATAGCGAAGGCCAAAGACGTGAGCGGTCTCTCCGATATCCAAAAGAACGTCGCGGCCGGAGCAAGATTACTCTCGGCTCTCTCTGATAGTTCAGGCCGTCCACGGACCTCGGCTTTAGTGGCGGCTGTCGTCGGACAGCGCGGCAATATCGGCATCACCGCCTTGACGATACTCTATGTCTCGACATCGACGGTCAATGTGACCATTTTAGGGCAAGCGCCGACGCGTGAGGCCCTATTGGCCTTCAAAAGCCGCCTGGAAACCGAACAGCAAGGAAACAAAGTCAATCTGCCCCCTTCAACTCTGGCTCAAGCGGCGAATATCCAATTTTCGATCGTCCTTACCAAGTCCGTGCCAAACCCATGAAACCCGTACGCACACATTCTTTGCTCCTCCTCTTTGCCGTCATCGTGACTCTGATCGTCGGAGCGGTCTACGGCTACATGTCGCATGCCGTGGGTAATTCCGTAGAAAAAAGCTCGGCGGCCCGCGCCTCGGTTTTGGCGGCTCAGTCGAATTCAAGCCGCGATCAGGCCTATATGCAGCAATATCAGCTGACGGCCGTAGATTGGGCGCGATTGCCCGAGTTTTTCGTAGCATCCGACGATATCCTTTCATTCATCGAAGCGGTCGAGTCGATCGGCCAGGTCACGAGGGCGACGACAACCCTCTCGAATATCGACGCGGATAATCTGGATAATGCGGCCACCGGCACGCTCGGCTCGATCCGGGCGCATGTCGACAGCGACGGCTCATGGACCGCCGCCATGCGCACCCTCATGCTTGCCGAAGTCTTGCCGTATAAGACGGCTATCAATAACATCCGCTTGGACTCGACCGTGACCGGTCCGGAAAATGAGGCGCGACGATCCTGGCGCCTGTCATTCGACATCAGAGCGACGACCATTGCCAGACATCTGCCCACAGCCACGCCGACGCCGGCACAGACGCCGACCCCGCCTTCGCAATAAAATATGAAATTATTCGGCAAATCCGCAAAGAAGACATCAGCCAATCTCAAGCCCCGCCGCAACTTGCTCGGCCAGGCGGGACGCGATCCGTACAGCGACTGGGCCGTCATCTTTTCTATTTCATTCTTGGTGGCCGTGGCCTTGGTCGCCATCGGCATCATCACCTTTACCGACATGGACGCGCGCCTGTCCAGACCCCAAGCCGCCGGATCCGAAACCGCCGCCGCCATCGACACGCGCACGCTTTCGAAAGTCCTGGCTGAATTCAGCAGTCGCCAGGCCGAACGGCCAAATCTGCTTAAGGGCTATGCCGGGCCGGGGGACCCGTCGCAATAAAACGCAAAAGCTGCAGGAACAAGAGCCGCAGGAAGCAGGTTCCGGCCGCCCAAGACAAAGACTTTTAGTCGTGGCCGTGGTATTTTTTGTAGAGCCCCTCGTAGCTCAATGGATAGAGCAGCGGACTTCTAAGCCGTTGATGGAGGTTCGATTCCTCCCGAGGGGACAAAGATATAGGCCGAGTTTGCCACAGCCGTGGACTTTTGGGATGATGGTAGAAGATTGTCTGCTGATACCGCATAACAGAAAGGCGGAAACGTGAAAAAACGAGAAACCAAAGCAGATCGGAGCAAGGGATCAGTCTACGACAGAGCCGATTATGGCCTGCTCAAGGCGTTTAATGACAAACTGTTGGATAAGAATTCCCGTCTGGGAAAGATAGTCTCGAAGGAAAGGGTCCGGCAAAGCAGTGAGAATATCCAACAGGCGATTCGGCAAACCCTCGTTAACCATGGGCATGCTGTTGTCCGCTGAACGGAAACATCGGTTACGCATTGAACGAACTTAGGGCTGATCTTCAGCCCTTTTTATGCTCTCTTGGCTACGAGAGAACGAATATTAATCTGCGTCAATCCCTCTGGGGACAAATGCCGAGATTGCCCTTGTGTGCTACAATTGGCGCGGTTCACGATTAATCAATTAACAACTAAACAAACGTACTATGGCAAAAAAAACAGCCATGATATTCGGTATCATCCTCCTTATCGTCGGAGTCTGGGGATTCTTCGGCGGAGGCCTTTCGGTGGGTGTCTTCGCCGCTGACACGGTCGGCAGCGTCATTCATGTCATCCTCGGCATCATCCTCTTGGCCGTCGCCGCCAAGCCCGCGGCCACGATGACGCTTAAAGTGATCGGCATACTCTATATCATCTTCGCCATCCTCGGATTCGTTTCCGGCGATATGGTTCTCGGCATCTTCGCCACCAACGGTCCCGCCAACTGGCTCTATCTCGTGGCCGGCATCATCATGGCTGCCTGCGGCTGGTCCGGCAAGAAGGACATGATGTCTTCCGGTGCTCCGCAGATGTAATCCGAAGTAAATGTAGTTCGATAGAAGGACAAAGCAAAGAGTCCGCACAGTCCGCGCGGACTTTTTGATTTATTCAGATACCTTTCAGTTATGGACAAGATATTTCGTTTTTGTCTGGGCGAAAATGTGCTCGATTTCGCGGGCGAGCAGGGTGCGCTTGAATACCCGCACATCGTCGACTTTGGCTTTGCCGGAATATCCGATTCCATTCGCGCCGCAAATCCATACTCCTCCGCTGACTGTTGACATTGGTCCGACCAGAGGCGGGCTGGTTGGGCCGTTCGCGACCTGCTGTCCGTCCTTATATATGCTCAAATTGCCCGTGTTTTGATCATACGTCATGGCTACGTGTATCCATTTTCCCGCCCCAAGGACATTTGGCGTATTAAAATAATGTCGCACGAGTGCAGAATCGGTTACCCAAAAAGATCCCTGATTGGCGATACCGAATTGGGACGGATCATAGATCCAATGAGGGCCGCTGACCAAATTCAATATTTTGAGCCAAAGCATGACGGTAATGCTTCCGGAAGAATTGAATAAAGAGGCATTCGAAGCGGTGTTCGTGATGCGGCCATTATCGCTGCCGTCGCAGGAGAGCGATTTGCCGCTTGCATATGGCGAATCTGCATCGAGTGATATTGGCGCTGGTAAGGGCAGAGGCAATACTACGGGAATGAAATTGTTATTTTTTCCGGAATCGTCCTTGAATAGTGTTGCCGCAGGGTCGTCATTATCGAATGAAAGCATTACGGCCGCGTCGGAATAGAGCCCGCTATCCGTATGCTTGGCAAACGTTTGTCCCGCGGCAATGCTCCCTTTGTCCCGGGCGGCGTTCAAAGCCACGAGAATGATCGACGCCAGCATGCCGATGATCGAAATGACGACCAAAAGCTCGATCAAAGTGAAGCCCCGGTCGGAATCGTCATTCGGCCGCGAGAATGGGGAGATGCCGGATTCCATAGAATGGCCTTAATTGTATGACAAATGCGGTGCGCGCTCAAGGACTCGAACCTTGGACCTTCCCGGTGTAAACGGGGCGCTCTACCGACTGAGCTAAGCGCGCTTTCACTTGGGCATAGACTAGCGTATATTCTGGGCATGAGCAACGAATCAGCCAATCGGTACGGCGTAAAAATCTTATATGAAGACGATGACATCGCGGCGGTGGACAAGCCGGCAGGGATGATGGTGCATCCCGACGGCCGCGCGCATACGGAGCGGACAATTCTCACGGACTGGATCGCCCTCACGTTTCCGAAAGCCGCAGCTGTCGGCGAGCCGGCGCGATCTCACGATGGCACGGCCTTGACGCGGAGCGGCATAGTCCATCGTCTGGACACCGAAACATCCGGAGTGATGCTGGTCGCCAAGACTCAAAACGGCTTCGAGCATCTGAAGAAACAGTTCCAAGCGCGGACCGTGCGTAAACAATATCTGGCTTTTGTCTGGGGCGCCGTCAAAGACAGTTTCGGCACGATAGACCGGCCGATCGGCCGCAGCGGCAGCGATTTCAGAAAATGGGCGACCGGCCGCGGAGCGAAAGGGGAATTACGCCCGGCCGAAACCTATTGGAGCTTGCTGTGGGCGGGGGCAGAACCGGCAACGGCCGAGAAATTCTCTCTGCTCTTGGCGGAGCCAAAGACCGGCCGGACCCACCAGATCCGCGTTCATTTTAATGCCGTCCATCACCCGGTCGTCGGTGACAGGCTCTATGCGCCCAAACGGCCGGCGGCTCTCGGATTCGAGCGACTAGCACTTCACTCCTGGTCAATTCAATTCGAGAATTTGCTGGGCGATCGAGTCAAAGTCTCGGCACAGCCGGCGGCAGATTTTGAGAGTGCTCTCTTAAAAGTCGGAGCACATCTGCCTAAATCTTGAATCTTGGGGCTGCGTGTGATACGGTATCCGCATTATGGCAACCAAAATAGCAGCAATATCTCCGAAAAAGACCGCGACAAAAGTCATCACTCCCATAAACGCCGACGAACGGCGCAAGCTGTCCATTCATCCGGGCGACACTGTCCGCGTCTGGCAAAAGATCGAGGAAGATAAGGGCAAATTCCGCCTTCAGGCCTTCGAAGGCATCGTGCTCGCGCATAAACACGGCCGCGAAGCCGGTGCCACTTTCACCGTCCGCAAAGTCGTCGACGGGGTCGGCGTCGAGCGCACCTTTCCGCTCTATTCTCCGATGATCGACGAGATCGAGACACTCCGCCGCTCCAAAGTCCGTCGCGCCAAGCTCTATTTCATCCGCCGCAAGGCCGCCAAGGAGATCCGCCACCAGATGAGGAGGATTCTGGCGATGAAAGAAACGGCTGAACCTGAAGCGGCCGCGGCCACGGCTACATCTGAGCCCGCTCCTCTGTCATCGTCCACAGCGAAGTAAAATCTGTGCTCCCAGCAGGAATCGAACCTGCATCGCGAGCTTCGGAGGCCCGCGTTCTATCCATTAAACTATGGGAGCGTGCCTCATTTTCGAAGAAAAATTTCTCACGGTGCGCAGGAGAGGATTCGAACCTCCACGCCCTAACGGGCGCTACCACCTCAAGGTAGTGCGTCTACCAGTTTCGCCACCTGCGCGTGGCCACACTATAGCGGAGAAGCTGCTACTTTTCAATTTTCCGGTCCGTTGTGCTTGACATTTTATCGATAATGAGATAATCTATAATTTAGATCAGCACTCAATCGGACTAACATCAGCTTCGATGACTTATGTGGTTTGCTCGATATCTCTACATGACGCTTGAAAGGCTCGCCAAAGCGCTTCGTCAGGATGAGGTCTGGACTCTCCGAATGTCGGCTGACCTCTACATAGCACGCGGGAATACCTAGCATTGGCTATGGTCTCCGGCGTAGACGAAGACTCACAGCGCACCGCGGTGCGCTTTTTATTTCAGCCCAGATAGATAAACCTATATTTTTTCTTCGACCAGATTGGTCCGGCATAATCGATGCCGATGCGCGGCGTGCACATGACCCTTGATGAAGAGGTTTTCGTCGACGCTCTCTCAAACCATAATCCGGCGGCCTTGTCTGCGGGCCTTCCGTGCAAAGCCCCGGTGATGTTCAATCTTTTGGTCAAGCGTCCCGGACCGCTTACTCTCTGAAGGCCGCGGATCAAAACCCCTGCCGGATATCCGGCAGGACCAGAGACCACGTTGAGCAGCCAGTGATTACCGTATATAAAATATACATAGAGATGGCCGGGCTTGCCAAAAAGAACTTCCGTGCGCTTGGTCCGGCCTTTAGAGCCGTGGCACGCGAGATCATGCGGTCCGTCATATGCTTCCGTTTCCGTTATCACGTGCCGTTCCGTCTTACTCCTTATCCTGCGCGCCAGAATGCAACCGATCATATCGCGCGCGACCGCCACGGTCGGACGATTGAAGAAAGACGCCTTCAATACTCGTATTTTTTGTGGTCTTTGCATTTTCACTGTCGATTTAGTTATATACTTATATCATGCTTTATACCCGCAAAGGCGATAAGGGCACGACCAAGGCATACGATACTAAGCCAGGCGAGCGGATCTCGAAAAGCTCCTGCCGCACCGAATCTTTGGGCGCTTTGGACGAGCTCAATTCGTTCCTCGGACTGGTCAAAGTCAAAGCCAGCGAGGCCAGATGGAAGATAAAAGGAAAGCGGCCTGCCGACATCGTGATGTGGGTCCAGAACAGCTTATTCATCGTCCAGGCCGAAGTGGCCGGAGCGGCCAAGAAGATCGAGCAGTCGCGCGTGGTCGAAGTCGAAACTATCG
>JAXDMJ010000057.1:0-8671 GCA_034666165.1 Candidatus Parcubacteria bacterium
ATGCCTTTTGAAGGAATGGTATAGGCGATGATGACCGAAGGCTTATCGAAGACGGCCTGTGCTTCGCCGACCGCTTTGTCGATGTCGCGGAAGTTATGGCCGTCAATCTCCTGCACATGCCAGTTCCAGGCACGCCACTTGTCAACCAACGGATTGAGCGGCATGATATCTTCGGTAAAGCCATCAATCTGAATGTTATTCCGGTCCACGATCGCGGTCAGATTTTGCAGTTTCTCTTTGCCCGCGAGCATAGCCCCTTCCCAGGAGTTGCCCGCATCCAGTTCCCCGTCGCTCATCAGGCAGTAGAACTGTCGACCCGATGTTTTGCCGCTGTCCATACGATCGCCCAAGGCCATGCCGACCGCCTGGGACAGACCCGAGCCGAGCGGTCCTGAAGAATTCTCGAGCATCGGCAGCCAATCGCGGTGCGGATGCCCCTGCAGGCGCGAGCCCAGTTTGCGAAGTGTCATCAATTCGGAAACGGGAAAATACCCGGCATGCGCCATGGTCGCATAGAGCACGGGGCAAATGTGACCGTTCGAAAGGACCAATCGATCGCGATATTCCCATGCCGGATTCTTCGGGTCATGCTTCAGGGCGTGGAAATAGAGGTAGGTGAAAATATCGGCCATGTCGAGCGGTCCGGCGGTGTGGCCCGACTTCGCTTCGATCAAGCTTTCGATGATCGATTTGCGGATGTCGGCCGCTTTAGTTTCGAGCTGCTTGATTTTCTCTTCAGTCAAAGGCATGCAAGTGCATAGAGTATATCACGCCGGAAAGACGATTATCCGATGGGGGCGCTCCGGAGCTGTTTGAACTTCCGGATCGCTTCGAGAGGATTATCGGCGCCGAAAATTGCCGAGCCGGCGACCAGCCGGTCCACTCCCGCTTCGATCAGTCGCGGCGCGTTCAGAAGCGAGACACCGCCGTCGACTGACACGGCTAATTTCGGATATTGTTGCTTGGCCTGGCGTACTTTCTCAATGACCTTTTCATCGAATTGCTGCGCCTGAAAGCCGATCTGGTCTATACCCATGCATTGGATGAATTTGATATGGTTTTCAAAAATTTTGACGGCGTCGAGAGACGTCTCCATATTGAGAGCCAAGCCGATCTCCACCTGTTCGGCGAGGAGATTGATCGCTTCAGAAACGCTGCCCCGGGATTCGGCATGGATGATGATCCGGACCGCGCCGGCCCGAACCCAGTCTCCGACGACGCTTTCGGGCTTGTTGATCATCAGATCCGCTTCAAAATCTAGATTCTGCCAACCGGGCATGCCGCTTTCCTCATGGACGATCTGCTCGAATGTCTCATCCTTTCGCTTGTACGGCCAGGTGGTGTTTGTCACGAATTGCCCGTCGCAGATGTCGATCTGCACGGTCTCGACCGAGCCCTTGACCAAGGCGATCTTCTCCTCGATCTCGGCGAAGTCTTTAGGCAGAATGGCCGGAATTATTTCGACGGTTCTTTTCATTCGATCGAATCGATTTCCTTGATCCTTCTCTTGTGCCTCTCGGCCTCGCTAAAAGGCGTCGTCAGCCACAATTCGACGCCTTTCTTGGCTTCCTCCTCCGGAACTGACCAGGCGCCGATCGAAAGGACATTGGCGTCATTATGTTCCCGCGACCTGATGAGCACGTCTTCGGATCCGCCGTACCAGACCGCGGCTCTGACGCCCGGAAAACGATTGGCGACCATGGCTTCGCCCTGTCCCGAGCCGCCAAAAATGACGGCTTTGGTCGAGCCCGACAGATCCTTGGAGACACAGAGACCGGCTTTCATCATATAGACCGGATAGTCATCATCTTTATCATATTCGTGGGCGCCGACATCGTCCACGGCATATCCTTTTTCCGCTAAGAACGATTTGACGGCTTCTTTAAGCTTGAAACCGGCATGATCGGTCGCCAGGATGATTTTTTGCTTCATGACGAGATTATAGCACGCGCGATAAAAACGCAATAAAAAAACCGTGTCATCCGGCGGTGATGATGCGGTTCGCCCTGCGTGTGGGCTTTCAAAATGTGGCTTGCACTTCTTACTGTTCCGCCTTGTTTGGCTTAAGCAATCCCCAGATCTTCGGATCCTCATTGCCAAGCGAAGAAAAGAAGAATCCTGCGACTCCAGCTTCGCGGCCGGCGTCCAGATCTGGCTTGATGCTTAGGGCGTCCAGTTTCCGACCCTGCTTCTCGAGCGAGATGCCCTGGAACAGTTTGGCTGCCGGAACGGCTTTGGCTGTCTCCTTGAGACGCTTGCGGGCCTGTTCGGGGTCGACAGTCGAAACCGCCTGATCTTTCGAACCGTCGTCGGCTACGAGCCGCACCGAATCAGCCACGGAGGCGATTCGGGCCAAGGTCTCTGTCGCCGCAGCCTGATCGGTTCCCGATGGCCGGACAGAGAGGCTGACAGACAGGCTTCTCTCGGAATCGCGCAGCGTCATGGCGAGGTCTTCGAGCGCAGCCATGAAAGTCTCGATGTCGGCCACGTGAAGATCTTCGAATGCGAGATCGATGCCGCCGTAGCCGTTAAGCATCGACGGATCATCGCCCGAGGCCAGCGCCATGGCGGCAATGGCCAGCGCTTGAGCTTTGCCGAATTTTTCCGCGGACGCGACCGAGACGACCGGCCGAAGCATTATTTTCGGCTTCGGTCGGACGTATTCTTTCGCCTCTCCCGGCTTTTCGATTTTGACCACTACCTGTTCCCCGGCATTACAGAGAGCCAGGATCGATAGGAGCCGCGGGTCGTTGATCTTGGCTTCAGGAATCTTTTCAAGCACTCCTTCGGCATTCAGCCGGTACCAAATCGGGCTTGCTTCCGTGATCAGATCGCCGTGCTCTTTAAGCGAACTGAGCGCCGCATCCCAATTGGCGTGGTTGAGGCGGGCCACAACGCTTTCGGCACGCGTGCACTCTCCTATCGCCAGCAAACTGAAGATAGAGAAGATCATATGGATTTTTGTCATAGGTCAATAGTTCTGTACCACCGGATCTATCATATCACAAAAAAACCGCGACGATGGCTTGCCATTGCGCGGTTGTCCGTCATCATTCTGAGTCAGGCATCGCCTTTATGCCCACCGTTCGGTTCCATCCTTCACGAAAGCCACCCAATGGCCGCGGGTAAACATATGGCATTCTCGTCTACCTTCTATCTCCATCCAGCCGACCGTGCCCTCGAGAGGCAAAGCGAGCTCGAAACCATAATGGTTCTTGAATACGCGGCCCTCCTCGTCATCCGGCCCTTGCGCCGGATGATTTTGGGCGGCTTGGCCGCCGGCACGCGGCAAACAGACTGTACGATAAGGCCTGGCGGGAAATGAACTGCTCATAGTCATAGGGACAAATTCCGTTATTTCGTTTTTCGCGAGCGATTCATTTTAGCAAGAGGCGGATATTTTGCAATACACAGTTCCCTGATCGCATACACTTTTTAGTTGACATTTACGATACTAGTATGCCATAATCATGCCGAACCGCCAACAACAATAGCAGAGAGAAAGTGAAATTATGTTCGTGCCAGAGATAAGGTATTTCGCAAGATTCACATTCGAATTTCTAATCGGTCCGGGCACTGATGATTTACCGGGTGAAGAAATGTCAGATAAATGGCCGACGGGCCAGAAGGTCACACTGGAAAAACGTTTCGAGGGTTGGCAAGCGCCGCCTCCTGCGGGAACCGCCGCAAAATTACGGCCTTTTACTTCCGGCAAAGGCGAAGTTAGGTTGATTGTCGCTGATAAGCCCACATTCCATGATAACGACGACTATAGCATCGTTTGGGAAATTGTTCTTATGGACAAGAACACCGCCTCAGGCAAGGATTTGCCCGACATCCCGTGGCAACTCGTCGTGGCAGCACTGGCGTGCGGATGGCACATAGCAACAAGTTCACCCGGACCGCTTCGTCCAATCGTCGGCTCATAGATTCCTGATTTGTTTCGGCCAAAAGAGTCTCCCGCGCCGAACCACGCGCTGCTTCACAGCTGGCGTGGCCTTTTTTATACGATATCCTTCAGCCGCTCGCGGTAGCGCACATAGAGGAACGAGGCGGCCAAAGCGATCACGCCGAAGATGATGAAGGAAACGATGCGATATATCTCCCCCAGACTCCAGACGTCGATCACGACCTTGAAAGCAGTGATGAGGAATAGGATCAGTCCCATGCGCCGCGGCGTGGCGTAACGTTTGGCAAAGCCGATGATCGTGAGGAGCGCCGCATATATAGCCCAGAGGATCGAGACCGCCGTATGCGACATATTTACGGTCTCCCTCATCGCGCTTGCTGCGGCGGGTCGCAGTTCATTATAGACATTGAGCTCATTCGAGAGCGCGTAGAGCGTCAGGATATTGGCTATGACAACGAAAACAACGATGCCAAAATTCCAGTTATTGAAGCTTTTTCTGCGTTTTCTAAGTTTTCCATTTTTTACTGAGTCGAATTTATGATTTATACAAGCCTTCCCGCTTTAATCACGTGCTCGACAAGAGTATGCGTATACCCTATCTCGTTGTCATACCACGTCAATTTCGTAGGAATATCTTATCACAATTTTAGAAAAAACCTCGCGCTTACCTCTCAAAAACTCAATATTTTAAGTGCTTGAGAGGTGGCGTGTTGGTGTTCTCATTTTGATTTCAAAGTACCATTTAACACTATCGGAACTTCTCGGGAATAGCAAGCTATTATACTGCGTGCCCCATCATAAAGATACTCCCTACGAATATCTCAAAAATTATCAGGAGAACACCGAAAGTCGTTTCTTTTTTTATAAGAGAGATTATAGAGAAGATAACAGAAAGAAATCCAATAATTAGGAAATATGAATCTGTAATAGATTGCGACAACTTTATATTTGAAAATATTTCAAAATAAAATATTCCGAACTGTAAAATTATTAATATTACAGCAATAAATAAGTTCTTTTGACCCCTCTTAACAGGACTTGAACTAACCTGATTAATTTCTGGCAGTTTAGACTTTTTATACATCTTCATTCCTATCAAAACAGCACTCACAGGAAGAAAAACTATCAGCACTTCTTTAATCCATCCGTAGACTAATATATTCATAAAGTCTTTTTAATTTGTTAAATAAGTCTGCCCGCTGCTATGACATGCCTCACCAAAGTTTCGGTATACCCCATCTCATTGTCGTACCAGGCAAGCACTTTGACCAAGTTTCCGCCGACGACGCGCGTGAAGGATAAGTCGGCGATAGAGGCGTGGCGGTTGCCGATGATGTCGCGGGAAACCAGCGCTTCGTCGGTTACCGCGAAAATGCCTTTCCAGCGTGGGTCCGCCGCGGCTTTGCGGAAGGCGTTATTGACTTCTTCGGCTGACGTGTCTTTTTTGGCGATGAAGGTCACATCCACGATCGAGCCGGCAATGACCGGCACGCGGATGGAAATGCCGTCGAACAGGCCCTTCAACTGGGTGGCGACTTGCGTGACGGCAATGGCCGCGCCGGTCGTGGTCGGCACGATATTCTGCGCGGCCGCTCGGCCTTCGCGCATGTCTTTCCGGCTCGGGCCGTCAACGATCGCTTGGCTCGCGGTATAAGCGTGCACGGTGTTGAGCAAGGCCTTTTCGATGCCGATGGATTCATCCAGAATGGCGATGAGCGGGCTGCCGGCGTTGGTGGTGCAAGACGCATTCGAAGTTATCTGGCAGGTCTTCATTTTTTCCTCATTCATGGCCATCAAAATAGTAGCGCCTTGTACGGGTGAATCAGGCACATCGATGACTGGGGCAGATATGACCACGCGCTTGGCTCCGGCATCGAGGTGGGCTTTGGCTTTTTCATAGTTGGTAAAGAGTCCGGTCGATTCAACGACGACATCGACGCCGAGCTTTCCCCACGGCAGTTTGGTAGGGTCTTTCTCGCTGACAAACTGGACTTCCTTGCCGTCGACAATGAGAACGCCGCGGACTTCGTCGGCCGTGACTTCAAAAGGACTAACGCCATAAGCCGTATCGTATTTGAGCAAATAGGCGAAATTCTTGATGTTCCCTAGGTCATTCACGGCCACGACCGAGATTTCGTGGTGTTCGCGAGCCACTTTCAAAAATGCCCGGCCGATGCGGCCAAAACCGTTGATGGCGACGTTGATTTTTTTCATAATGCCTACAATATATCACAGGCGCCACTTTGGGTCGCAGAGGCTGTGGACATCGCTTCGCCGCACATACCATCGCTGATCATGTCTGATATAATGGCGGGATTATGCAGGAATGGCTGATCCATATCGTCAACACTCACCCGTATCTGACGTATGCCATTATCGTCTTCATTTCGTTCGTCGAGGGTCCTCTCTTAGCCATGGTCTGCGGCCTCTTGGTCAAGCTGGGCGATTTTCATTTCATTCCGGTATATGTCGCGCTCATGGCAGGCGACCTCATCGGAGACACGGTCTGGTACGGCATCGGGTATCACTTCGGGCATCGGTTCGTCAAGCGTTTCGGGAAGTATTTGAGCATCACCGAGCAGGGCGTTTCGACCATCGAGCGGATATTCCATAAATATAAGAGCTCCATTTTGCTCGTCTCGAAAGTGACGATGGGTTTCGGTTTCGCATTGGTCACTTTGATCACGGCCGGCATGGTCAAAATTCCTTTCGGCAGATATTTGGCCATGAATATCCTAGGCCAATTCATCTGGACGGGCATCTTGATCTCCTTGGGCTATTGGTTCGGCCATCTCTACACGGAAGTCGACTCGATTTTCGGAAAAATCTCCGTTCTTTCCCTGTTCATCGTCGCCTCTGCCGGTTTGTTCGGCTACGGCAAATATCTGAAAAAGCGCGTGGCCAAAACAGTATGATATCCATCATTATTCCGACCTTGAACGAAGAATCCGTCATCGGCGAGACGCTCGCGGATCTCAAATCACGTCTGACTATTCCACATGAGATCATCGTGACCGACGGCAAAAGCACGGACCGGACCGTCGAAATCGCGCGCACATACGCAACCGCAGTCGTCACCTATGCCGGCTCGGCGCGGCAGACCATAGCCGAAGGCCGGAACGACGGCGCTCGCGCGGCGCACGGAGAATTCCTGGCTTTCATGGACGCCGACTGCCGTTTTGCCGACCCCGACGCTTTCTTCACTGAAGCACTGACTCATTTTGACGCCGATCCGCGCGCGGCCGGCTTGACCGTGGCCATCCGCGTTCTGCCTCGGATGGAAACGGCTGCCGACAAGATCGTTTTCATCATCTTCAACAATTACCTGCGGCTCGTGAATAATGTCTTCGGCCTCGGCATTTCCGCCGGCGAGTTCCAGATGATCAGGCGGAGCGCCTTTGACAAGGTGGGGGGCTATCGGCCGGAGCTGGTCGCGAGCGAGGACATTGACATTTTCTACCGCCTGTCGAAGATGGGTCGGATCGTCTTTGACAGTTCGATCACCGTCTTTCATACTGGACGGCGCGCCCATAAGATCGGCTGGCCGAAGCTCATTGCCACATGGATAATGAACAGTTTCTATATGTGGACTACCGGCCGCGCCTATTCCAAAGAGTGGAAAGTCATCAGATGAAAGTATCCGTCATCATTCCCGCACATAACGAGGAAAAGACGATCGCGGCCGCGATCGCGGCCGTGCTCGATTCGGATTATCCGGATTTTGAAGTGATCGTCGTCAATAATGCGAGCAGCGACCGGACGGTCGAGGCGGCAGCCGCATTTCCGGTGCGGATCGAGCATGAGGGGCGCAAAGGCACGATGTGGGCCTGCGAATGCGGCCGGCGGGCCGCGACCGGCGACATTATCGTCAGAATGGACGCCGATTGTCTGCCGGAGCGCATGTGGCTCCGCCGGGCGACCGAGCTGTTTCAAGACGACGGCGTCGTGGCCGCGTCGGGACCATATGATTATTACGACGTCTCGCCGTTCTTTCGCAGATTTTCACTGTTTGTCCAATTGTATGTCTATCGTCCGCTCCACTCCGCCCTCCAATTTCTGGGCATCGGGGGCATCATGATGGGCGGCAACAGTTTCTTCCGCGCCCGCACCTTGGAGAGTATCGGCGGCTTCAACACTGATATCGTCTTTTTTGGCGATGATACCGACGCGGCCAAAAGGATGTCAGCGGCCGGCCGCGTGGTCTACGGCCGCGATATCGTTATCCGGACTTCGGGACGCCGATTCAAGGCCAAAGGAACAGCGAGAACCTTGATCGCTTACATTTTTCATTTTTTTAAAGTCACCTTCAAGGCTTAGGGCGTCGAGGTACTTGTCGTTGCAGTCGTGCTTGTAGCAGTTTTCATGGCAATTTTGTCATATTTGACCAGGGCCTTGATGACGGTATCGGCGTCCTTACGGGCATCAACCAGAGACTTGTGCGCGGCTACGATCTTCGCGCGGGCGTCTTTTATGACCGCCCGATTGGCAGTCATTTTGTCCTTGTCTCCCCCATCGGGAGCCAAGGGCGCGATCAATGCAACCGCCGCTTGTGCCTCGCTGCCGGCATCGGCGATCTTGGCGGCATAGTCGGCCAAGGCCGTCCGCAAAGCGGGCAGATTGGCGATATCCGTCGCCTGTGACAGCCGGCTTTCCAGTTTGACGCCGACGGCATTCATCATGGCAGCGATCGTCACGATGCGGTCGGAGGCTCCCAAGATATTGAGCCGCGGTATGGCCAAGGCAGAAACGCGGAAACTATCC
>JAXDMJ010000058.1:0-5700 GCA_034666165.1 Candidatus Parcubacteria bacterium
GCGCACATCTATTGCACTGAGGAACAATTCGATCAGGAATTCCGGGCAGTCAACGACCTCTACCTTCATTACTTCAAGATCTTCGGCATTGATAAATACGTCATGCGCTTCTCGACCCACGACCCGAAACATTTGGGACAGAAATATGTGAACGAGCCCGAGCTCTGGAAAAAGACCGAGGACATGGTGCGCAAAGTCCTCACGGAATCCAAGATGAAGTTCGTCGAGGTGCCGAATGAGGCGGCTTTTTACGGGCCGAAGATCGACGTCGAGGTTTGGAGCGCAATCGGCCGTGAATTCACGCTTGCGACGAATCAAGTCGACTTTTCCCAGCCGCGCCGCTTCGGTCTTGCATACACCGACAAAGACGGCAGCCAAAAGATTCCGTACTGCATCCATCGCGCACCCTTGGGCACGCACGAGCGTTTCATAGGTTTCCTTATTGAACACTACGGAGGCAATTTTCCCCTGTGGCTCTCTCCCATTCAGGTCAAAGTCATTCCCGTCGCTGAGCCGCACACAGAGGCCGCCCGGAAAATCCACGATGCTCTCCGCGCGCTCATGATCCGCTCCGAGCTCGATGATTCCCACGACAGCTTCAGCAAGAAAGTCCGCAATGCCAAGACCGCGCGGATCCCCTATTTCATCGTGATCGGCGACAAAGACATCAAAGCGGACAAAGTCACTCTTGAGAGCCGCGACAAAGGGCAGGTCGGGCAACTGCCCGCGGACGAGGTCGTTAAGAAGCTTGAGGGGGAGATTCGGGAAAGGATATAGCTTGGCGAAGGGTTGAAAAAAGCAAAAACCCCCATTCGGGGGCTTTGCATTTTTAATTAATTTCTAGACTTTTATTTGGAGCCACACCCGTCGGTGAAATCGATTAGATCTTCTGTCTGTTAAACAAGAGATACATGACGGTGGCGAAGAGGACGAGGATGATGAGAACGCCGACCCAGGCCCACGGCACGTTCTTCAATGAGAAGACGGAGCTTGTTGAAGCCGAGTTCGAATTGTCCTCCTTGGGCGGTGCTTGCACTTCCGTCGGAGCGACGACCGGAGCGACCGCAGGCAGAGTGACGTCAGATTTGACCGCCGGAACGACTGCGGAACGGGTTACAATTACCTGATTGCTGCAGGCATGCGTGCCCGATTTGCCGTCGGCCGAACTCACGGTCACGATGGCGTTTTTGGCGCCGGACGTCGCATAATATTTTATGACCGAGCTCTCACGGCCGGTCAGGCCGTCGCTGCCGGTCCATGAATAGGTGTAAGTGCCGGAACCGCCGGTGACTTCAGCTCTCCAGTTCACGGGCTGATTGATGCGGGCATTAGCCGGATCGGCGTAACAACCGACGTCAAGGCCGCCGCTATTGCCGGTGGAGTACGTCTGTGTCTGGGGGGCTATCTGTTGATAGAGAGGCGTTATGGACGGATACGAGCCGTAGCCGTTTCCATAGGTATTTCCATAGTTATAATTATTGCCGTATGAGCTGCCAACTGTGACGGTGTTCGAACAGCCCTGCGTGACAGACAAGCCGTTGGAATAGACCGTGACCGAGGCATATTTGACGCCCGGATAGCTGTAACTGTAGGTCAGATATTGGCTGGCACCGTAGAGGCCGTCCGTGCCGGTCCAGGCATATGTGTAGTAACCGGAACCGCCGCTCGCATAAGCGCTCCAAGAAACCGAACCGCCGATCGGAAGATAAGTCAGGTTGGCGTTGCAGGAAACGGCGAGAGGCGACGGTGACGGGTAATATGGCGAATTGCCATATGTATTGCCGTACGTGTTGCCATATGAGTTGCCGTAAGAAGTGCCGACAACGTTGACGCTTCCGCAGTTTTGCGAAACTGTCTGTCCGGCGGATGTAACGGTTACGCTGGCATTCTTATTGCCGGAATAATAATAGATCTTCGAAACCGACTGGCTGTAGCTCGAAGAAAGGCCATCATCGCCGGTCCAGTAATAGGAATAGGTGCCGTAGCCGCCGCTCGCATATGCTGACCATGTGACGGAACCTCCGGTCGTAACAGTCGAAGGCGACGCATAGCAGGTGACGGTCAGAGGATATATC
This sequence comes from Candidatus Parcubacteria bacterium, assembly GCA_034666165.1. GTDB lineage: Bacteria > Patescibacteriota > Minisyncoccia > Phycocordibacterales > PALSA-1337 > C7867-002. Next base: position 2,076 of record JAXDMJ010000058.1, read on the forward strand.
TGATACGTGCTCGGATACGTGGGATAGGTCTGGGCTGTGTATACGGGATACGTAGGATTCGTCGAATATGAAGGATAGGTCGAATATGACGGGTAATTCGAATAGGAAGAATAATCCGGATATGTCTCGACGGGCGTCCGATAAGTCCCGTCCTGGCCGAAAGGATCGACATGACTATAGTAAACTTGGGCCGAGGCCGAAGCCGTTCCGATCGTCAGAAAAGCAAGCATAATGGCCATGCCCCAGAGGATTTTGTTGATTGAAATTGATTTTGTGTAAGTCATGGTATATGTTTGTTCGGCCTAAATTGATTTTTATGCCTCAATTGAGCCGTATGGCAGATAGACGCAGTTTTAATTGATTACATAGAACATTATATACTAAACTGTAATAAAAGTCAATAGATAGGCGATCTGATTGTTCAAACAATAGCGCGGCGTCTGATCCGATATCAAGGCATAAAACCCGCGATTCAACGCGGTTTTGGCCGCTGCGCTTCTTGCTGGACGTCTCTGGCAGCCTTGCGATACGAGCAGTAATCGCACTGTTCCGACGAATTCGGCAGCGCATCGCCCGTCAGACACGCCTTGATCTTGATCAGGGTCTCGGGCAGCCACGAAGAATCGCCCTCGCACGGCAGGACAACGACGTCAAATTCCAACTTCTTGTCAAAAGCTTCCGCATCTTTGTTGCCGTTCACATAAACGAAATAGCCGGTTCGGGAAACCTTGAAGCCATTCTGGCGGAAAAGCCACTGATAGACCTCCATCTGCCGTTTATATTGGGCGCCAAGTTTCCCTTCAAGCGTTATCTCATCGCGCTTCGACGTCGCCTTATAATCGACGATGATCAACTCTCCGGCCGGATTGACCCAGACATCGTCGACGCCGCCGCGAACCGAAAGATTGGTCGGGGGATCGATATATTCGATGCCGCGGCGGAGCGAATCGCGCCACTCATCCATCTTCGGGTGGTTGAAAGGCAGGGCATCGATGCCGTACGTTTCCATGAAAGGATGCGGCCGGCCTTCGGCGCGGTAGACGTCAAACTCCTTCTTGAGCAGCTCGTCCACGGCCAGATTCAAAGTCAAGGGATAACCCGTCGGACGGCCGACGCCGAGGCGCACATCGAGAAACAGACACAAGGGACACTCGATAAAAAGATCGATCTTGCTGCGGCTGATGCGGAACGGCTCGGTCGCCACAGGATCAAAAAGATTTCGCCCGCGCCGGGGTCTGTAGTAATCGCTCATGGAGCCATCATATCACGCGGCCTCTCGCTCCAGCAATTTGATCTTCTTTTCGGTGCCCCGATTGTAGCCGCCCATGCCGCCGTCAGAGCGGATGACGCGATGGCAGGGGATCTTTCGGTCATAATTAGTCGAGATGATGTTTCCGACCGCCCGGTAGGCGCGCGGCGAGCCGGCCATTCTCGCCACTTGTTTATATGAGAGCGTCTGCCCCTTTGGAATGCGGCGAACGACCGCGAATACTTTTTCTTGGAACGGCGTCATGGAAAGATATGCTCGAAAAAGATATACTCGGCAGCAATGCTACTGGCTGCCCGCGTTCCCGACCGTGATCTTCGTCATTTTGATCGGGGTCACCGGCCGATCGCCGGCGGCCGTCGGAGAATCGGCGATCGCGTCGACGGTTCCCAAGCCGGAAATGACCTTGCCGAAGATCGTATAATTATGTTGGAGAGGAGTGTCTTTATGCATGATGAAGAACTGGCTGCCATTCGTATTCGGACCGGAATTGGCCATAGCCACGGTGCCCCGCACATATCCCGCCTGATACGAAGGCGTTTGCGGATCGAGCTCATCGGCAAAGCTGTAGCCGGGGCCGCCGCTCCCCGTGCCAGTCGGGTCGCCGCCCTGGATCATGAAATCTTTGATGACCCGGTGGAAGATGAGGCCGTTATAAAATCCTTTTTGCGCCAGCGCGATGAAATTCTTGACCGTCTCCGGCGCATCGGCATCGTAGGTTTGAAAGACGATCGGTCCCTTTGCGGTCTCGATGGTGATGGTATGCATAAAATTTTTAAGTGATGGCTTCGACGCGGACGGAGCCGTGGATGGGGACGGCTCGGCCGATGCGGCCGGCGCAGTCGCCGACGGACTGGTCGAGGCTTGCGGGCTGGCGCTCGGACTCGGCGCAAAAGCCGCTTCAAGCGCCGCGGTCGAACTTTTGTCATAAAGACTGAATACCGCTTTCTGCCGCGAACTGCTCGCTCCCTGGACTGCGGCCAGAATCACAATAACGGCGAGGGCGATGATGGTGCGTGATACGGCAGTCATGGTGTGGTTACAGATTATACAATTCTTTGGCTTTTGCAACCACCATGCTCTTGACGTCATCGATCGCCCCGTCGGCCGTGGCGCCGCTCGCCGCCGCGTGGCCTCCGCCGCCAAACGCCACGGCCAACCTGGAGACGTCATATTTTTGCGCGTCAGCCGTGCGGAAACTCATTTTGGCTTTGCCTGGCTCGATTTCGATCAGCGTGCCGGTGACCTTCCATTCGGCGACGCTTCGTAACAAGAGCGAAACGGCATTGCTGCGCACCTCGTTCAAGGGAATTTTTTTCTCGACCAGAGCCCGATGCGGGATGACCGAGAGAGCCAGCTTTCCGTCCAAAAATACCTCGACTGAATCGAGCGCCAACGCCTCGAAGGCCAGAAATGCCGGCGTATTTGAATTTTCCATGAGCGAAACGATTTTGGAAAAGTCAGGGGCAAGCGAAGCGAGCTCGGCGGCGATCGTGAATGTCCGTGCGGTCGAGCCCTCGAATCTGAAGCCGCCGGTGTCGGCATATATGCCGATGAAAAGGTTGCTCGCCATTTCAGGCGTCATGCGAATTTTCCAGAGCGCGAAAAGATCATGGAGCATCGCCGCCGTCGCGGGATATCCCGGTTCGATCAGATTGATGTCAGCGAATCCCGGATTCGAAAGATGGTGATCGATGGCAATCGTACGGTTCGGAAGCGGCCATTCAATCGGTTTGAATCGGGAAATCATATTGGGTGAGCCGGAATCGAGTATGATGAAAAGGTCGAAGTCCGCCAGATCGATCTCAAAAAAATTCTTCGGGACAATGGCGTCTACGCCGGGAAAATGCTCAAATCCGACCGGCATGGTCGAATCTCCCCCGATGATCGTGGCTTTCTTGCCGAGCTGCTCGAGTGCCGCCTTCATGGCCAGAGCCGAACCGACCGAATCGGGATCAGGCGACGGATGGCAATGCAGGAGGACAGAGCCGGCTTTTCGTATCTCCCCGAGGATGACCGGCGCCAGTTTGATTATCTGTGGTGACACGCCTTTGGCCATGGCGCTATTTGAAAACTATCGGAACGGAGACGGTCGCATCCCTATCGGATATCGGCGCCGGATCGTTCCGCACGAGGACGACAAAGCCTTTGGAACCGGCCGGCTGACGAGCGAAGACAAGCGTACCCGAAAACGGCACGATCGCTTTCGATGACCAATTGCCCTCGGCCGCGGCGTCGCCGCGCGCCAGGATCTTGCCGTTTAGATCGGTCAGCATGATGGCGAAGGTCGGACCGAAAAACCATTCATTGGCCGCCGTCCCCTTGACATCGAACGAGTAATCGGCATCTAAGACAGCG
>JAXDMJ010000059.1:0-15150 GCA_034666165.1 Candidatus Parcubacteria bacterium
CTCCGATATAGTCACGCGCTGATTCAAGGGGATCAGTTTATGCGCCACTGCCGCCGTCACGAGTTTGGTGAGAGAGGCGATCGGCATCAGGCGGTCCGGATTTAGGCTGACCGGCCGGTCGATATCTGCCGTCCCGGTCAGATTTTTGACCAGATAGGCCAGAGCCGTGACTTTGCTGCCGCCTTTGACGCTCTTGCCGCCGGAATAGGGCAAAGACATGGTGGCGGCGGTGATCAGGTCTTCCTCCTCGCTCGCCGTGTAGCGATATTGTACGGTCCGCCTCAAGCCGGAGACAGCGGTGCCGTCTGCAGGAGGAAACATGATGGCTCCGGCCACGGACGCTAATGTTGGGAAACGCAGTTCCGCCAGCTCTGGCCGGATCGCCCGCCAAGCCACGGCCCCGCCATACGAAATGACCACGCCGAGAGCGACGACGAAGAGTCCGCCGAATAAAATGGTGAAGAATTGCTTCATGTTTGCCGTCGCTTTGCCGTACCATTCTACTGCATTCTCCGATAAAAGACATTCGATCCGTACCTGACGTCGATGTATTCAAAAGTGACCGGTCCGCGCGTCTTCCCGGCTGTCGTCGTCATTTTTTTCCAAAACGACACCAGATTGTCGAGCTGGTCGGAAAAGCTGCGCGAATTATTGAAATAAATGACAGCCACGTCGGCGCTCATGTCGGAGTCCGAGGAGGTGGCGGACGCGCCGACGGCAGATCCGCCAGCCGAGCCGCTCGAAAGATTGCGCGCGAAGAGCTCGTATTCGCCGCCGTCCTCGACCAAGATGCCTTCGGCCATGATGCCGCTTGCGCCGACGGCGTCATAGAATTCCTGCAAGGCGCGAAACTCCGGCACGGGCGCGTCGCCCCGGCTCATGGCCGCAGCCGCCGATGAGCTCGATTCGGCCAAAGAAGGCACGTAATACCTTTTATAGACCTGGCCGGAGAAAGACGGCGCCGGTTTGAGGATCCGGCCGGACTCATCGGCGAAATAACAGCCTTTGTTATCGGAAACGTCAGGTAATGTACCAGCGGAAAAATCCGGTAAAGTATCGCAGATGACGGCCGAGGGGGCATGCTCGGTAACGGCGATGATCAGTCCTTGGCTTCCGTCCCTCTGGAGCGAAACCGAATCAATTCTCGGCGAGACAGCTTTGACCGCGCGGCGGATGGTCAGGTTCGGATATATGAGAGTATTCGATCTGGCGAATAATCCGAGATAGTTGCCTGTCAAGGCGCCTTCGGCAGCTGCCTCTACAGCCGGGGCTATATCGGAATCGATGCCCGAGAGCCGGATCGAGGAGATCGAGAGCGAGGGCAAAGCGGAAAGCCGGGAAAGCCCGAACAGAAGAACGGCCACGGCTAGGACGGAGGCTAAGACCGTGACGAGCAGGCGCCGCCGGCGGAAGTCGACGAACTTCCTGGATTGATGCGAGGTCAGCCGGGAGTGCGGGCGCATGGGAGGGATGAGGGTCCGAAGCTATTCGTGAATCGTGTCACGCGGGACTCTTTGCTTGGTGCCGATGATTTTCTTTCCGACGTAGGCCGCCAGAGCTTCCGGAATATTGATGGTCCCGTCCGGTTCCTGATTATTTTCAATGATCGCGGCAATGGTGCGCGGGGTGGCGACCATGGTGCTGTTCAGCGAATAGACGTATTTCTTCTTACCGTCGGCATCGAGGTAGCGGATGCCGAGCCGCCGCGATTGGAAATCGTGATAGTAGGAGGACGAATGGGTTTCGCGGTATTTGCCTTCAGCCGGCATCCAGGTTTCGATATCGTACGTTTTCACATGAGGCAGACCCATTTCGCCGCCGCACTGGATGATCACGCGGTATGGCAGGCCGATCATCTGCATCAGCTCCTCAGCGTTTGCGGTCAGTTCTTCATGAAATTTCTCCGAGACCTCGTGGCTGGCCTCGGCCAGGATGAGCTGCTCGACCTTGAAAAATTCATGGACACGGATAAGGCCTTTGGTATCCTTGCCGTGGCTGCCGGCCTCGCGCCGGAAGCACGGGGAGAAGGCAGCGATCTTTATGGGCAGTTTTTCCCGCGGGATGATCTCGTCTGAATAGAATCCCATGGCAGCGACTTCGGCGGTGCCGCCGTAATATTCATTGTCCTGATTGTGATAGAGATCGTCTTCGCCGTGAGGCAGGTAACCCGAACCCAGCAGCATTTCTTTTTTGACCATTGAAGGGACGATCATCGGCGTATATCCCTTTGCTATGAGCATCTTCACGGCCATATCCCAGAGTCCGTGGGTCATGAGCGCGGCCTCATTTTTTAAAAAATATCCCCTGAAGCCGGAGACCTTTACGCCGCGCTCGAAATCGGCCAGATCGTGCGCCGTCATAAGCTCCATATGGTTCTTGGTTTCGAACGTGTAAACGGGCTTTTTGCCCCAGACCCGGATCTCTTTGTTGTCCTCTTCCGTCTTGCCTTCGGGCACCGAGATATCAGGAATATTGGGAGCCTTCAGCATGAGGAGCTGCCACTGCTTCATGATCTCATTCAATGATTCGTTGTCGTTTTCAAGCGCCTTCTTGACTTCCTTCATATCGTCGATCAAGCGGTTCCGCTCTTCGTCCGTGGCGGCGTGGACGATCTTGTCATTGGCCTGATTCTGTTCGGCTCGCCTCTTTTCAATGCCGGCCATGAGGAAACGGCGCTTCTCATCCACGTCGACGAGCTCGCCAACATTGAAGTCAATATGCTTTTTCTTGGCGGCATTGGCGATTATGTCTTTATTTTCCCGAATGAATTTGATGTCGAGCATATGCGGATATTGTAACAAGAGTCTGGTCCAAACAAAAGAACCCGAGAAATTGCCCCTATGTTTCCTCACGCGATTTTGAATCTTTTTTTATTTCTTTTTCATACCGTGGTGGTACTACTTCTGCATGGAAATGGCCGATATTCTTACAACGGTCCGGCTCAAACCAGACGATTATCCGCTGACTCTACGGCAGTTGACCCGTCCGCCGCCTCATCTATATTGTGCCGGCGCACTGCCGCCGCCATCAGACGAGTATAGATACCTCTCGGTTGTCGGGGCGCGAAAATACAGCTCCTATGGTAAGGAAGCATGCCAGAAGCTCATTGAAGGACTCCGTGGTCAGCCGATCGTCATCGTTTCCGGCTTGGCAATCGGCATCGATTCGATCGCCCATGAAGCCGCCCTTAAATCCGAGCTCATGACAATCGCTTTTCCCGGCTCAGGTTTATCCGCCTCTGCCATATATCCGCATTCGCATTTGAGGCTGGCCGAGCGTATCGCGAGATCGGGCGGGGCATTGCTGTCGCCGTTCGAACCCGAGCAAGGCGGAGCCCCCTGGACATTCCCCATTCGCAATGTCCTCATGGCCGGCATATCCCACGCCGTTCTCTTGATCGAGGGGCGGCGGCATTCCGGTACGCTCCAGACGGCCAGCGCCGCCCTGGAGTTCGGGCGAGACGTCATGATCGTGCCCGGTTCGATTTTTTCCGACCTGTCGTTCGGTCCTCATTCGCTCTATCGAGATGGCGCTACACCGGTCCATTCGTCAGAAGATATCCTAGAGACGCTCGGATTTGATGTCGAGCGGGAAAGCGGCGCCGCATTCACACGCGATCTGGAACGCATCAAGCGGTCGCTCTCGCCGCCCGCGCAGCAAATTCTTTCTCTGCTCGAGACTGGCCCGCTTGCCGCGGCCGACATCATCGGGAGAATTCGGATCGCGCCGGCCCAATTTAACGTCCTCATTTCCGAGCTTGAGCTTGAAGGAATGATCATTGAGAATGACGGAGTCTATAGATTGAATAATTTTGCATTTTGAAACTCCCATGCAATACTATCGAAATTAAGGAAAAGTCGTGTATTTAAAGAAATGAAATTAGTGATCGTCGAATCGCCGTCGAAAGCAAAAACGATCTCCAAATATCTGGGGAGCGGTTATGTCGTGCGCGCTTCGGTCGGGCACATCCGCGACCTGCCCAAATCGAGTAAGAAAGCGGTGGATATCGAGGGCGGCTTCGTTCCGCATTATGAGATCGTCGCCAAGAAGAAAGCCATCATCGAAGAGATCTCCGCGGAGGCCGCGAAAGCCGACGAGATCATCCTCGCTACCGACCCCGACCGCGAGGGTGAAGCCATCGCCTGGCACATATCCGAGGTCCTCAAAGACCGGCTGGGGGCTCAGATAAAGCGTAAGATCAGTCGAGTCAGTTATCACGAGATCACCAAGGCCGCCGTGACTGAGGCGTTCGAGCACCCGCGCCAGATAGATGAACATCTGCGCAAAGCCCAAGAGGCCCGCCGGGTCCTCGACCGCATCGTCGGTTATGATCTCTCCGGTTTGATCTGGAAGAAAGTCCGCTACGGCCTTTCGGCCGGACGGGTCCAGTCGCCGGCTTTGCGCATCATAATGGAGCGTGAGCGCGAGATCCGCGCCTTCATCCCCGAGACGTTCTCCACGATCGCCGGGGAATGGAAGACAGCCGCCGGAAAACCGCTGGCCTTGATCTGCAGCAAAGAGCCCCGCGACAAGGCGGAAGTCGATACGATCATCGATACGGCGAAAAAGGAGAAGTGGCAGGTGTTTGACGTCGAAACCTCCGAACAGAAGCGGTCGCCGCGCGCGCCTTTTATCACCTCGACGCTGCAACAGGCGGCAAGCTCGCGCCTCGGATTTTCGCCGTCGCGAACCATGCGCGCGGCGCAGAAACTCTATGAGTCGGGCCACATCACGTACATGCGCACTGATTCGACCACTCTCGGCTCTCAGGCGCTCGGCCAGATCGCCGGGATCATCGAAAAAAACTACGGCAAAGAATATCACCAGTTCAGGACTTATGCCGCCAAAAGCAAAAATGCGCAGGAAGCCCACGAGGCCATCCGTCCCACTCATATCGCGAAAGAGTCGGTCGGATATGGCGAAGACCAGAAGAAAGTCTACCGCCTGATCTGGCAAAGGGCTGTCGCTTCTCAAATGGCGGATGCTCGCATCGCACGCACGAAGATTTCGGCTAATGTCGAAAGCAAGGCCTTGCCGAATTTCGAAGCTACCGGCTCGAGCATCGTCTTCGATGGCTGGCTCAAAGCGGACCCAGAATCGGCCGGCGATGAGATACGATTGCCAAAATGCGCTGCCGGAGAGCCGCTCGATCTTGTTTCTATCGAATCAGAGGAAAAGCAAACACAGCCGCCTTCCCGTTATACCGAAGCCGGCCTGATCAAAGAGCTCGAGAAGCGCGGCATCGGCCGTCCCTCGACGTATGCGTCAATCTCAAAGACCATCGAGGATCGAGGCTACGTCGAGAAGGAAAACAAGTCGCTCAAGCCGACCGACACCGGCGATGTCGTTTCCTCATTTCTCGAAAAATATTTTCCATCCTATATCAGCGACTCATTCACCGCCGAAATGGAGGACAAACTCGATGACATAGCCAACGGCACGCGCCAATATGAGGCGACTCTCCGAGAATTCTACGGCCCTTTCCACATAGACGTGAAGTCAAAGGAAAAGATCGAGAAGCTCACCAACCTCGGCCTGGCCGACCCGAAGTTCAAATGCCCCAAATGCGGCAGTGCGATGGAGATAAAGCTCGGCAAGAACGGAAAATTCCTCTCATGCACGCGCTATCCCGATTGCGATGGGTCGCTCACCATGGACGGCCATGAATTCAAAAAAGACGAGCCGATCGGCACGGATCCCGCAAGCGGTCTGCCGATCTTCGTGCTTAGCGGAAAATACGGGCCATACGTCCAGCTTGGGGTCAGGCCGGCACGGGTGAAGAAACAAAGGAAGACCAAGAAATCCGCCGCCGAGGCGACTGCGGCCGTCCCGGCCATTCAGGCTCCGGCGGCGCCCAAACCCAAGATGTCTTCGATTCCCAAAGGCGTCGATCCGTCGAAGGTCTCCGTTGGCGACGCCTTGAAATATTTAAGCATTCCGCGCATGCTCGGCAACGATCCCAAAACCGGCAATGCCATCATCGCTTCCATCGGCCGCTTCGGTCCATATGTGCGCAGCGACAAGGAATTTCGATCGGTCAAAGCGCCTGATGACATTTACGCCATTTCTCTCGATCGCGCGCTTGAATTATTGGCACTGGCGAAAAAACCTCGGGGATTCGGGCGCAAAAAAGTCAGCTCCGTCAAGACGGCCGGGGCGCAGGCGCCAGCCGCTTAGATAGAGAAATGCTTGAGCGAATATAGATCTTCATTTTCCTCCTGCTCGATGTCTGCCGGCGCGCGGTCGTCTATCGGCTGGGCACCCTCCGCAGTTTCGACGCTTGCGGCATTCTCCGCATTTCCCATAGCATCCGCCTTTTTCGGCTGTTCGGCTTTGACGAGTTTATCCAAGAGCGCGCGCAGATCGTCCGGACTGAAGAAATCGATCGTCAGCTTCCCTCCTTCCTTGTGCCGCTCGATCCTGACCCGCGTGCCGAGCGATTCTGTGAAGCTCTTTTCCATTTCAATGATCTGCGGATCAAGATATTTCGCCTTATTGCGGATCTTGTCGGTTGCCACGCGGCGCGAGAGCGACTCGGCTTCACGCACGGTGAGATGCTTCGCCAGGATCTCCTTGAAGAGAACGACCTGCTCGGCCGGACGCTCGACGAGCATGAGGAGCGGCCGCGTATGCCCTTCGGATATCCGGCCTTCCTCGAGAGCCGTGATCATTTCGTCGGGTAAGGTCAAGATCCGCAGTGAATTGGAAACGTATTCGCGGCTCTTACCGACTTTATCGGCCACTCCGGCCTGTTTCAGGCCGAATTCCCTGATCAGCCGCTCGAACGACCGCGCCCGGTCGACCGGATTCAGGTCCTCCCGCTGGAGATTCTCGATTATCGCCATCTCGAGCTTGACCTGCGCGTCCTCCTCGCCGCTCCTGATCAGGGCCGGCACTTGAGACAAACCGGAAAGTCTGGCCGCCCGCAGGCGGCGCTCGCCGGAAATGAGCTCGTATTCGACGGACATGCCGCCGCCTTCGTGATAGACCTCTTTCCTGGTGACTATGAGAGGTTGCAGCACGCCGTACATGCGGATCGAATCAGCCAGATCCTTCAAGCGGTCTTCATCGAATTCGCGCCGCGGCTGGTAGGGATTGGGGTGGATTTTCTGGATCTCGACCCAGAAGATCGCGTCGTTCACATACGGCGTGGTCATAATGACGAATTATATCATAAGCGCGCGGGTCCCCGATATTCTTTGGCGTTTGATTTTGAGGCGATTTCTTGTAAACTGTTGTCAACAGGATGGAATCGCCAGAGTGGTGAAATTGGCAAACACAATCGACTCAAAATCGATCGCCGTAAGGCTTGCGGGTTCAAGTCCCGCCTCTGGCACACGAAATGTGCGGATAGTCCCATGCAAGATAAACAGAAAATTCTCGTCATCCTCGGCCAGACGGCTACGGGAAAAAGCGCATTGGCCGTTAAGCTTGCCGTAAAATTAAATGGAGAAATAATATCCGCCGATTCCCGGCAGGTCTATCGAGGGCTTGATATCGGATCGGGTAAAATAACCCGAGAAGAAATGAGGGGCATCAGGCACCACTTACTGGATGTCGCCGACCCGGATGTCCGATTTTCTGTAGTCCAATGGAGGCAATTGGCCGCACAAACTGTCGACGACATTCTTTCGCGCGGAAAACTGCCGATCATTTGCGGCGGAACCGGTTTCTATATTTCCGCGCTAGTCGATGATCTTCAATTTCCCCGCGTCGGGATCGGTCCGGAAGAACAGGCGGCTCTTGGAATGCGTCCGCCAGGTGAATTAGCGGCCGAATTGAAAAAGCTTGATCCGCGCAGAGCTGCCGAAATCGACCCTCACAACCGGCGCCGCCTAGCCCGCGCAATCTTGATCGCGCGGCATTTGGGATCAGTGCCACCTCTCAAAAAACGATCAGATTCGGCATATGACGCGTTTTTCATCGGTCTCTCTTTACCGGACGCTCTCCTTAAAGAGCGGATCCGATACCGTCTCTCTCTGCGCATTGAAGGCGGCTTGATCGAGGAAGTCATTGGACTTCATCAAAAAGGCCTATCTTTCTATCGTATGCGCGAACTGGGACTTGAATACCGTTTCGTCGCGTCGTATCTGAAAAAAGAATTGACGATGAAAGACTTGACCGAAGTGCTATCCGCCAAGATCTGGCAATATGCCCGGCGGCAAAAGACGTGGTTCAAAAAGGACAAGAGGATCCATTGGCATGCACCCGAAGATTTTGAGAAAATCTGCACCGAAGTTTCACATTTCTTGCTTAAAAGAGAACTGTGGCAAAAAGATTAAAAAAGGCCTGCTTTCTGTTTCCAGAATGCAGGGCCTCCGACGCGAACTTCATTCACTTTTTTAGGACGGCTTTGAAGTCGAAGCCGCCGAGATTGATCATACTCGGCGAACGCACGAAGTACCAATTATGACCTTCTTGCATGCGCTCAAATCCCTTGTGGAAAAGCTCCATCTTGTCGCCGGAGACATAAATCGGAACAGTTTCATTCCTCCCGAGCATATCCGCGATCAGCCGGTTTTTTTCGAGTCGATCTACGGCCGCCACAAATTGGTCTAGAAGCGGGGAGAATGAGTCGACAGGGATCACCAACAACGCGTTGGCGTAGAATTCCGCTCCGGCAAATCGAACCCCGCGCATGCCGGGCTTCATCATGAGCGGCGGCGGCGATTCTGCCAGTCGGTTCGGGATTCCAGAAACGCCGCCAATCGGTTCGCCGTTGAGAGACGCCGTGCCGGCAGGCGGGCCGAGCTGCGGCCCGATAAACGTCGGATCTTCCATAATATTTATTCCGAGATTTCAGCTGTTCAATCTAACGCTAGCGCTCATGACCGAGGTTTGTCAACTCTCGGCCTTTTCAGATATTTCTTGCCTGCCAGTTTGTCGGGCAAATAGGTTTCTTTATCGTATTTTTCGTAGCCCCGGCCATAGCCAAGCTCTCTCATCAGTTTGGTCGGCGCATTTCTGATCTTGAGGGGCACCGGCAAATTCCCCGTTTTTTTCACGTCAGCCGCGGCTGCAAAATACGCCTCATAGGCGCTGCGGTCTTTGGCCGCAAGAGAAAGATAGGCAGTGCCGTGCGCGAGATTGATCGCCGCTTCTGGCAAGCCGATCGTCTCGACGGCGCGGAAAACTTCATTTGACACGACAAGGGCCGTGGGCAGAGCCAAGCCGATATCTTCGGAAGCAAAGACGACCATCCGCCGGGCGATGAACTTGGGATCTTCCCCTCCTTCGATCATCCGGGCCAGATAATAGATGGCGGCGTCGGCATCGCCGGCGCGCATGCTTTTGATATAGGCGGAGATGGTGTCGTAGTGCTCGTCCCCTTTTTTATCGAAGCGGATGAAGGCCTGCTCGAAGGTCTTTTTCAGAGATTCGCGAGTGATGCTGCCATAGAGACGCTTGCAATTCTCTAAGGCAGTAAGAGCGATGCGCGCATCGCCATTGGCCAGAGCGACCAGCCAGTCGGCTGCATCCTTCGGCACTTTGATCTTCGTTCGCTTGATGATCTCTCGCAGGTCATTTTCATCGAGACCCTTCAAAACAAAGACGCGGCAGCGCGAGAGCAAAGCCGGAATGACTTCAAAGCTCGGATTCTCGGTTGTCGCCCCGATCAGAATCAGTTTTCCGGTTTCTACGAAAGGCAGAAGGTAATCTTGTTGGGCTTTGTTAAATCGGTGGATCTCATCCAGGAACAGGACTTTCGCGCGCTGATCGAGCAGTTCAGGATCTTCGACGATGCGTCTCACATCGTCCTTGCCGGCGGAAACGGCTGAGAGTTCATAGAGGCGAGCATTCAGGGCTTTGGCGTAGATCTTGGCGATCGTCGTCTTGCCGCTTCCCGGCGGGCCCCAGAGAATGAAGGAGAGAAGATGTTTGCCTTCTATTGCCTGCCGAAGCGGCTTTCCCTGGCCGACCAAATGGTCCTGGCCGGAAAATTCTTTCAGCGATTTAGGCCGTATTTTTGACGCCAATGGTTCCATACGGCCATTATACATACTAAAGCGGGTCCACCAGGACTCGAACCTGGAACTACTCTTTTGGAGAGAGTTGTTTTACCATTGAAACTATGGACCCCTTCGTCATTATTTCGCTTCTTTGAACATGATGTGCTTGCGCAATTTGGCGCTGTATTTTTTAAGTTCGATCTTTCTCTCGACTTTCTTCTTGTTCTTGCGCGTCCAATAGACCTCGCCGGTGGATTTGTTCTTGAGCTGGATGAGCTGTATTTGTTTCGCCATAAAATCTGTTGCGGTCACTATATCTCATGACGTTTTGATTTGCAATTGTGATACCATGGGAATATGAACGAGCAAGAAGAAAAGATCAGCCGGTTCGATCTCCGGGGTATTGCATTTTTTACGGTCTGGCTCATCAGCGCGGTTCTGCTCTTTGTCGCGGTTCATTCCGGTTCACGCCTTCTCGGCGATTATTTGATCAGAGACGGACTAAAGGCCGACGAACAGAGAGCCGTAGCCGCCCGCGAGCAGCTGGCCGAGATATACGCTTTGCGCGCTGAAAGATCCAATGAATTGGCCGAATCGAGGCGCAATCCGCGCCAGATTTCCGGCTTCGATCTCAAGGCCGATTTGCCGCCCGCTGGCAAGGCCGTCGCCGCCGATCTGGCCAGCATGAAAGTGGGCATTTACGAGGATGGGTCGCTCGTCGCAGAATACCCGATCATTTCAAAAGGTAAGGACGGTTCACGTTGGCAGACGCCAGTCGGCAGTTACAGCATCGAAACGAAAGAGCGCTCGCATTTCTCCTCGATCGGCGAAGTCTATATGCCTTACAGCATGCAATTTTACGGGAACTTCTACATTCACGGCTGGCCCTACTATCAAAACGGCCAACCGGTGCGCATGGGCTACACAGGCGGCTGTATCCGGCTCTCGACTGAAGATGCGAAAAAGATCTATGAATTCGCCGACCGCGGAACGCCGATCTTCGTTTATGAGAATCCGTCCGGAGAAATGCCCAAACATTCGATTGCCGCGAGCGCCGACGTTCCAAGCGTTTCGGCCAAATCGTATCTGGTCGCCAACATCGACACGGGCGAGGTCTTCGCCGAAGAGAATGCCTCGGAGATCCGGCCGATCGCTTCGCTCACCAAGCTCGTGACCGCCGTCGTCGCCAATGAAGCCATCACCTATGACCGGCCGATTCCCATCGCCGACCATGCAGTCTCCACGCCAGGAGAAAAGCTCTTCAGAAAAGGCGAGGTCCTCACGGCAACTGAACTCCTCTATCCGCTCCTCATGCAATCGGACAACGGCGCGGCCATCGCTCTGGCCGATTCATTCGGCTCGTACCGCTTCATCGAGCTCATGAACGACAAGGTGGAGGCCATCGGCATGACCGCCTCGCATTTCGCCGACTCCAGCGGCATTTCAGAAAATAACACATCCAACGCCGAAGATCTTTTTCGGCTGGCCCGATACATGAATCGTAACCAAAAATATATCCTGGACATCACGCGCATTCCCGAAATAAATATGCCGCCGTCGCCGCTCCGGCATCCGGCCTACACGCTCAAGAACTTCAATGAATTCAGCGATAAGCCGCAATTCCTGGGCGGAAAATCCGGCAAGACGACGGCCGCCGCCGAAACTATGCTGGCCCTTTTCTCCTATCATGACGGCGATGACCGCGCTTCGACGACCGCGCTCGCGGTCATCGTCTTGGGCTCCGACAACCGAAAGCAGGATGTGAGCACACTCTATAACTGGACGCTGGCGTCGCTTACTCGGGCGCCCTCCATCGCGGTGGATAAACCGGCACCGTAGGGCAAAAACCTCCTATCCCTGTTTAGCGAGCACATTTCGCAAAATGTTGACAGCATTGTCGCACCATGATATACTGCGTTCGTAATTTGCACATCAAACCCACATAAAAAATGAAAAAACGGATATCTCTCATCGTCATCGGGGTGGCCATCGTTATGGCCATCGTCTACATTTCGCGGCCAAGCAGCAGGGCCAGCGGCAAAATCACTCAAGCGTCGCAAGCGTCGAACGGTCCGGCACTCCGAACGTCCGATTCCCCGACCAACCTTCATTTCGACGGACTTCAAATCGATCCGAAGGTGCAGTAAGCAGTAAGAATGCAAGCTCGATAAAACAACAAACAAAAAAACAGCTAAACAACAAAGTAGAAAGAGAAAAAATGAAGAACATGATAAGAACAATGACACTGGCCTGTGTCCTTGCCGGGAGCGCTGATGCGCAAGACCTGCCGATGATCCGCTCGAGAGACGCTCTGCGGACCTTCGCGCTCGAACAAGCGGCCAGGGTCAATGCCGGCGTCAGTACACGGCTGCCCACGAGTTCTACACCCTTCGGATTCGTGCCCGTAGCATCGCCGACGGCTGCCGGAATCGTTGACACTATTCGCGGATTACCTTTGTCCGTGGATATCGCCAACCTGAAAGATGAGATCTACAGTTGGGCAAATACGTTCAACGCTGACAACGACCCGCTCTTTACGGGATTCCACGAATTCAACCTGGTTGCCGGAAGAGATGGCTACACTTTGCCGGAAGGATACGGCGCTGTAACACTGACCTTATACGACGTTATACCGATAAGGGTAGATGGCGCCGAAGCGGCAACGATTGCCTTTCGCAATCTGGACGGCACGACGCGGGATGAATATGCATTGCAAGTCCGTAACGGCAAGGTGTATTTTCCGCGACAGTTGACGGGCACAAATGCGGTACTGGCTATCCAATTCTCCGGGCCGCAGCAGCCTGACGGTTCCGCCACGGATACGTGGAAGTATTGGGATGTAACGAACGGGACTTTTATCCCTACGAAGCATTTCGAGCTGCCACAGACCGCGACGATTCAAGGTATCCAGACCTTTACAGACACCGACGTCTATGTACAGGTGCCGACGACCAACAGTATCGGCTTCAACATCACGGCTGAGCTAAAGAGCACGAATCCGATGGCGCAGAGAAGATCTGTGTCGGCCTGGACTACGGAAGGCAAGTGGTTCACTGGTGCGTATGTCCGCAAAGCCGGTCAGTCATTCTGGAAATACTATCCGGCATTTGTGGACCCGACTCGTGGTCTCGTGCTGATCAATCTCTTCGCCGATAAAGGCATACTCTATGTCATCCCGGTATGGAATAATGGCGATCTGATCGAGCCGCCGGATCCGTGGTTTCCCCCATACTACGGGGGCAAGGGCGAGGCAGTAGCAAACTGAGATGCGGGAATGAATCACTAGAGCGTTACCAGATGGTAACGCTCTTTTTGTTTTGTCAATCTATCTGGCGGCCAAATCAAAACGTACAATGGCCTCATGTCAAATCCCCTGACGTGGCTCTCCCGCCGTCGATTCCCCTACGAACCGCTGATTAACGTGGAAATCTCTCGAAAACGCCTCCTGCATAACTTGAATGAATTCAGAAGGATCGCCCCTCACGGACGAGTCGCGCCGGTCCTTAAGAGCAACGCCTACGGGCACGGTTTCCGCGAAGTGGCCTCGATCCTGAAGCATTCAGACCACATTCCCTTTTTCGTCGTCGACTCGTATTTCGAAGCAGTGGCTTTGCATTCGGACGGAGTTCGTAATGAGATCCTCATCATGGGATATACGCGGCCGGAGACCATCTTATCCTCGCGTCTCTCGCATGCCGTCTTCACCGTGGCGGCGCTCGACACTCTTCAGCATCTCAAGGAAACGCGACGCCGCTTGCCGATACATCTGAAAATCGATACCGGCATGCACCGGCATGGCATTATGCCCGAGGAAATCGAGCATGCCATCGACCTTTTGGCGGAAAATCCCCTGATCGAGCTCAAGGGACTGTGCACTCATCTTTCGGACGCGGATAATCCCGACCCTTCGTTCACCGAGGGCCAGATCAAGATCTGGAACAGGGCTGTCGAACGCTTCCGGTCCCAATGTGCCGCGCTCGATTTCATTCACGCCTCGGCTACGGACGGACATCGGTATACCAATGAGATCGAGAGCAATGTCTCGCGTCTGGGCATCGGGCTCTATGGCTTGGCCGACGGCCGCGCCTTTTCGCCGCATCTCGAATTGGCGCCAGTCATGAAGATGAAGACCCTGATCACTGGCGTCAAAAAAATCAGCCGCGACCAGACGATCGGCTACGGCAATACCTATAAAGCTCCGCGCGACATGACGATGGCCACCATTCCGGCCGGATATTTCGAAGGCATCGACCGCCGGTTGTCCAACAAAGGTTCGATCGGAGTCGGCTCCGAGGAGATCGCTTGTCCGATCGTCGGCCGAGTCTCCATGAATATCACGACCATCGACATCTCCCGGATTCCGCACACGGAGATCGGGACTCCGGTCACGGTGGTCGGCGACAATCCTTGGGACCGGAATTCGATCATGGAAATGGCCAAAGCAGCCGGCACGATTCCTTACGAGATCGCCGTCCATGTGCCGTCGCATTTGAAAAGAGCGATAGTCTAAACTTGTTTCAGATTTGGCCGTCCCATTCTTTGATAAATCTTTCGAGATATTCTTCCATGAACTGATGGCGGTCTTTAGCCAATCCCTTGGCGGTCGCGGTATTCATTCTATCTTTTAGCAACAACAGTTTTTCATGGAAGTGATTGATGGTCGTGCCTTCATTCTTAAAATAGTCATCTTTTGACGTATGCACGGACGGTTTCATGGTCGGGTCGTAGAGCGGCCGATCCTTATGTCCGCCATATGCGAAGGCGCGGGCGATACCGATGGCTCCGATAGCGTCGAGACGGTCAGCATCTTGGACGATTTTGCCTTCAAGCGTTTTCATATCGGTCTTCACGCCGGCGCCCTTGAAAGACAGGCTTCCGATGATTTCGCAGACGTGGCTGGCGATTTCGCGAAACACGGCGTTTTTTTCGAGGATTTGCCGAGCCAATTTAGGGCCGACAGTATCATCTCCCCCGTGAAATTTCCAGTCAGCAATGTCGTGGAGCAGAGCTGCGAGCTCCACGACGAACATATCGGCATCCTCGCTCTCGCCGATCTTTTTCGCCATATTGGAGACTCGCACGATATGCCACCAATCGTGCCCCGACCCCTCTCCGTGGAGTTTTCCTTTTACCTCGTCGGCTATTGCTTGTATGACGGCATGTTGTTCCGGATTCATATTTTGATCTTCCCTCTTCGTTG
>JAXDMJ010000060.1:0-4021 GCA_034666165.1 Candidatus Parcubacteria bacterium
ATGGTTCGATCCGTTCGCCCATCTGGGTCGGCGGCGGCGTGGCCCACGGCCCGCGCAAAGACAAGAATTTCGAGCGGAAGGTCAACCGCAAGGCCAAAGCTAAGGCGCTCTACACGATCCTGTCGCGCAAATTCAAAGACGGCGAGATACTTTTCCTCGATTCCGTCACCATGCCAGCGCCTAAAGCCGCCGAAGCCAAGAAAGTTCTGGGATATCTGGCCAAGATAAAAGGATATGAAAAGCTTGCCACCAAGAAAGTCAATGCCGCCATCATCGCGCTCGACAAGAAAGCCGAGACGGTCGAAAAGAGCTTCCGCAATTTCGGAAATGTTGATGTGGAGGAGTTCCGCAATTTGAATCCGGTATCGGTCCTCGATCATACCTATTTGATCGTGGCCAATCCCAAGGAGTCGTTAAAGATCTTTGCGGGCAAGGACAAAGGCGAATAACATATCATCATGGCCATATTCGGATTTAAAAAAAGAAAAGACGAGAAAAGCGATCAGGCGGCTGAAGCGGCGAAATCGATGCCCGTAAAGAGCGGTGCTCCGGTTCGGCCGATCCCGCCCGCGCAATCCACCAAGCCGGCTCGGCCCGCGCCTGTCACGACTGCGGTCGGCCGGCCGCGCCTCCCCGCTATGCCGGCAGGGGAATTCGGAAGCTCATCGGACGCCATCATCCGCCCCCGCATCACCGAAAAGTCCGGAATTTTGAGTCAAGGAGGCGTCTATACGTTCGAGATCGCGCGAAAGGCCAATAAAGCCGAAGTCGCCAGAGCGGTCAAAGTCCTTTACCGCGTGACACCCGTTAAGATCGCCGTTATCAATACCCCGACTAAGAGCGTTTTCGTCAAAGGACGCAAAGGCACGGTCGCCGGTTTCAAAAAAGCGGTCGTGACCGTCAAGAAAGGCGAAAAGATCGATTTTGTCTGATGAATCGCTGATGTAAATCTATGAAAACCTACAGACCAACAAGCAAATCGCGCCGGCATATGACGGTTTTGCCGTTCAAGCAATACCTGACGGAATCTGAACCGCACAAGGCGCTGACCCGCGGCTACAAACGAGACGTCGGACATAACGCCTTCGGCCGCGTGACTGTCCGCCACAAAGGCGGCGGCGTCAAAAAATTGTATCGCGACATCGACTTTGCGTATGACAAAAAAGACATACGCGCCAAAGTCGCGACGGTCGAGTATGACCCGTTCCGCACCGGCTATATCGGCCTCGTCAACTACGTGGACGGCACGAAGCGCTATGTTCTTCTACCAAGGACGCTTAAAGTCGGCAGCTCATTCATCGTCTCGGAAAATGCTCCGATCGAAACCGGCAATCGCCTGCCCTTGAAAAAAATCCCCGTCGGCACTTTCATTTTTAATATCGAAATCAAGCCGGAAAGCGGCGCCAAGCTCGTCCGCTCCGCGGGCACATTCGCCCAGGTCATCGCCAATGACGCCGGGTATACGCACATAAAGATGCCTTCGACCGAGGTGCGGAAGATCCACGAAAACGCATGGGCTTCGATCGGCGCCGTCTCGAATGAGGAGTCACGGCTGGTCAACATCGGCAAAGCCGGCCGTTCGCGCTGGATGGGCATCCGTCCGACTGTCCGCGGCAGCGCCCAAAACCCCGTGGACCACCCGTACGGCGGCGGCGAACAGCGCTCCGGCCGCGGCTTAAGGCGCCTCAAAACCCGCTGGGGCAAGCCGGCCGGCAAAGGCCAGAA
Organism: Candidatus Parcubacteria bacterium; assembly: GCA_034666165.1. Classification (GTDB taxonomy): domain Bacteria; phylum Patescibacteriota; class Minisyncoccia; order Phycocordibacterales; family PALSA-1337; genus C7867-002. The sequence goes on from JAXDMJ010000060.1 coordinate 1,726, forward strand.
GACGCGCCGACCGAAGAAATATTCCAATGTCTACGTCATTTCGCGTCGTGAACCCGGCAAGAACATGAGGCCGGCCAGCTGATCATTCGATCCGATTCAAAGATATGTTCAAATTCATAGTCAAAGTCACCATCAAAGTCGTGGACACGATCGCCCTCTTGATCGTCGGCAAATAATCGTGACCTATTCAGTGCTTGGCGGGCAGAGAGAGCGTGAAAGTCGTGCCTTGATCGAGGCCGAGAGAATGCACGGCAAGCGTGCCGCGATGCCGGAGGACGATCGATTGCGCTAGGAACAAACCGACGCCGAAACCCTCGGTATCGACCCGGCGGGCATTCGGTGCCCGGTAGAATTTTGAAAAAATATGAGGCAAATCGGTGCTGTCAATGCCGATGCCGTGATCGGTCACGGTCATCACGGCCCGCCGGCCTTTTTTGAAGACAGTCACGTCGATATTGCGTCCGCGCGGCGTATAGATGAAGGCGTTCTCGAACAGGGTCTGCAGGACGAATTCCATGCGCGGGCGATCGATCGAAACCTTGAGCTCGGGGTCCTCGCATTTGACCGAGAAGAACTGGCTTTTCTCATGGAAGTATTTTTTGTGACTGTCGGCAATGGTTTTGACGAATTCACAGAATGGCGCCGTTTCCAAGTGATACATCGCGCCTTTTTCATTGCCGACGTTGGTCAGTTCGATCAGTGTGCCGGTCAGCTGGATCAATTTTTCGTTAGAGTTCCCTATCTCAGCCATTGATTCTCGACGGAACGCGTCTTTTTCGTCGGTCAAGAGTCCTTCCAGGAGCCATTTGACCGTGGTCAAGGGAGTCCGGAATTTATGGGCGATGATGGTGATGAATTCGTATTTGAAATTCTCGTTGGCCAAAAGCTTGCGCCAGACCGCGTAGACGATGATGGCCGGAATGGCGAGCACGATGACGACAATAGCGATGCCGCCGATCATGTTGCCGGCCAGAATGGGGGAGCCGTTCACGATTAGTTCGTAGTTCATGTCTTTGCGCCCTGCGACCGATGCGACGATTATATCATGCCAACCCGAGGTTTTTAATATATAATTGAATTCATGAATGCCCTCTCTATCAACATCGATCTGATCTATTTTCTGGGAATCATCGGCACGTTGATCGGCTTGGCTTGGTACGCCTCGGCCCGGCTGACGCGGGTCGAAACCAAGCTCGAAGGGCTGGATACGCGGCTCTCCATCCTCGAAGGCCGCGGGCGCGATTTTTTCAAATATGATTCGCCGATAACGCTTTCCGACGAGGGCGAGCAGCATTTGATCGAAAGCGGCCTCAAAAAATATATCGAGGATAACAAAGAAGATTTTTTCGGCCAGTGCGCCGCCGAACACGATCTCTCGACTGCCTACGATATCCAGGAGGCGGCTTTTCGCTTTTTTGACGAGCATGAGTTCGAACCGCAGTTCGAGATCACGCTCAAAGAATACGCGTACAATCAGGGCGTCGAACTATCCGTGCTGCGGCGCGTGGCTGGCGTATATCTGCGCAATCTGCTCTTGGAAAAAATGGGCGCCGAGGAGAAAGACCTTGACCAGCCGACGACCTAATATGCCTAAGGATCAGCTTCTGGAAGTCGTTGACGAGGGCGACATGGCCATCGGCCAGACCACGCGCGGAAAGATCCATGAGGACGGACTCTTGCATCGCGAGATCCATGTCTGGTTCGCCACGCCCGAAGGCCAGATCATCTTTCAGCGCCGGGCCGCGGACAAGGACACATATCCCAACCTGCTCGATTCGACAGTCGGCGGCCATGTCGACCCGGGCATGACGTACGATCAGACCGCCGTGAAGGAGATGGAAGAGGAGACGGGCGTACGTGCGTCTCCGAGCGATCTTCACTTTCTAAAAAAACTGAAGACGCGCACGGCGGACCAAGCCACGCATACTCTGAATCATGTCTTCAGAGCGCAATATGCTTATATCTTTCGGGGACAGATCTCCGACCTGCGGGTCGAAACGGGCAAAGCCGCGGGCTTTGAGGGCTGGCCCATTGACAAACTCCTCTCTATTTCAGAGGATGAGAAAAAGCGATTTATCCCCGTCTATTTCAGTCCCGAGATCCTGAGCATATTCCGAGAAATTCAAAAGCTTTTAAAAGCGGTGTAGGCGGAATACAGGCGCGATTAGGAAAAGAACATGAGCATAATTGAAGAATATAGCGGCACAAACAAAGTCAAATACCTTTTTGAATATTTTGACGCTGATTCTTTTGATCATCTTGACTATGATCTTTGTCGGCAAGTCTATGCCGTCTG
>JAXDMJ010000061.1:0-4143 GCA_034666165.1 Candidatus Parcubacteria bacterium
GCGTTACAACGTACCTTTTGGCAACCGCTTACTCATCTTTGTCTCCAGCATTGAATACCGCAGCCGCCGTCTGCCGCGTGAACGGCCAGGAAGTCGCCTGTCCTCAATTTTTGAATTTTCTCGGGCCTGCGATCCCTCTCGTATTTCTGGCAGTCATCATTATCGTGATCGCCGGGGCTTGGAGGATCTTTACCAAGGCGGGACAGCCCGGATGGGCTGCCATTATCCCCATTTACAATATGGTGGTCATGCTGCAGGTCGTCAGAAAACCGATATGGTGGGTGATCCTCGCATTCATTCCGATCGTCAACATCATCGTCGGTTTTATCGTTGCATACGAATTGGCCAGGGTTTTCGGCAAGGGATTCGGTTTTACTCTCGGACTCATCATATTGCCGATCATCTTCTATCCGATCCTCGGCTTCGGCAAGGCGGCCTACATGCCGGGAAATCAGATGCAAGTTCCCGCGCCGCAGATATAGTTGTTTATTTCTTGTCCGATAAAACAACATGAATCCCTTAAGCGCTCTACAACAGCAGTTCCCGTTAAGCCCGAAGAAATTTTGGAAGAAAATCATCGAAAAATTACTGGGCTGGTATATTCTGGTATCGATCGGAATCGTCATCGATATCTTCATTATGATCGTGACGAGCGGCGCCGCTGATGCAGGCGCCACCACTGCGGTCCTTTGGGGAACTCTAGTCGCGGTCCTCATATTCACGGCGATCATCACCGGCATCTACAGCTGGTATATAAAAGTCTACATTCGGCGGTATTACTACGACGGCGAAGAGAACTTCATCACCATCAAAAAAGGCGTGTTCGCGCCGGCGGAGATCCACGTGCAGTGGCAAAAGATCCAGGACGTGTATGTGGATCAGGATATTCTCGATCGCATCATGGGCCTCTATGACGTCCATATAGCCAGCGCCACGGCCGCTTCCGGCATCGAGGCGCACATCGACGGAGTCGAACAGGCGGCGGCCGACGGCCTGAAGAAATTCCTCCTGGGCAAAGTCTCCGCCGCCGGCCGGAACAGCTATCAAAACGAGACCCGGCCGCCGGCGATGGCGGCGTCCACGTCGCCTGCCGGCGTGGGAGGGCAGCCGCCGCCGCCGGCGGCTATCCATCTCTCTGAAGAGATATCGAGCAAAGTCTATCCGCTCACGGGAAAATGGCTGGCCATAAAAGTCGTCGGCCGGCTGGTCTCGCCGTTCGTCTATTGGGCCATCGTCGTCTTTTTTATTTTCGGCAAGCTCGCACGAGACCTTTCCGCGGATTATAATTGGGTCAATCATTATGGGATCTATATAGCGGGATATCTCGGCGTGAGCGTCGTCAGCGGCATCATTCATGTGATCGCGCTCTTGATCTGGAAAAAGAATTACGCTTTCGACTTTACGCCCGACAATATCTACTATCGCGAAGGAGTCATCAGTCTATCGGAAAAACACATGCCTTACTCGTCCATTCAGGACGTGACGGTCACGCAGGGAGTCTTGGAGCGCCTCGTCGGGCTGGCCAGAGTCAGGATCGAAAATGCGGCACAGCAGACTATGGTCACGTCCCGCGGGAACAGTCTTTCGGTTTTTACCGGGGTTTTGCTTCAAGGCATATCGCTGGCCGATGCCAACAAAATTACAGAAATATTGAAAACGACCGTGCTCGGCAAGAATACCTCAAGGCATGGCTTGTAGAGACATGGAATATAAAAAAGCAACGGGCGGTTTTGAGGCCGCCCGTGGGATAAAATGAGTTAGAGTTTCTTGTGTAGCCAATGGCACACGTCCGCGATGGTCCGAAGCAGAAGCTTCAATACCCACCGCCCGATTTTAGAAAGCTGTTTAAGCTCCCATGTGACTATTTTGTTCGCCTTATTGGTTCCTCCCCAAATCAATCCGGCGCCGTATGACATGATGAGGATAACCGCGACACCAGTCAAAAGAACAGACAAAGTATTCATACGTTCATATTATAACATATAACACCAGTAATAGCAAGTTTTGGACAGCGCGCATTACGGGTCGACTGGCAAGGTCATTAAGCATTTTGTTAAGCAATTAAAGGGTTTCAAGTAATGCCGATGAGCAGCATTTGATATAGTGAAGGGATGCAGACGCGGCCAGAAATCGTAATAATCGCCGAAGTGAAAACAGAGTCTCCCTTCGGCTTCAAGTCGGACCTTTCATGGGATCAACTTTTTAGGCTGGCCGAGACGGTCGGCGATATGATCTCGGTCCACACCGACAAGCGCTGGGGCGGATCATTTGATCTGATCGACAAGGCCAAGCGATTGACTGATAAGCCGATCCTGGCCAAAGGGATTCATCGGACTGACGGGGAGATCGAGCGAGCCTTAGAGTGCGGCGCCAACTTCGTTCTGGTCGTCGGCCGATTGCCCGGTGTTCACCGTGAAAAATGCATGGTCGAGCCTCAGTCATTGGCCGAACTTAAACTCATACCGAAAGCTGTCAAAACCGTTTGGAATAGTAGAAATTTGTCCGATGGAAGCCTAAAAAAAGAAACTTTCAAGCAGGCCAGGGAAATTTTTAACGGTTGGCTCTGTCAGGCCAGCAATATTAAAACGGTTCGGGATATCGACGGGGGCGCTGATGCGGTTTTGGTCGGAGCCAATCTGGCCACGTTTGCCGAATCTTTGATATGGTAGGAATTCATCAGAGGAATCACGGATATGTCGAAGCCACCAAAACTTTTCGTGGATAGGACTATTGAAGTAAACGCTCCGGCCGCAAGAGTCTGGGCGGTCTTGACGGAGCGCCAGATGACCGATATCTGGACGAAAGAATTTTCAAGCGGCGGGCCGAAGTTCCATATCGAGTCAGGTTGGCGGCTCGGCAGCGATGTGCTCTGGAAAGCAGACGACGGTAAAGTGCTCGTCGAGGGCAAAGTTACGGCATTTGAACCTAATAAGCTCCTGCGCTTCACAGTTTTCGATACCCGTTCATCTCGGCCGGCGGTCACGATTGAAGACGGCATCACATTCACGCTCGAGAAAGGCAAGACGACGGAGCTCCGTGTCAAACACGGCGATTTCTCGGTCTTGCCCGAAGGTCGGAAATACCGCGACATGTCGGCCATGATTTGGGATAAAGTCTTGCCCGAGATCAAAGCGCTGGCCGAACGGCGAGAGTGAACTTTCATCGCCTCTTTACGGATGAAATGATGTAGTGATATCATGATATGCATGAAATACATCAAGTCATTGACCAAAACAGCCCCGGCTCTCGAGGACACCGCGATCCTCCTCGTACGCATCGCCATCGGCCTCGTCCTCTTCCTCACCGGTGGCTGGAAAGTGTTCGGATGGCTGGGCGGTCCCGGCCTGGCCGGAGCAGTCGGATTTTACTCGCAAATCGGCATTTCGGGTCCGCTGGCGTATCTCTCCATCTACACCGAACTCATCGGCGGATTCTTGCTTTTGATAGGTCTCATTACCCGGCTGGCGGCCATTCCGGTCACGATCAACATGCTGGTGGCCACGATCGTTTCAATGCCCGGGGGCTTTTTGGGCCCGACGGGTTTTTCAACTCCGTTCGTCTTTCTGCTCTGTGCCGTGGCCATCTTGGTAACCGGACCGCACAGTTTCAGTCTCGACCGCTGGATCAAGAAACGCTGCGAAAATACTCCTGAACATACTTGATAATTCTCTGATGCGGCTCGGAGCTATTATGGCTCGGGGCTATATTTCGTTTTGCAACAGTAAAGTTAGGCTTTCCCCGAGCACTAGGATCGTTTACGTGATAAAATAATCTCATGAAAAGTCGCATATTCGCGGGCTTTCTGGTTCTCGCCGCCATTTCTTTTTTGCCGCACGCCGCCCATGCGGCCGTAAAATTCTGGATCGGGCCGGGCGGCGGTTCATTTTCCAACAACTTATACTGGTCCACGTCTTCCGGCGGAGCCAACAACACCACGGCTCCGGGAGCAGGGGACATCGCTACATTCGATAGCGGTGACAACAACAACGCGGCCATTGATGGTGTCCTATCTGTTGGCGGAATCGATATTAAGTCCACATACGGCGGCGCAATCACTCAATCTGCCGCTCTCACAGTCGGCGCCAGCAACTTCAGCATGGCCGGAGGCAATATCACGGTGACTTCGGCCGCCGCCGCGACCTT
>JAXDMJ010000062.1:0-27493 GCA_034666165.1 Candidatus Parcubacteria bacterium
CTCATTGAACTCATCCGCGCCATGGAAAACGACCGCATCCTCAAGCTCTCGCTCCAGGAAAGCTATCAGTATATCCTCTGCGACGAGCATCAGGACAGCAATGCCGCCCAAAATCGCATTCTCGAACTTCTGGCAGATTTTCATCAGTCGCCCAACCTCTTCATCGTCGGCGACGACAAGCAGGCGATTTACCGATTTCAAGGCGCTTCGCTCGAGAATTTCCTCTACTTCAGGAAGAAATACCGCGGCACCAGAGTCATAGATCTCGAAGACAACTATCGTTCCCATCAAGGCATCCTCGATGCGGCGCACAGCCTGATCGAGCACAATCCCTCCGTACCCGGACAAAGCCGCGTCCGTCTCAAATCATTGCATGCGGGCGCGAAGCCGATACGTGCGGCCGAATTCAACAAGACTGATGATGAACTTCTCTATATTGCAAGCGCGATCGGCCGGCTGGTCGAGAGGGGCGAGAAAGGCGAAGAAATCGCCGTGATATATCGGGTAAATAGGGAAGCGGCCGGCATCGCTCTAGTGCTCCGCGCGCATGGCATCAGCCATCGCATCGAATCCGATCATGATATTCTCGGCGACATCGATTCCGCCAAGATCATCATCCTCTCGCGAGCGATCTTCGATCTTTCGGACAGCGAATATCTCGGGCGGGCTCTTTTCCTGCCGGAAATGAAATGCGACAGCGCCGATGTGGCCATGCTCTCTGCCGCGGCCAAGCGCTTAGAGAAGCCTCTGCATACTGTCATCAAAGAGAGCCGAAAGAGCGCCGGCGATCTAAAGATCAAGGCGGCCTATGATCGGCTCAATGAATGGTCGCGCCAAGCCCGACTGGTGCCGTTCCCCATTTTTTTGAATGCCCTCATCCAAGAGACGGACATGCTCGCCTTTATAGCCGCGGCCGCCGATCCGCTCGACCGCCTGGATTCGCTCCAGGCGCTGTTCGAGGCGGTGACGCGAGCGGCCCAAGCGAGAAAGTCCTTCTATCTCTCCGATTTCCTCGAGTACGTCGATGTCATGAAAATCCATGGCATCATGGCCAAGCGAAATTATGTCGAGCATGCGGGCGGCGTCAGGTTGATGACGGCCCATGGCGCCAAAGGCCTAGAATTCGACCACGTCTTCATCGTAAACGCCGTCGACGGCGTCTGGGGCAATCGTCATCGGCGCAATCATTTCACCATTCCGGCCATCGAGCACGCCCGGGATGTCGGCCGGATCGAAGACGAGCGGCGGCTTTTTTATGTAGCCATGACCCGCGCCCGGAAATCGCTGATGCTTTGCTACGCGCTGTCGGACGGTAAAAAGGAGACTTTGCCGAGCCAATTCATCTCCGAGATCGATCCGCCGCTGGTCTCTCTTTTGAAACCGGTTTCGCCGGACCGGCAAAGAGCGCTCATCCGAAGAGTGGAGTCTTTGCCGAAAGACCCGGCCGCTTCGATCCTCGATCCGCAGTTCGTCAGATCGAAATTCTTGTCACAGCCGTTGTCGGTCACGCACCTCAATAATTTCTTGAAATGCCCGTGGCGCTATTTTTTTGTCAATTTGATACGCGTTCCGCAAGCCCAAACCAAGCACCAGATGTATGGCACGGCCGTTCACGCCGCCCTCCGGGTCTTTTTTGACGCCTACCGAGAGGAACGGTATCTCTCCAAAAAACAGCTCGGTCAGATTTTCCGGCACCATCTCGAGAAGCAGGCTATGTCGGTTGCTGACCGCGCTGAATCTCTTGAGAAAGGCAAACGCGCGCTTGAAGGATATTATGCGACTTATGTCGGGAATTGGAATCGTCAGCTCATCACCGAATATGCGCTCAAAGGAGCTTTCGTCGAATTGGATGCGCCGGCCACGGCGCGCTTGGAGCTCGCCGGCAAGCTCGACAAGATCGAATTCATCGATGGGCGCGATGCCGCGGTCGTCGACTATAAGACGAGCCGTCCCCGGTCGAGGAACGAGATCGAGGGCAGGACGCGCGGGGCTGACGGCGATTACAAAAGGCAGTTGGTCTTTTATCAGCTCCTATCCGCCGTCGAGAAACGATTCGTCATGCGCTATGGCGAGATCGATTTTGTCGAGCCCAATGAAAGGGCAATATATAAGAAAGAGAGATTCGTGATCACTGCGGCAGAAGTGTCACAGCTCATCGAGACGGTCAAAAAAATGGCGGCCGAGGTCGTCACCCTCTCGTTCATCTCCGCCGGCTGCGGAGAGAAGGACTGCGATCATTGCCGGCTCGGAAAGATCCTAATTTCCGACCAGCGTACCGAGTAAACCGTCAACCAAGGCCTTCGGCATGGCTCCGCTCATGACGATCGTTTTGTGGTCGTCGCTCACGTAGAGCAGGTTCGGCGGCACTCGGTATTGCAAGAGGGCATTAGCCACGTAATCCTGAGCGCTTTGGTTGACCGAATCGCCGAGCACGATAAAACTGGTAGGCGTGCCCGAGACTTCGGCGTTGATGCCGCTTACATACTGTGCTTCGATTTTGTCCTTAAAATCGCCCCGCGCCAAGCAATCATTGAAAGCGATCTGATCCAGTCCGACGGCGGCAGCGATCTCTGGAAGCTTTTTTTGGTCAAGACCGGCGGGGGTATCGCCCGTGACTGAAGGCGTGACTTCATACAGCCGCTTTTCGAAGGCCCAGAATTTGTCATTGCCGCCGAGCGAAGCGGCGCATTCCATGGCTTCCGCTTCGTGGCCGGCATTCGGGTGAAGGACGTTGCCGTTCGCGTCCGGCTTGTCAAGCGGGAAATGGCGATATATCCAGGCGACTTTGCCGTTCGGCCCGTATTGGTCCATGATCCCGACCATGGTCGGATTGAATGCCTTGCAATAAGGGCATGAAGGATCCGAATATTCCACGATCTTCAGGGGCGCATTGGGATTACCCAGAATATGGTCGGCGGCGCTGACCGGAGAGAGATTAATCTGCGGCTGGTTGGCCGCGGCCGTTTGGTCGGCGGTATTCGAAACCGGCGAGGGCTTATTGACCCAGATCAAAGCGATAGCGATAATGGCCGCGGCAACGATGATTGCGCCCGGCAGAGTGATCAGCGAACTTCGTGAAGGATTTTCCATGCGATGTGCGATGGAAGTATACCATTAAAACGGCAGAGTAAAAGTCATGGCGGTCGATTCGGGCACTTCCCAGAAAGAGGTGTTGAGCTTGATGTCCTTGACCGTACCGGAATCCTTGTATTTGAGCGTGCCGTTCGCCACGGCATAGTCATACAATTCTTTGGTCAGTCTGACGTCGTCAGTGCAGTAAGCGATCAGCTTGTCGATTTCGCCCTTCTGCCACAGATATATGGCGTCGGCGCCGGTTCCCGATTTGTTCAGTCCGATGGTCGCCTCGGCCACCGTATCGAGCTTCAATCGCCGGCCGAGGACAGTATAGACTTCTCTCATCAGGTCAAGGCTTTTGATGTTGGCGAGGTCGCCCGGATAGTATTTATTCAATAGAGGGATGTCGAAATGATCGCCGTTCCAGGTGATGAGCAGGTCGGCCTGTTCCAAGATCGGCCATAATTTGCCGAAATCATTTTCCAGGAAACTCCGGTATTTGTCGTCGGCCGAATCGTGGATGCAGACGACCGAAATGTCCAGATCGGCCGGATCGTTCGTGCCCACATCCTGAAAGAAGTTCTTTGTTTCAACGTCAAAAGTGATCTTGCGCATAGGCAGTATTGTAAGGGAGCCCTTATGCCCCAGTCAATAAGCGAGCCAGTCCCTCTTCATCGGTCAAAACCTCTTCGGCGGTCACCAATGTCTTTACCCGAAGCTTGCCGCCTTTTACTTCTTCATCGCCGATCACGACTATCCTTGGGATGCCTCGTTTATTGGCATTGGCTATCTGGTCACCCACTCTTTTATTCGAAAGATCGACTGATACGCGGATGTTTTGCGCGCGTAATTTCTGGGCGAGGTCGAAGGAAAACGGCGTATTTTGCTCGCCGACCACGCAAATGGCCAGATCAGCCGAGGTCGCCGGTTTCGGCAAGCTTCCGTACGTTTCCATCAAGTCGCGCGCGATCACGTCGCCGGCGCCGAAACCGAAAGCCGGGACTTTCTCGTTGCCGAAGATCTCGAGCAGGTCGTCATAGCGGCCGCCGCCGAAGACCGAGCGGCGGTTAGCCGGACCGAGGTCGAAGATCTCGAAGACGATGCCCGTGTAATAATCAAAGCCGCGCATCAAAGTCTGATCAAAACGGATATTCGTGATGCCGAGGCGCTCCAGGCCCGCCATGACTTCACGGATTTCTGCGAGCCCGACATGTTCGCCGGCAGTCTGGGGCAGCTTCGCCGTAAATTCCTCGAAATTCTTGGAATTAAGCAACGTCAAAAATTCCGGGGACTTTTCGCCGAGCATTTCTTCGACTGCGGCCTTGAATGCTTCCGGCTTCATTTTCTCCTTCTTATCAACGAGTCTCGAGACTTTCGCGGCCGCCTCGGCCGCGAAGCCGAAAAGATCCCGCGTGACGTAGTCCATGATCTTGCGGTTATTGAGCCTGATCTCAAAGTCCGTGTCTTTGAGGCCGAGAGCGCGCGTGATGTCGTAGGCCATATTGATGACCTCGATCTCGGCGTTCACCGATCCGGCGCCGAAGATATCGACATTGAGCTGCCAATGCTCGCGCAGTCGGCCGCGCTGGGGCTGTTCGTAGCGGAACAGATTCGGAATGGAATACCAGCGCAGAGGGAAGATCAGTTCGCGCTTCCGGGCGGCGACCAGGCGGGCGGTTGTCGGCGTCATTTCCGGACGCAGCGTAACCTCGCGATCGCCGCGGTCCTTGAAGGTATATGTCTGTCCGCCGACGATCTCTTCTCCGGTTTTGGCGCGGTATATGTCGGCCGGTTCCAGAACGGAGGCGCCGTATTCTTCATAACCGTATTTCTCGCAGATATTTCTCCAGATATCGAATATCCGTTTCTCTACCGCCATATCGGGCGGAAAAAAATCACGAACCCCTTTGTAAGGGTCGGTGCTCAGTTTTTTCGGTTTTTTGTCCATGGAAATATGTTAGCACAAAAAATCCCCTCCAAAATAAGAGGGGTGGCATGCGCTGAGGCGGTTGCGCGCGCGGCGGCGCTGAAAGCATCACCTCGGCGCCCGATGGCCGCGCTCCGGCCTGCGTTGCCCAGGTTGCTCGGTGGCAGTGCTCTCCCTCCTCGACGGCAGCAGATATCGCGTGATCGGGGCGATGGCCGCAAGGATCTCGGGGAAAACCTCCTTTTCAATGTCGCGCGAGGCGTGCCTGATCGTCACGAGCAACATGCCGGCTAAACTAGCTTCTTCTTTGATTCCCGGCAAATTTTCCTTAAAATAATTGCAGCCATTCGTGATCGTGCGCTGATCATCAGTATCCCGCGACCCATCCTGCTTCATGCTTCTCTGATAGTTCGCCCGATCCTGACAGGCGGACTCCTCGCACTCAAGCACGACGGCCGCCGCCCTGCGCGGTTCGACAAACCCTTTTGTCACGACCCCGTGTAACTGGCCCCGGGTCCGGAAACTGTCGAATACCACAATGGCATCCGACGGCAAATCGCTCTGCAGGCGCTTGTTTACCAGGCGAGCGATCAATTCATCCGGTAATTCTTTGCCGGATTGCAGAAAATGCCCGTACTGGCTCCTGAAACCGGCGACAAGCTGAGCGCCGCGGCAGAGCTTGCCGATGCTTACCGTGATGACGCGCGGGCTGAACTCGTTCGACAGCAGTGTTGCGGCAGTAGACTTGCCGGAAAACGGAGGCCCGTGGAGACTTATCGAGATCATTATTTTGCATATGTTTAGTTTCTTGAAGGAATTTCCTCTCCAGCCCATGTTCTGGAAAAGAACACTACTGGCGTCAATAATATCACTTTTCCCTGAGATTTTCACGGCAATTTCATACTTTCTTCATCAGGATTATATAATCGCGTGATAGTTTCAACGAATGGCCAAGGAATTTCCGCGGAATGCGTCATCTGCCGTCGAAGCCATAGATTCTATTCTGGCGTTCGCAGCCGCCGAACGAGCCTCTGACATTCACTGCGATCCGCGCCAAAAGGACATCTTGATCCGGCTGCGCGTAGACGGTCAGATCGGCGAGGCCGGGATTTTGGCGAAGAACCTGCACGAGGAAATGATCGCGCGTCTGAAGATCCTCTCCGGCGCGCGGACGGATGTTCACGCAGTGCCGCAGGATGGCCGATGGAAGACAGCGATCAGCAACGCTGAATACAATATCCGCATTTCATTTATGCCGACGTATCATGGCGAGAACGCGGTCATGCGGCTCCTCCCGGCAGAGGGCGGCCGCGATATTTCATTCGCCAAGCTCGGATTCACGCCCGATCATGTGCGGGCGATCGACGCCGCGCTCAGGCGGACTCATGGCCTGGTCTTGGTGACCGGTCCGACTGGCTCGGGCAAGACGACGACTCTTCATGCGTGCCTGTCCGTCAAAGCGCGCGAGCCGCTTTCGATCGTCACTCTCGAGGATCCGGTCGAATATGAGATACCGGGAGTCCGTCAGGTGCACATCCGTCATGCCCATGGCGTGACGTTTGCGAGCGGCTTGCGCTCCTCGCTCCGGCAGGATCCGGACGTGATCATGGTCGGCGAGATCCGCGACGGTGAAACGGCGCGCGTGGCCATTCACACGGCCTTGACCGGTCATCTGGTCTTCTCGACTCTGCATACCAATTCGGCGCTGGAAACGATCCCGCGACTGGTTGACATGGGCGTGGATCACTATCTCCTTTCGGCCACGTTGAAACTGATCATCGCCCAACGCCTGGTCCGAGCGATCTGCCGAGAATGCAGCATCCGCGGTTGCGGGAGCTGCCGACATACGGGATATGCCGGCCGCTCGGTCATCGCCGAGGCCGTCGAAATCGACTCTGGCCTCCGTGACCTGATCGCCGACAAGGAATCTGTCTCTGTCTGCGCCGAATATGCCCGCGTTCAAGGATTCCGTCCGATGATCGAAGACGGAGCGGAAAAAATCGACTGGGGCATTACGACGGCCGAGGAAGTCATGAGGGTTTTAAGCGCTTGAAAGATCCACGGAAAATTCATGAAGAAAATCACCTTATCTCTCGGACGAAGATGGAAGCGGCGCGACATTATCCTCTTCGTCGAAGGGCTCGAGATGTACGTTTCAGCCGGACTTCCGCTTGATCGGGCGCTCCAGATCTCAGCTGAAGGAAATCCGACCCGGCGGAAGTCCTCCATCGCGGCTGTTCGAAGCGCGATCGAGTCGGGCACGACGCTCTCACGCGCCTTATCGCAGTCGCTGGGAATCTCCTCCACGATCGCCAGCCTGATCGAGTACGGGGAATCGTCGGGTACGCTGGTACAGGCATTAAGGACGGCGAGGTCTCTTTTGGAAAGGGAAGACGAAATGATCGCGAAATGCCTTGGAGCCATGGCCTATCCGGTCGCGATCGCTTTGTTTGCCGGGGCTCTCGCCATAGCCTTGGTCCGCGGCGTGATGCCCCAGATCATCCCGCTCCTACGAAGTCTCCACGTGCCTCTGCCACTTCTGACGCGCGCGGTCATCTTCGCTTCCGACAGCATGATCAACTATGGAATATATGTCGTGCTCATGATTCCGCTCGCGGCCGCCGGTCTCCGGATCGCCTACGAGAGATGGGAAGCATTCAGGAAATTCTGCCATTCCGCAATGAGCGGCCTGCCGGTTGTCGGCGGTTTCGTCAGGCGATACGTTCTGGCAGTCTTCCTCCGGTCATGCGGCGCTCTGGTCGCTTCGGGGCTTTCGTCTGCCGAAGCTTACCGAAGAACCGCTCGCGCAGTTTCCGTTCTGCCGCTCCGAAGCAGATTTCTTTCACGGTCAAATGAGATCGAGCGGGGCGTTCCACTCAGCATGATCCTCTCCACGATTTTCTCCGGCAATAAAGTTCCGAGATTCGTCGAACCGCTCGTCTTGGCGGGCGAAGCGTCAGGCAATCTCGGGCAGTCCCTTATCCGTGCCGCCGATATCCTTGACGGTGACATTGAGCGCGGCTTGAAGCGCTTAAGCTCTCTGGTCGAACCGATCATGATGGCCGGCATGGGATGCGTGGTCGCCGCGATCGCATTGTCGATCATGCTTCCGATCTATGACGTCTCAAAAATTTTGCAAAAATAATGACCGGCGGGGCACGTCAAGAACCGGCGGCGTGATCCTCGTCGACATTCTGCTCGCTTTCTCTTTGGCGGCAGTTTCCGCGCTCTTCATAGCCGAGTCTTCCATCCAAGCCCGCCGATCATTCGAACGGGCCAAACAGCGCCAAGAGCTTCTCGACCTATACGAAGCAGGCGTCTCGAGCGATCGGACAGGCGCTTACGGCAATGACCGGGTCGAGACCGTATATGAGGTTGCCACCGGAACACCGAGAAGCACTTTGGAATTCCGCGCCGTTAGATCCCGCCCGCTCGCCGAACTCTCCGACGCAGCTGGAGAGCCGCTCTGTTCAGCGGATTTTGTCGGCGACCATGCTGCGGTAGCACCAGTGGTGAGGGCAATCCATCTGCCGATAGACCCGTTTCTGCCATTGACCGATCTTGAGGTCAGAAACGGTGTGGCCTATATTTCCGCAGATTCGCCGAATGCCGGGGATCCTGACATGCTCATTGCCGACGTCAGAAACGGGCGTGAGCCGGGTATACTTTCGTCGATCAATACAGGCCCGGGAATCGCCGCTATCGCTCTTGCCGGGACGAGGATATACGCCGCCGTCCTAAGCACGGTCAGCCAGTTGCAAATCCTCCGTTTGCAAAGGCTAGATGACATCACGCTTGAAAGCGCATATCGATTGCCTCTGCCGTATGCAACGGCTACACCAACCGTCGGGAGCGCCATTCGCTACGATCTCGGACGGGTCTATCTCGGCACGGAAAAGTGGGACGGCGAGGAGTTCAACGTCATAGATGTTTCCGATCCGTCTGCTCCGGCGAAAATGGCCGGCTATGAAATCGCCAGCAAGGTCAATGACATCGCCATTTCCGGCGACCTCGCATACGTTGCCGGCTCGGACGAAGAACAACTCCGTCTGATCGATGTCCGTGATCCGTCACGGCCGACATTGGAAAATTCATTTTCTCCGAGCGGCTGGCAGCGACAAGAAGGGAAGATCGTCACACGATTTGAAGGTCAAACGATGTTCGGCCGGACCTCGGGGGGATTCAACATCCGGGACGATCATGAAGCCTTCGCCTTCGCCACGACTTCAGAGCCTGCTCTAGAGGATCCGATATCGGCCGATATCGGAGGAGGCGTGTACGGCATCGTCATGGATCGCTCTCGCGCCTATTTGGCGACGAGAGAAGTCGATCAGGAATTGGTGGTTTACGATCGCGATCTCGCAACTAGTTCCATAGTCTCATATCCGCTGCCCGTAGCCCCGCAGGCGCTGGTTTGCGATAACGATCGCTTATATGTCTTGGCGCGAGCCGCTCCCTTCATATATGAAATTTCCTTCAACTAAACACACAAAGAAAAATACGCGTGGACTGACGCTCCTAGAAGTGCTTATATATGCGGTGATGCTGTCAATGCTCATGTCAGGCTTCATCAGCTTTGCGTACGGCATCCATCTCCGGGATATCCGGCTCTTGGACGAGATCAACAGCAGGCATGGACGATAATAATGCTCAAATCATATGAAGACGATCACACATAGACGTAGAGAAGGTTTGACGGCATTGATCGCCGTCAACCTGATAGCCCTCGGGACTTTGGCATTTCTCATGGTGACGGCGGGGGCGGCCGTGACTTTTGCCGATATGGTCCATAAAAAAGAATTGCGCATGCAAGCGGCGCTCAATGTCAGGGCCTGCCTCGATTCGCTCGCGCTCATGGCGGCCAAGGATTATTTTCTCAATGGACAGGTCAGTCTTCGCGAATTCGGTTGCACGGCCGATGTTTCGAATGACTTCAGAGGAAATGTTTCGTTCGGCGCTGCCGCTGTCCTCTCGGGCGTGTCGGCGCGGGACAGCCGGGCAGTACGTCTATGAGGCGTGAAGATAAAAATAGATGTCTTCGACGGCCTTAATGGCGTCTCCGGCGGCGATATTGTTCTGGTGGTAGAGGCCATCAGTGACGTCTCCAGCCGCCCAAATGCCGCCGATCGAAGCCCGCTGATTTTTCGGATCAACAGTGATGCGTCCATACTGATCGAGAGCGACTGTGTCTTTGACGAAATCGGTATTAGGAATGGAACCGATTTCCACGAATATGCCGGTCACCGGAAGCTCAACGTCCCGTTTAGCCTGTGAATCGGTATAAACGATGCCGGTCACGAATTTTTCTCCCTTTACTTCCTTAGGTATGGCGAACTTAACTGCCTTCATTTTAGGATTCGCCAGGACTTTCTCGACGGTAGTGGGGTCGGCCTTGAATTCGCCGCTCCTGTTGAGCAAAGTCACGCTTTTAGAGTAGGCCAGGAGCTGGGCGGCGGTTTCGAAACCGGCATTTCCTCCGCCGACCACGGCCACGTCCTGATCGGCAAAGAGCGGGCCGTCGCAGGTGGCGCAGTAGGTCAGCCCCTTATTTTCGTATTTTGCCGCTCCGGGGATGTCAAGGGCGCGCCGATGGCTGCCCGAAGTGATCAGGATCGTCTTGGCCTCGTAGGTCATCTTGGTAGTCATCACGCGGAAAATAGGCCCGTCTTTCTCGATGCGCGTGGCCTTATCCCCCTCGACGATATGGACAACCTTGCCGGCATAGGCCTTCAGATGTTCTTCAAATTTTTTTGCCAAATCCAGGCCGGAGATCTTGACGGTGCCGATCCAATTCTCAATGCCTTCGGACACGGCGCTCTGGCCTTGCCAGTCCTTGGTGATGAATATGGTCGTCAGGCGCTTGCGAGAGGCGTAAACCCCGGCAGCCGCGCCCGCCGGCCCGCCGCCGATAATTGCCAGATCGTAGGTCATAATACGAGATTATAGCATGATCGGATGCTAAAAATAAGATAAAAAATCCCGTGACCAGAAGAGATCGCGGGATTCGACACAACGTATTCAAGGTCTTGCATCGGCGACGGGCTTGCGGCGAAACCTGCCGGAAAATTGACGCCGGAGAAAGTCATTGTCCATCTCCTCCTGCTTTTTTTTCTTGGCGAGGAATTTGAAGACTTGTTCAGGTTTTAGACCGCCCGTGGCAATGATTTTGTCGGCAAGCGCCGCGATCGCCGCAGTCATTTCCAGGCGGTCTCCGGACTTGATGGCGGGTTTGCTCACCTTGACTTCCGAAAGAACCGCCAGGAAACGCAAGGTCTGGTGCGGCGTCAAGGCGGTCATTTGATCGACCATCAAATCGAGCTTTCCGCAGAGTAGCCTGCACTCGTCGATGCTCGTCACTAAGCGCGCCATGCGCCCAAGAGTCTTATAGGTCAATCGTTTCATCACACCTTCTGGTTTGGCTGTTCGATCTTGAATTATATCAAAGTGATATGTTATTTCCACATTAACCTCCATGAAATACACATATGCGAACCTCCTGCATTATTTCGGCCGTTACCCCCGTCCCTATTGGCGGCCGTTTGCCGCCGGTGAGATTTTTCAGCCTACTTCAACCGCGATCTGCGTAAGAACGCCGGAATCGCGCCCCAGTCGTCGTCATCGTCCTTGCTCTCGGGCTTGACGTCCTTCTTGGCCGGCGCGGTTTTTTCGGCGAGCGCCGATTCGCGGGTCGCCGTCGGCGCTGGGTTGTATATTTTGCCTTTATCTGCCCCTTGGGCAGCTCGATCGACTCCTTGGGCGCCTCTCATCATCGCGGCTACGGACGCATCGCTTGAGGCGCGCTGTTGCGAAACCGGTTCCGGCCGCGCGGACTGGGCGACGCCCTCCGGAAAGCCCGTGGCGATGACCGTGATCTTTATCTCATTTTTCTTGAGCTTATCGTCACGGACGGTGCCGAAGATGATCTTGGCTTCGGGATCGATGGACTCGGTGATGACCTTGGCGGCGTCTTGGATCTCGAACATGGTCAGGTCCTCGCCGCCGGCGATAGAGAAAAGCACGCCTTTGGCGCCGGCGATCGAGACGTCGAGCAAAGGCGAATTGATTGCTGCTTTAGAGGCCTCGATGGCGCGGTTCTCGCCGGAGGCCGAGCCGATGCCCATCAGGGCCGAGCCGGCATTTTCCATGACGGTGCGGATGTCGGCGAAGTCGATGTTGATGAGTCCCGGCGTGGTGATCAGGTCGGAAATGCCTTCGACCGCCTGACGCAGGATCTCGTCGCATTGGGCGAAGGCGCTTTTAACAGTCGTGGCTTTGTCTATGGCCGAGAGCAGCCGGTCATTGGGGATGACGATGATCGCGTCCACTTCCTTGCGCAGATCTTCGAGCGAAGCGTCGGCGATCCTAGTGCGCTGGCGTCCTTCAAAATAAAAAGGCTTGGTCACGACCGCGACCGTCAGGCAGCCGAGCTCCTTTGAGGTGCGCGCCACCGTCGGGCTCGCGCCGCTCCCTGTACCGCCGCCCAATCCGCAAGTCACGAAGACCATGTCGGCGCCTTTGACCGCCTCCTGGATCTCTTCCTTGGTTTCCTCGACGGCGCGGCGTCCGAGGTCCGGATTCATACCGGTCCCCAAGCCGCGGGTCAGATTTTTGCCGATATGGATGCGCTTTTTGGCGAGCGATCGGTGCAAGTCCTGCGAATCCGTATTGATGACCATGAAATCGACGCCACGCACCTTGGAATTGATCATGTGATTGACCGCATTCATGCCGGAACCGCCAACGCCTAACACTTTGATGCGCGCAAAAGCCTCGATATCGGGAGTAATATTGGGCATAAATCGTATCTTACCACAGGAAGTGAAGGACACAAGCAAGACGTGAGGCCATTACTCGCATCCTACTCTGGTCTAATGGAGCGCCATATAGAGGGCCGGCAAGGTGATCAGAATTTCGGCGTAAAATGTCAGATTCCGCACATAAACCTCTGAAAAGAATTCCCAATAATGTCGCAAAGTTCCCGGCCGTTCATGCATTTCGGCGTGCGTCATTTCGCGCAGGAAAATTCGTTTCTTGGAAAACGGCCAAAGCCAGGCAATGCCGAATTCTATGCTGTCGAGGATAAAATGGCTGATCGAGCCGCATAATATCGTCCAGCCGACAAACTGCGTAAAAATAAAGCCGGAGATCAGGCCAACAATGACCACGGTCAGGCTGGCAGCAAGCCAGAAAAGCGGCGCATGCGTAAAATAATCTCGATGACTGACGGTTTTGCCGGCTTTTTTGTCGGAGCGCTGTTCAAGCGAGAAACGGATGAGATCAAGATCGGGTGCTTCTCCTGCCAATGTTCCGACCGCAAAAAGAATGGCGGTTTGGAGCGGCGTAAAAGCTGCATGGCTTAAGGCAAGCAAAGCATACGTGGCCAAATATCCTCCTGCAAGGTGTCCGGGTAAGACCATATTACGGCAAGATCACGGCAAGAATTGCCTGAACCACCTGACGGCCTTCTTCCATAGTTGTTGCACAAATTGGATCGACGTGTCGATTTCCGGCCCTTCCTCGGCGTGGATGCCCCAGATGCAAAGCCCGTAGGCGACCGCCCACGTCGCATCCTTGAAAGTCGATTTGCCGTCAACGACGCTGATCGAGCCGATGCGTGAAGGCAATTTGAGGGCCGCTTTGGCCATCTCGTCGATGGAATTCAAGCTGGACCCGCCGCCGGTGATGACGATGCCGGCCGGCAGGAGGCCGCTTCGGCCGATCTTTTTCAAATGCGCATCGATCAACTCGAACATGTCATAGACACGGGCGCCGATGATCTCCTCCAGTTTCTTTCGCGGGTACGAGCTGCCGGTGATGGCGCCGATCTTGATCTGCTCGGCTTCTTCCAGCGGGACTTTGAGGCCGAGCGCGATGTCATTCGTTATGTCCGTCGAGCCGATGGGGAAGACTTCGAGCGACGTCGGAATATTGTTCTCAAAGACGGCGATCGAAACAGTTTCGGCGCCGATGTTGGCGAGCACGCAGCCGGCGACTTTTTGCGATTTAGAAAGCGTGACGAAGCCGGCGGCGATCGGCGCGGCCATGACGTCTTCGACTTCGATGCCGGCTTCATTCACCGCCGCCACCAGATCAGCCACATGATGGTTGAGGCAGGTGATGAAAAGCATCTTGAGCTCGAGCTTGTTGCCCTTCAGGCCCTCGGGCGCGCCGAGGGCGGGAAAGCCGTCGATCTTGTATGAGAGGGGAATGTCATAAATGATCCGGCGATTGGCGATGCCGCTTGACGGGATGTCTTTCTCGCATTGCTCGTGGAGCTTGGCGAGGTCGAGCGAAGTGATCTCGGCGTCGGCCCGCGAGGTCATGACGAAGCTCGTGACCGAAGTGGCGGAAAGTCCGATGCCGGAGACTCCGACGAAAGCCTTCTTTATCTTGACCCCGGCTTTCTCTTCGGCGTTTGAAAGCGCCCGGCGGACGCTATCGGCCACGTCGCGAACGTTTGTGACGTAGCCGTGCCGCAGGCCGCGCGAGTCGGCCATGCCGGCGCCGATCACCTTGGGCATGCCGCGGTCGTTCCTTTCACGCGTGGTGGCGATGACCACTTTGACGTGAGATGTGCCGACGTCTATGCCTGTGATTATGTTGCGCGCCATTAAATATATGTCCCATAGTGAATCCGGAACCTATCAAATCCCGAACTTCCCGCGAATTTTGGTCTCTATGCCTTCCATTGTAGCGCCGTGGCGGTATCCTTTCAAATGCATGAGGCCGTGGATAAACAGGAAGGCGATGAAATTGGCGAGCGGCCTGTCATATTTTTTCGCTTCTTTTCTTGCCTCTGTCGGGCAGATATAGATTTCGCCCTGACGCGTCGATATGGGAAAGCTCAAGATGTCCGTGGCCGTATTTTTGCCGCGGTATATCCGGTTCCATTTTTTCATGATTTCCGTTGGGGCGAAAATCAGAGTCAGACGATAGGCCTTTCCGAGCACTGCCTCTTTAATGGCGGGGAACTTGATGCTGCGAAACTTAGCATCGCGAAAAGCCGCGCGTCTTGGCGCGGCGTCGGTCCCATATTCGATCTTGAAATTGACCGGCATTACTGTGACTCTGCGCCCGATTTACTAGTGGCCGCGCACTGGCTTCACAGGCGCCTTGCCGAGCTTTATCAAATTGGCCATGTAGGCCCTGCGTTTAATCATAGTGAGCGCGCGCTGTTTGACTTTGTAAGACGATTGCTTGCGAGTGCTTGAGCGCAGACTTCTTACCCGCGGGATAAGCCCCGAGCCCTGGACCTTACGGCTGAAGCGGCGGACGACGCTCATGGCGTTTTCCCCCGGATTTCTGGTGACTTCTGCGTTGATCATATCGGTGATTTAAATGGAGATGATAGCACGGCTTCGTTTGGACGGCAATCTCATGCTGTTTTCTTCTTCAGCCACTGCGCTTCGATTTTTTTCATGTATTTCGGCAGATCGTCCAGAGGCACGATGTCCTGCGAATGAGTGTCGGAGCGGCGGACGATGGCCGTGCGGTCGACGGCTTCTTTCTTGCCCATGACGATGACATACGGCGTGTGGTATTTCTCGACCGAGGAGACCTGCGCGCCGAGTCGGTCCTTGGCGAGCGAGAGGTGGAGCGGGATCTTGGCCTGCCGCAGGCTTTCGATGACCTGGAGCGAGAGCAGCTTTGATTCGAGGCCGAGCTGGACGAATGAAGCGATCGGACGCTTTATGCGGGAAACTGGCTTCCTCGTGCCATTCTTGCCTTCTTTGACCAAAAGGGAAATGCCGACGCCTTGGATGTCGCGCTTCATATTGAGGCGCTTGGAGAGGCCGTTGTAGCGCACGCCGACGGCGAGCACGGTCTGCTCACCGGCCTTCTTTCTGTCGGCGTCAGCATTAATGATAGTAAAGATCGTCTCGGTGACATATTTACGGTTGCCGATCAGCCCGTTATTCAAGGTATAGGGGATCTTGAGCTTTTCCAAATACTCGAGCACTTCCTCGAGATGGCGGCGGCTGATCTCGGTCAGGAAATCGAGGGCGCGCGGCGCGGCTGCGTTCAGCATCCGGCACGATTCCTCATGCGTCGAAAGCAGTTCGAAAGGGTCGGTCTTGAAGAGCTGCCGGCACTCCGGAGTCATCTCGTTCAGATTCTTGCGGTAATAGGCCGTGAGCTCGCGGACGAAGCGGGTGATCGAGTCGCGGTCGCCGACCGAATTGATCTCCACTGTCGTGTTCGCATAGCCTTCGAAAGCTAGCATGGCTCGCGCCGTCTGGATGAGTGTGGCTTCGGCGATTGCGCCCGAAGAACCCAAAATCTCCAGATCGGCGTAACGCGGATATGCTCCTTTTTTCAAAGCGTTGCGGCAGGGGTCCTTGAAATAGAACATGACCGGCTGCGGCAGATTCTGCATATTCTCCTTCTGATAGGTGCGGATCAAAGCGATCTTTTCTTCGACATGAAGGGGAAGGCGACCGTGAAGTTCCGTCTCATCGTCCACGTAATCGCCCTCGAGAATGTCCTTAGCCGCGTCGAGATCAGTCTTAACGATGGCCGGGCTCTTCATCGGCGCAAAGCCGTAATAGACGGCGATCTCGCCGACCTTGTCGAGGTTCTCAAAAGTCACAAAGGCGCTGTCGCGGGTGAGAGAAGTATCCTCGCGGGAAGAAAAACTGCTGTCTCGCCCTCCGCCGCCGGCGGAAGTTTCCGTACGTGCCTTATTATGTGCCGGTTTAGGCGTCATTGTGCGTAATCATTGTGCTCGCCGGGCAAGATCGAGACCGAGGTCAAAGGCAGGAGGCGGACGATCGGACGGCCGATGATGAAGCGGCTGTCGAGCGGCCCCCAGATGCGAGAGTCGGAGCTCTGGGCGCGATTGTCTCCCATGACGAAGTATTCAGTCGGCCCGAGCACCACGTGCAGCGTGTCATGTGACGAATGTACGGACTCGACGTAGGGCTCGTCGAGCGTAAAACCGGCTGGATCAGCGTCGCTCGTGACCGTCACTCGTCCGTCTTTGATATCGATCGTTTCGCCGGGCAGGCCGATGATGCGCTTGATATAATAGACCCTTGGGTCATTGGGATATTCAAAGACTATGACATTGCCTCGCTCTGGGTTCTCGAACCGGTAGGTCAGGCGGTCGACGATCAAGAACTGGCCGGTCGAGAAAGTCGGGTCCATCGAGGCGCCGTTCACCACGAACGGTTCGGCGATAAAGAACCTGATGGGCAGGGAAATGACGAGGGCGATCACAATGACCTGTATCCATTCGCGCGCTGATTGCCACAGACCGCCCCTTTTGTTGTCCGAATCGGCATCGGTCGTCTCCATAGTCAGCGTATTATAATGGCAATTCGCCTTCGGCACAAGTTTTCGCGGTCATCCTTAAAATTCCGGTCAATTCCCATGACGCAGACTTGTCCACAGAGCAGTTTTTTTTGACTCGCATCCCTGATACAATTAGAGCGTGGCCGAAAAATATCCAGATTTTTTAGCGCTCCCCGAGCCCCATCACCACGTTTCGCGGCTGCTGGTCTTGTGCCTTATCTTGGCGGTGATCGCCGCGCTGGTTTTCGCGTATACGATTTTTTTCATGCCCTCGCAAACGGAGCTGACGACGACCTCTGCTCCCCAGACGGCCGCGCAGACGCTCTCTGATGCTGAACGATTAGCCATCATGAATAAGCCGTCCGGTGCGCCCCTCCAAAATCCGAACCTGACTGATGCAGAGCGGGAGGCCTTGATGGAGAAGCCCGGTTCGGCCAAACTCCAGAACCCGAAGATGACTGATGCCGAGCGGCTGCAGATCATGAATGGCGACACAACGCACTGACGGCTCATTATAATAAATTAAAATTATCATAATTAAAATACTCATGAAAACACTTTCACCATTACTCGTTCGCGCCGCTCTGGCTACGGGGCTTTTGCTCGGCGCCTTCGCTCTTGTCGCCGTAGCGCAAGGAACGACTTTTGTCGGCGCGCCGGGCACGCCGCCTACATGTCCTGACACCGTCTCGGGTTGTCACCCGCCGCTTAATAATGACCTTGATTCACAGATTAAGCAGGGCGGTCTTTGGCTCAAAGGTCTTTCCAAGACAACCTCATTGCCGATGGTCTACGGATTGGTTGTTGAAAATGTGCCGATCTGGGCTCAAGGCGGTCTCATCATCCAGGCCTGCGTGGAGACTGCTTGCCCCGGTGCAGACGCTAATCACCCGGTCAGTACCGGCCAAATGTGGATGGTGACATCGCCGTAGGCTGAGTGGATTCCAACTGTAAGATCTGGTACTAATGCGAACGGTATGGACGGATGCGGCATGTCAATTTGAGAAAGTATTTAACTTTCGACATGGATAAACATTCAAAAAAAATTGCTTTCACCGCGTTTGTCGTTCTCGGTATTTTAATTTTCTGTCTGACACTGGACAAGTCCTCATCGGAAATTGCCAACGCTCAGTCCGGCGCTCAAACACCAGCGCCTCCACAGATTTACATTCAAACATTTTCTGCGGGGGCGTATACAAAGAGCCCTGCTCCTGGTCCTGTTCCCGGGAACTATTCGATCACAGCATGGTCCGATGGGACATATACATGGACTGTTCCCCTCGGAGTGACTTCAGTTGTCGTCCACGCTTGGGGAGGAGGTGGGGCCGGTGGAGGCGGAGGCATTAGTGTCAACGCGGCCGGATCCGGTGGCGGAGGAGGAGGCTACGCGAGAAGCACCCTTGCCGTGACACCCGGTGCGACGTACACGCTTGTCGTGGGAGCAGGCGGGATAGTTCAATCTGGATGCACGGGAAGAGCTGGCGGAACGGCAAGCTTCGGTCCACAATCAGGAGCGCCTCTTGTGAGCGCTACGGGCGGCGGAGGAGGAGGGGCGGGTGGCTGCGCGAATGCCACAGTGCCAGGAGCCGGCGGAGTGGGAAGCGGTCAATTTACGTCAAGTGGCCAAGCTGGTGCTTATAACTCTGTTGAAGGAGGAGCAGGCGGTGATAGTGGCGATGGAGGAGTGGAAATTGGTCAGGGTGCAAAAAGTGGAGGCGGCAATCCCGACGGCTACTTAAGCAGTGAACCGAACTCAAGCGGCTTTGGTCCAGGTGGTGCCGGTTCAGGTTCCAGCTATAACTGGGGAAAATATGAGGTTGCTGGGAATGGTGCCAGTGTCGGTCCCTACGGCCATCCAGCCGGACATGGCGGAAGCGGCGAAATTAAGATAGAGGCCGTAGCTCCGAGCACATGTTCCGCCATAAGTTTGGCTGCTGTAGGTGCTGCCGGTTTCAACCCCCAGACTAGTCTTGATGAATATACAGTTAAGGTTACAAACACTGGATTGACCACTCTACCCGGTATTCGTCTCGTAACAGAAGCGGCGTATCCCGTCGACTCTGGAGCAATGTTGTGGCCAGCCGCAGGTACCGATAGTACTGGTAAAGAATACGTGCAATATAACGCACCTCTCTCCCCGGGACAGAGTGTCGACATACACCTGCGCTATTATTCGAAGACCGGGTATATGACCGGAATCGCGCTTAGTGCCGTAGTCGTTGCACCGGTCGCCGAGCCGATTTTGCCCTCAGGTGCAACCCTGGTAACGATTGATCGAAGACTGAAGCTCCCTGACGGCAGTGTGCTTTTAGAGTGGAGTACCGGAGGCGTCTATACCAACAACGGATATGCGATTCAATACAGCGACGATGGCTCCACGTGGCATACTGTAGGCGGAGTGGATAGCGGCATAATGTCTGCCGCCTCTGGTGCTAATCGCATACAATGGATTGATGCTGGCGGTTGGCAGGTTTACAGTTTTCCGACTGATGCGCGGCAATACCGGGTTTATCTTTTGCCCAACGCGTATTCAAGTTACACCGGTCCCGGCGGAGGCAATGAAGTCTATGCCGTTAGCTGCGCACAGCCCTGCAACGACATCGGCCTCCGCCTCAAAGAGGCGGGTGCTTCTGCGCCAACGATTCTCGCGGCTGAACCCGTTGGAACGATGCCCATGTCGCCTTTGCGGATTTCCAAAGACAACAAGACATATGGCATCACCCTCGTTCCGCCGAGCGACCCGAACGCGACAAGTGCACGCGTCAAGCTCGCCAGCGGCAGTATCATGGCCATCGGTCGCTGCACCGCCCCTCATTAGGCAATGTTAGGTGTCGCAACAGCCGTAAAAATGGCTATACTGTTCCCATGTCACACATAATTGTCGGTCTGGGCAATCCCGGGGAAGATTATAAAATTACGCGGCACAATGCCGGCCGGATCGTCCTTGACAGTGTGCGCAAAAAGTACGGCGGCGGTTTTGAATTCAATAAAAAAATCAATGCGCTGGTAGCGGAAGGGAAGATAAAGAAAGAAAAAGTGACTTTCGTGGCACCGGAGACTTTCATGAACAATTCGGGGAAAGCCATTGCACCTCTCATTAAAAGCATTAAAGCGGCTGAAAAGCTTGTCGTAATCTATGACGATTTCAACCTGCCTCTTGGCCGGATCAAGATTTCTTTCAATCGCAGCTCAGGCGGGCACAACGGCCTTGAGTCGATCATCAAGGCGCTAAAAACGGAAGCCTTCACGCGCATCCGCGTGGGTACGGCGCCATCTACGCCCAAGGGCAAGGCCAAAGTGCCGCACGGCGATGAGAAAGTAGAAAAGTTCATCCTTGGCCCGTTCAAGGAAGCCGAATTGAAGGTCGTAAGAAAAGTCGCTGCCAAGGTCACCGAAGCCGTGGCTATGATCGCCACGGAAGGCAGAGAGAAAGCCATGAGTGTTTATAACGCGGGCTAATCTTTGTCCGCACTCGATGGCGCCCACGACGCGGTTTTCACGCACTATTTCTTCTCGCCCGCGTACGTGAGCGCCATCTTCTGCTCCTTGGGGTCGAAGAGATTGATCTTGAAATCATAGGTCTTGCCGAGCTCCAGTGACTTGCGCAGCTTCTCTTCCGAACCGAATTCCGAGACGTGCACAAGGCCGGCCACGCCTTCCTCGATCGAGGCCAAGGCGCCGTGCTTGTTGAATTTGATGATGACGCCGGAAACCGGCATGTCTTTTTTGTATTTCTTGGCCGCTTCGGTCCAGGGGTTGGGCTTGAGCTGCTTCAATGACAAGGAGATCTTGCCGTCCTTGATCTCGATGATCTTGGCCTTGATCTTCTGGCCGACCTTGACGAAGTTCCGCGGATCGTCCACCAGTCCCCAGTCGATCTCGGAAATGTGAATGAGCCCTTCGAGACCTTCCTCCAACTTGACGAAGACGCCGAAATCGACGACGCCGGTCACGGTGCCCTCGACCTCGTCGCCGATCTCGTACTTGCTGACGATCTTCTCTTTTTCCTTCTGCTCCGAGCCCTTTTCCGAGAAGATCAATTTGCCTTCTTTGGGGTCGGCGGTGATGATGGCGACGGCGAGCCGCGTGCCGACCAGTTTGCGCAATTCCTCGAGGATCTTGTCCTTGTCGCCGTCCGAAATGCGCGGGTAATGGTCGGCCTTGAGCTGGGAAGCAGGCAGGAAACCGACGATGCCCTGCCATTCGATCAAGAGTCCGCCTTTATTGGCTTCCTTGACGAGGAGATCGAGGACCTTCTTCTCCTTGATGGCGGTTTCGGCTTCGCTCCAGATCAGGGCCTGGCGGGCCTCTTTCAATGACAGCTCGAAGTAGCCTTCTTTATGGGCATTATCGACGATTTTGGCGGCGATGACGTCGCCAACGTTGATTTTCTTGATGACATCGCGGGCGATGATGAATTCGCGCCCGTATATGATGCCGGTGCCAAAGGGCGCAAGGTCGACATAGACCGCCGACTTTTCGACGGCAATGACCGGACCTTCGACCAAGTCGCCGATCTGCGGAGGATCCTTCATTCCTGCGATAAGCCCGCCCATCTCCGAAAGCTTTTGCTCCTCGGTCAAAACAAACTCGTCTTTCTTCAGCGACAAAACATCCGCCGGCGACTTCCTCTTGATTTCGGCCGCCGGCGATTTTTCTTGAGTTTTTTCTATTGTTACGCGTTCCTCGCCTGCAGGGTCTTTCTCGGGGTCATCTTTGCGGCCGACTAACGTTTCCTTTAATTTTTTGAACATTATACGCGCGGTCCGCTTTTTAATTGATAATGCCCGTGCGGGATTACGCGCAATTGGTAATGTGAGCCATCGTAGCGCATGGCCGGATTTTTGTCCATTCCAATGAAAATGCTGGAAGAGACATAATAAATCGCCCGTAAGTCGGGCGTTTGAAACAGTGAGCTTCCGGTTTCGGGCAAGCTGTGCCATTAGCTGAATGTTCGGGGTGCGGGCACCTCGGATGCGGCTGCCGCGGGAGGCGGAGGAATTGCGAGGGCGGGCGTTTCAGGTGCAGACGTCTCAAGTAGTGCTCCGTCTGATCCGAAAAGCCTATCAATGACAGCATGCAATTCAGCTCGACTGAACGGCTTTCGCACGAAGGCATCCGCTTCGAATGGCGGATCATCCGTTGCAAAGGAGAGAGTGCCGGATACGACGACTACCGGAATTGCTTTTGCTTTCGCTAATTTGACGACTTCCAATCCGTCTCGGGACTTTTCAGCATCTTGGGCGACATGGAGGTCGGTTAGCACCAAGTGGATCCGCCTGCCTCCGGCAGCCGACTGCATTAGAAGTCTCTTGGCCTCTCTTACCGACTCGCACAGAGTCGCCGAAAACACATTGAACGAATCCTTGAGTTTCCTTTTTCTCTCGTAGAATATGCCAATTGTCAGTTCTGCGAGCATAATTGCAAGCTCTTCCTGGTCGTCGACGATCAATATCGCCTTCTCTTCAACTGTGGTTTCTATTCGCTCCGTCTGTGCCGCAGTGCTTAGTTTTGAGGCTACTTTTGCTTTATGTGTACCCATATGGCCTTTCTCAGTCCGCAGTTCGGTTGTGAGACGCGCCTTAAGCTGCGAAATGGGCTAGCGTCTGCGTGGATTTCTGCATGGATTGTAGCACACACCCCCGCACATTAAAGCAATATTCAATGTTGACAAGGTGGTGGCTATGCTACAATGAGATTTCATCATATATCATCATGATCATCACCTATCTCGGAGGTGAATTCGTCAAAGTGCAGTTCGGCGAGACCATTTTGGCCTTCAACCCGATCTCCAAGGACGGGAAGTTGCCGACGTCCAAGTTTCGCGCCGACATCGTCCTGTCGAGCCTGAACCATCCCGATATGAACGGCATCGATCAAGTCACTTTCGGAGACAAGAAACCGTTCGTTATTTCCGGCCCGGGCGAATATGAGGTCAAGGGCGTCTTTATCAAGGGACTGCCTTCCGAATCCGCCTATGACGGCGAAAGGCGGGGCAATACCATATTTACCGTCGCGCTTGAAGGCATGAACATTTGCTTCCTCGGCGCGGTCAATACGCCCGAACTGCCCAAGGACACGGATGAAGGGATCGAGGAGGTTGATATTTTGTTCGTGCCGATCGGCGGCGACGGCGTCTTGGATCCGCGCGATGCCTACAAGCTGGCCGTCTCGATAGCGCCCTCGATCATTATCCCCATCCATTACGGCGAGATGGGCGGCAAAGATGTTCTGAAGGCATTTCTCAAGGAGGCTGGCGAAAATCCAAAACCCGAAACCAAGCTGACTCTCAAAAAGAAGGACTTGGAGGGGAAGGAAGCAGAAGTTGTTGTCCTTGAGAAAGAATAGTCGGGAGTAGTATAATGAAGCCATGTCACTCGAATCGTATCTCGAGAAAGTGCGCGCCAAGCCAGAACATGTCAAGAAGCATATTTCCTTTTGGACATCGTTCGGTGTGACGGCGGTCATTTTCACCTTTTGGGTCGGCTCCTTCGGTGTCTTTCGAAATGCCGCGGCAGGCGATGTCGCAACGACTGTCCGCAATGCGGCCACGCCCGGTCAGTCGCTGGTGGCCGGCGTCGGCTCGTGTGTCGTGGACGTCAAAGAACTCATTTTCGGCGCTAAAAAAGTCACATATTCGAGTGTCGAGGTCTTACCGGGGAACAAATAAAATGAAGAGATTCCACTCGCTGATATTTTTCGGTTCATTGCTTGTGGCGATGATCTTTTTACCGCGCATCTCTTTCGCGTCGCCGGCCTGCACCGATGTCGGCTTGCGCGTCGAGGAAAGCGGTTTTTCAACTCCGACGATCGTTGCTGTTGAGCCTGTCGGAACAACGCCGATGTCTCCTTTGCGTATTTTCAACGGTGTCAAGACTTACGGTATTGTCCTCGTTGTCCCGGGAACTGACACGGCGACAATGGCGCGCATCCGGCTATCTGACGGCACAATCATGGCGATCGGCCGGTGCGCGGTCAGCTTAGGCGTGTCAGTCGGAGCGCCGGTCTTTAATCCGCAAACCGGACTTTATGAGCAGAAAGTTACGGTCACAAACACCACCGTCACAACAATTTCTGCTTTACGAGTAAACGTAGGCAACCTTAGAACTGGCGTTACGTTATTTAATGAAAGCGGCAAACTTGCCGATGGAACCTCTTACATGCAGTATAATCTGCCGCTGTCGCCGGCACAAAGTGTCACATTTACGGCAGAATTCTATGCCGTTGATCGACAGGCGTACACGGCATCTTTTAATGCATTCTCTGCCTCCCCTGATCCAGATCTAGTGCTCCCGCCAAACAAAATCGAAATTCTGCTGCAAAACCCGCTCCTCTGCGGATCAGATGTTTATTCCACTCCTACCTGTCCAAGAGCAAATCCTTATCATTTCCCCGATGGCACTTATATGCTCGAGTTTTCCGTTGTGCCCGGAAAAATTTACGCGATACAGTATAGCGACGATTCGGGAACGACATGGCATACCGTATCGCCGGTCGGTTCGACCAGTTCCAATCGTATCCAATGGATAGATAACGGGCCTCCGAAGACGCCCTCTCTGCCGACGCCGAGCCGTCTATATAAAGTCTGGGAAATACAGTAACAGTAATGTTCCACATCAAAAATAAGTGACAAACACCCGATTTTTTGGTATACTTTCCGCATAAGGAGGTGGAATAGGGAAATGGATTCTATCGGAAAGATTATTTCCATCTTCCTTATTCCCTTATTATTGTTGGCCGAATTTCATCTAGACCGTATTCATGCCCAAAAAGAACGACAAACCGGCGTCAGAAATGCCCGCCTCTGTGCCGGCTCGCGTCGGTTCCGGCGTGATTGCCCGAAACATCACGACCGAGATGCGCGAATCATATCTCGACTATGCCATGTCGGTCATCACCGCCCGGGCCTTGCCGGACGTGCGCGACGGCTTGAAGCCGGTCCACCGCCGCATCCTCTATACCATGCACGAGCTCAATTTGAGCCCGGGCGGCAAAACGCGTAAATCGGCCAAGATCGTGGGAGATGTTACCGGCAACTACCATCCCCATGGCACGGCCGCGGTCTACGAATCGCTCGTCAACCTGATCCAACCCTTTCGCATGCGCTATCCGCTGGCTATCGGTCAGGGCAATTTCGGATCGCTTGACGGCGACGGCGCCGCCGCCGACCGCTATACCGAAGCCAAGATGTCGCGAATCAGTGCGGAAATGCTCAAGGACATCGACAAAGACACGGTCGATTTCCGTCCGAACTATGAAGGCACGCGGCAAGAGCCGATCGTTTTGCCTTCGGCCGTGCCGAATCTGCTCTTGAATGGAACTCTCGGCATTGCCGTCGGCATGGCCACCAACATCCCGCCGCATAACTTGCGCGAAGTCGTCGATGCCACCGTCTATCTGATCGATAACAAAGAGGCGACGACCGAGGATCTCCTGCAATTCATCAAAGGCCCGGATTTTCCCACGGGCGCCATCATGTACGGCGAGAAAGATATCCGCCATGCCTACGCCACCGGCCGCGGCGGCATCACCGTGCGCGGCGAAGCCGAGATCGTCGAGGACAAAAAAGGCCAATATCAGATACTCATCACCTCGATCCCTTACCGCGTCAACAAAGCCGAACTCATCATGAAGATCGCCGATCTGGTCCGGGAGAAAGTCATCGAAGGCGTCAAGGCGCTGCGTGACGAATCGGGCGCGGACGTCCGCATAGCCATAGACTTGAAGCAGGGCTCATATCCGGAAAAAGTCCTTAATCTCATTTACAAGCACACCCAGCTCGAAGATGCTTTTCATGTCAACACCGTGGCCCTGGTTGACGGTGTGCCGCATACGCTTTCTCTTAAGACCATCCTCGAGGAATTCGTCAAGCATCGCATGATCGTCATCCGCCGCCGCACGCAGTTCGATCTCACTCGCGCCGAGGAGCGTGAGCATATCTTGCTCGGCCTGAAAAAAGCCCTCGATCATATCGATGAGATCATCGCTCTTATCCGCGCGGCCAAAGACGCCCCGGAAGCCCATGCCGGTCTGATGAAGAAGTTCAAGTTCTCCGAAAAGCAAGCCACGGCCATCTTGGAAATGAAGCTGGTCCGGCTGGCCGGATTGGAGCGCCAGAAGATCTTGGACGAACTGAAGGATGTTCAGGCCCTGATCGCCAAACTGCAGGAGATCCTCGGCAGTGAAAAGAAAGTCCGGGGGCTGATCAAAGACGAGCTGACCGAGATCAAAATAAAATACGGCGATGACCGGCGCACGAAGATCGTCAAGCACGGCGTCAAGGACTTCAATCCCGAAGACCTGATCGCCGACGAAGAGTCGGTCTTGGTCCTGACCAAAGGCGGCTATATCAAGCGCACCGATCCGACCGAATACCGCCAGCAGAAGCGCGGCGGCATCGGCGTGGTCGATCTCGACACCAAGGAGGAAGACTTCATCACTCATTTGATCTATGCCACGACTCATAACGACCTCCTGTTCTTTACCGACAAAGGCAAGGCCTATCAGATAAAGATGTACGACATTCCCGAAGGCAAGCGCGCCACCAAAGGGAAGTCGGTCATGAATTTTCTCTCATTGGCGGAGAGCGAGAAGATCACCTCGGTCCTCCCGATGCCCAAAGACAAGAAAACGGCGGAGGGCTTGTCGCTGATGATGGTCACCAAGAGCGGCACGGGAAAAAAGTCTTCAGCCAAGCATTTCAGGGACGTTCGCCGCTCCGGATTGATCGCGATCTCGCTCGATACCGGCGATGAGCTGATCTCGGCCTCTTTCGTATCAAAGAATGACGAAGTGGTCATCGCCACGAAGGATGGCCAGTCCATCCGTTTTGAAGAAGCGGACGTGCGCGAAATGGGGCGCAATGCCGCCGGCGTGCGAGTCATCAAGCTGGCCAAGGGCGATGCCGTTATTTCCGCAGACATAGTTTCGAAAGATGCGAAAAATCCCGCCTTTTTCGTGATTGCGGCCAATGGTTACGGCAAGCGCACCGAGCTATCGGAGTATAAGACGCAGAATCGCGGCGGTTCTGGCATTCTCACCATGAAAGTCACCAGCAAAACCGGTCCCGTCATGGCGGCCAAAGTCGTGACCGATGAAGAGGAAGAGATAATCGCCATTTCCAAGAAGAGCCAAGTCATCCGCGTGGACATAAAAGAGATTCCGACTCTGGGACGTTCGACGCAAGGCGTGCGTGTC